>JAGWZB010000077.1 GCA_018969045.1 Planctomycetota bacterium | reverse complement strand
AAGCCCTGGATCATCTCAATCGCATGCGCAAGGTGGAAGGCGATCAGATGGCCAAAGAATTCATCGACGTGATCGGCAAAGTTCAGTGCCTTTCCAGAGAAATCGAAACGCGAGCTCCCCTTGTTTTGAGCGATTACCGCAAACGGCTCGAGTCCAGAGTCAAATCGGCTCTCGAGGAATTGGTCCCTTCGATCGGGGAAATCGACGTGCTTCGCGAAGTCGTACAGTTCTCAGATCGAAGCGATATTCGGGAGGAAATCGTCCGGCTCAATAGCCACCTGCAGCAGTTTTTGACGACCATCGATCAGCAGGATTCCCAAGGACGCCGACTCGATTTCTTGACCCAGGAAATAGCTCGCGAAACCAATACCATCGGAGCCAAGGCCAACGATGCTACCATAGCCCATCACGTGGTAGCGATCAAAACTGCCATCGAAACTGTCAGGGAGTTGGTACAAAATGTCGAATGACGATGAGCAAACCCACAGCGGTAAACTGATCATCATTTCCGGACCCAGTGGTTCGGGAAAATCCACCATCGTCGCCAAATTGATCGAAACCTGTCGGCTCCCGCTCCAGCTAAGCGTTTCGGCGACCACCAGGCCCCCTCGGCCCGGAGAAATCAACGGCAAACACTATTGGTTCCTAACTCCCGAGGAATTTCAAATGAAACGGGTCCAAGGTGAATTCCTGGAATGCAAAGAGGTTTTTGGAAGAGGTTTCTGGTACGGAACCCTCAAACAGGCCGTTTCGTCTGGTCTTTCCGGAGGAAAATGGGTAATCTTGGAGATTGATGTTCAGGGGGCACTGGCCGTCCTGGACGTCAATCCCAATGCAATTACCATCTTCATTGACCCCGGGTCCATGGAGCAACTGGAGAAACGCTTAAGGGATCGAGGGACCGACTCCCAGGAAGCGATCCAAAGAAGACTTCAAGTTGCAAAGGAAGAACTTGGGTTCATGCATCGTTACCGTCATAGAATCGTCAATGATTCCATAGAGGATGCCGTCAACGAGGCTTGTCGATTGCTGTGCGAATACGACAGTCAATCCAAAAACCAACCCATCGGCCAGTCCACCCTTGAGTCCAACTAATACCCACTCGATCCAATCCAACCCTGTTTCATTTTTACTTACACGAGGCGTGTCGATGCTCGAAGAGCTAAAAGAAGAAGCCATTGTCAACAAGGTAGGTGGACGATTCAAGCTATCTACACTGATTCAAAAACGACTTGTACAACTCAATCGTGGAGGCCGCCCTTTGGTCGATCTTCACTCCGATGACAAGATGGAAATTGTCATTCAGGAAATTTTGCAAGACAAGATTTATCTGACGACGACCGGCGAACTAAAAATCTTCGGTGAGACAACCGAACAAGGGGATCTGTTGGACTTGGACGCAGGCGACTTCTAAATCGCCTCCGTTAGGTAGCCTTTGATGGGCGAGCCTCATGACGCAAAAAAAAAGAATTGTCGTTGGAGTCTCCGGTGGCATTGCGGCCTACAAATCCGCGATGCTCGTGAGCCAATTGGTCCAGTCCGGACATTTGGTGTCCGTTGTAATGACCACTGCTTCAACGCAATTCATCGGGCCAGCTACCTTCTGCGCACTGACCGGTTCGCAACCGGTCGTCGATCCCTTTGACCCACGGTATCCGCTGGGACCACATATCGAGCTTGCTAGCGACTGCAAATTGATGATCATCGCGCCGGCAACAGCAAGAATCATTTCTGCTTGCGCTCTGGGGCTTGCCAATGATCTACTCTCGACTCTCTATCTAAATATGGAGTGCCCCGTCGTTTTGGCTCCTGCAATGAGCTCCCCAATGTGGGAAAAACCTGCAGTGCAAAGGAACATAAGCCAACTGAAAGCAGATGGGGTGCATCTGGTCGGTCCCGACTCGGGTTGGCTCTCCTGCCGCCGAATCGGAGTCGGCAGAATGAGCCAGCCTGAAGCGATCCTCCAAGCCTGCAAACCTTGGTTGGAGTGATTCTTGTGGCTCACATCGTCATTACCTCTGGGCCAACTAGACAATACCTCGATCCGGTAAGGTACCTGACCAATGCATCCAGTGGACGCATGGGAGCATCGCTGGTCCAAGCTGCATTAGATCTGGGGCATCAAGTCACCGTCGTCTCAGGTCCCGTGTCGGTCGAGTATCCTCAGCAAGCTAAAGTGGTTTGGGTAACCACAACCCAAGAAATGCTTGAGGCTACAAGGATCGCCTTCTCAACCGCCGATGGACTTATCGGTTCGGCAGCACCTTGCGATTATATGCCAGAACATGTTCAAACCAGCAAGCTTCAAAAAACCGGTAACGACATCACCATTCATCTGAAGGAAACTCCAGACATTGTTGCCACATTGGCTGCAAGCAAATTGCCCAAGCAATGGGTGGTTGCCTTTGCCTTGGAAACCGAAGATGTTCGCTTTCGGGCGATCGTCAAGCTCAGTCGTAAGGCTTGCGATATGATCATCTCCAACAGCGCTCAAGCCATGAATTCCCAAGAGAACAACGTCGAAGTCATTCTCAAGGGGGGGACCATTCTGGATCAATTGCACGGTCCAAAACCCTTGGTCGCTCATGGAATCCTTCGCCTCATCGATAAACATCTTATCGCTCAGCATGCAAACACCTAAGCTCTCAATGCATCAGGACTATCCGCAGCTGCCTATAAGCTCCGATCCACTGGATATCTTGGTCGTTGCCCCCCATCCAGATGACGCGGAACTGGGAATGGGTGGGACGATCGCCAAGATGATCCAAAAAGGAGCCAACGTCGGAATATTGGACCTGACCAACGGGGAACCAACTCCTTACGGAACTATCGAAAAAAGATCTGCAGAAACTCAAGCGGCCTCCAATTGCTTGGGTGTCACTTGGAGATACAACTTAGGACTTCCCAACCGATTCCTCGAAGCGACCCTTGAAAATCGAGCCAAGCTCGCTGGTCTGTTTCGCTTGACCCGCCCTCGCTGGATTTTCGCCCCTTACTGGCTCGACGCTCACCCTGACCATATCGCAGCGACCGATCTGGTCGAAGCCGCCCGTTTCTGGAGCAAATTGACCAAGTGCGATCTGCCCGGGAAACCTTTTCATCCACAGAGAATTTTTTACTATTATTGCATCCATCTTAAGCACATTCCTCAGCCAGCTTGGATCATGGATATCAGCTCACACTGGCAAGCAAAAGCCGATTCGATCCTGGCGTATCGAAGTCAGTTCCTCGAAGGCAAAGAGCAACTCGATCCACCGATGATTGAGTCTCTTCGCCAACAAGCGGCGACATGGGGCATGGCCATCGGCGTACGATACGGAGAACCGTTCGCGTCCAAAGAACCGATCGGACTTTCGGATTTGTCAGCTCTGATATGACGAATCCTTGCGAAGGAGCCAACTTGAGATCGACCAGCCGAAGAAACTTGCTCAAGCTTGCCCTATGGACCACCGCAACGGTCTCTGTCAGCGGATGCCCTAGCCCCAAAGACACACGACAAGGCCAGCACGGCAATCCCTCAGACGAAGCCTTGGACGTAGTTGCAACCACAGGGATGATCGCCGATATGGTGCGTAGCATCGGAGGCAATGCCGTTCGATTGACTCAACTGATCCCTGCCGGAGTGGATCCCCACCTGTATAAACCGATTCGAGATGATATCGTCGCCATCGTTCACGCAAAAATCGTCTTCTACAACGGACTTAAACTCGAAGGGCGCATGTCGGATGTTCTGGGAAGTCGTCCCAAGTCCGATCGCTTGCACGTGGCTCTCTCAGATGCCTTGACCTCCGATGACTTCATCGGAGAACCGATGTCGGATCAAGTCGATCCGCATATCTGGATGGACGTCTCTCTATGGAGCAAAACGGTTGGTCTTATCGAACAGTCGCTGTCCGCACGCCTGCCGACTCATCAAGCTAGATTCCAAGAGGCGGCAGAAAAACTCCGCGAACAACTTGCACAACTGGATCGCTATGGACAGGAATCCATCGAGCGCATCCCCAAAAAACAACGTGTGTTGATCTCTTCCCACGATGCTTTCCAATACTTTGGGCGTCGTTACGGACTTCGAGTCGAAGGGGTTCAAGGCATCTCGACGGCCTCCGAAGCAGGCCTGCAGCGAATTCCCCAGTTGATCGAAATCGTCTCGGAAAATTCGGTGCCGGCAGTGTTCAAGGAATCCAGTGTTGCTGGCAAAATGATCGATGCAGTCATCGAGGGTGCCGCTAGTCGCTCAATCAAGCTCCAAGTAGGTCAGGAACTCTACTCCGACGCCCTAGGACCCGCAGGCTCCCACGCAGATAACTACCTAGGAATGATGAAGCATAATTTCGACGCCGTCTCCCAAGCACTCTCTGGCCAACCCTAACACCCCCAATTTGGGCAGCTGACCAAGCAATAACCCTGGAATTTATAAGCCTTTTTGCTAGCTTGGCGGTCCGGAATATCTTAACAAGTTCCAAATAAACGGTATCGGAATGCGACCTAAAAGGATATAATCAGGGGCTCGAAGCAGGAGCTCCAATTCCTGCCTCGTTGGATTCATTTTTGCTTTCTTCCAAGATTTTACGGAGCCTCAGAGCATGCCTAGTGCAACAAACTCAAAGAAAACGAAGAAGGCCACGGAAGCCGCCGAGACAACCACGGATGCACCGGTCGAAGCCAAGCCAAAGCGAACTCGAAAAGCGGCCGCTGAGCCTCGCGTAAAGCTCTACTGGGGAGTTTTCAACCAACATCTCAAGCGAGTGGCCGTCTTCGAATACACCGATATGAAGAAAGCCGAAAAACACGCAAAAGAGCTCAGTAAAGACGGTAGCGATCACTTCCTCCAAAAAATCAAGGAAGTGGTCGGTTAACCTCCAAAGACTACTAACCGGCAAAACCCCCCAAGACCCGTTGTGAGCAACCTCACTGCGGGTCTTTTCTTTTCGGTTTCCTCAGGAATTATTTAGGGCAAAAAGTTCCCAATGGGTTCTCCAAACCAGAGTGCCATGAACGTGGGTCTTGGCCCTGAGTTCATCTAGGAATCCTCCATCAAAAACATCATAATGTCAGCCCAGGGGATGTTCTTCATGGTTGTTGCCCCCGGGAACCACTCAAGAGTCTCAAGGTTTGATCAAAAGAAGGAATCCAAGTGAGGGAATTAAAATTCACAAAAATGCACGGAGCCGGCAACGACTACGTGTATATCGAAGGCTTCTCCCAGGTACTCCCCAACGATGTTCAACGCCTGGCTGTAGAGCTTTCGCATCGCCGCTTTGGAATCGGTGGCGATGGGATCATTTTGATTCTCCCGACGGACATCGCTGACGCGAAGATGCGCATGTTCAACGCCGACGGTAGCGAATCGGAGATGTGTGGAAATGGAATCCGTTGTGTCGCAAAATTTGTACATGACTCAGGGATTGCAAGAAAACCTAAACTCGCGATCGAAACCGGAGCCGGTGTGCTCTCGCTGGATCTGAATGTCGAAAACGGCTTGGTCGATCAAGTCACCGTCGATATGGGAGAACCAAAACTGTTGGCAGCCCAGATCCCAACAACCCTTGGTGTTCCAACCGAGCCTGTGGTCAACCATAAACTCGAATACAAGGGACACACGCTTTTTGGAACATGTGTTTCGATGGGCAATCCGCACTGTGTTATCTTTGTTCCCGAACTAACCGACGAGCTAGTTCTGGGAATCGGCCCCTTGATCGAAAACGACGAGCGATTCCCTAAAAGGACCAATGTCGAGTTTGTCGAGATCCTAGCTCGTGGTGAAGTCCGACAGAGAACATGGGAACGTGGATCCGGAGAAACCTGGGCCTGTGGCACCGGAGCCAGCGCCGTTTGCGTCGCGGGCGTACTGACCGACCGAACGGATCGGACAATACTGAACCATCTGACCGGTGGTGATCTGATGTTGCGATGGGACCAAGCCTCCAACCATGTTTATATGACTGGACCGGCCGTCGAAGTATTCCAAGGCACAGTCAACATCGATTTCGCTTGATGGCTGTCAACCCTGTAGTCCTGCGTCCAATTGCGTTCTTGTTTGGGCATCTGATCAAGGGATTGGTCAGAACGCTCGATGCCCGCTTGGCTGATTACTCCGACGATAGCGATGTCACGACGGACCAATTCACCACGCCAGCGATTTATATCTTCTGGCATGAAAATATCCTTCTGCCATTTGTAACCCGAAGCCGAGCGGGAATGACGCTGCTAGTCAGCCAGCATCGCGATGCGAACTGGCTTGACTGGATGGCCCAGGATTTTTGCTACAACACCGTGCGAGGCTCCTCGACCAAAGGGGGGCTCAAAGCAATCCTGCAATACCGCAAGGAACATCAAAACAGCAGCTTGGTGGTAACGCCCGATGGCCCTAAAGGACCACGACGTGTCCTGGCCCCTGGATGTATTCAGCTCAGTTCGCTTCTTCAGGTTCCCATCATTCCAGTGGGGATCGGTTACCATCGCCCTTATCGAGCACCAACATGGGATCGTTTTGCAATCCCACGCCCCGGTTCACGCGCTCGATTGATCCTCGGATCACGCATGTGCATTCCCCGTAAACTCGATGAAGCTGGGATCGAAGAGCACCGCTTGTGGGTCGAAAACGCAGTCCATCAACTAACCTACGAGGCCGAGTCCTGGGCCTTTGATGGCATTCCTCGCCAACGCGAACGATCGTTGCACGCAGCACTGCAAGGAAACTCGGTGTCCGTCGAATCCCTCGGGCTGGGGTAACGCCCCAGATACCCGCGAACATTCGCCCTTATTTGGGTATCGGACCGCGTTTTCAATCAACTGCAACATGTTGGTGTCCTAGTAGATCGGGCAAAACTGCCTGCAAGGAGGATCGTTCCGAACGCACAAATAGTTCGCAAAACAAAGCAATTGCGATTTTGCATTGGATGCATCCTTGGCTAAGCAGCACCGAGTATACGGAATGAAAGTGCTCAGAAGTTTATTCTTGGAGTTTACTCGTCGTAATGACTACTTCGACCGTTCGTACCGATAATCGAGGGTCCCTTGGCCCAGTGTGCACTCCTTGATAGCTTCAAGAAGTCGTTTGCGGTCCACCTCTTTCGCCGGCAATTCCAACTTCTTGGACAACGCATAAACCGTGATATGGTAAGTCTTGGTTCCAGGACCTTTGGAACACATCGGATCGTACTCGTTGCGCTTTTTGTCGTTCAGCCCCACAGTCCCCTCGGGCTTGTGGTTCTGCTGTATCCCATCAGATGTCGCTGGGATGTTGTAAACCAGCCAATAGGATTTCACCTGATCGGGAGCTTCATGCCACAGCGATACAGCGATGGACTCGGTTCCCTCTGGTAATTTGTCCCAGCGGACCGAAGGGCTATGCCCTGCCCCATCGCATGTGCACTCCTTGATCAGCATCCCTTTCTGGTCGACCGAGTTGCTGGCTACCTGGATTGTTCCGGTGGTTGTTTTTGCCTGCTGGTTTGGCATGGGCTGAGGCGCTCTGGGCTGTGGTGCTTTGGGCGGGGGAGCGTCGCGAGGTGGACGGCCATCACCTCTACGCCCACTGCCCTTCTGATAGTTTTCCTTGGTGACTTTGCCGTTAGGATCCTGAAACTCAAATGCCGCAGAACCGTCTTCGGCAAGCTTATAACGAACAAATCCCTTGCGACCTGCAATCTCATAAGTCAATTGGTAAGCGCCCGGGGCGGTTTGGTCAAATCCCACAATCTTGGCACCTCGCATCGGTGGCAACGCTGGCCTAGGACTCTCGGCTCTGGGTTGCGGATCCACTTGTCCATCCCGCTCGATGACTTCACCGTAAAACCCTCCGTTGATATATGGATACTGCTTTGTCGCATGATAGTGGTAGTTGCCTTGCTGATCCTTATGACCATTCATCCAATCGAGCGCTTGTCGGTCATCTGCGTCTTGATACCCATAGATCGGATAACCGTCGAGGGCATACGCGATCGGTTGGCCTTTGCCTACGATCGGTTCTAAATGAATCGGAGCGATATGATAGTGGTAATCGTCGGCGCGACCGCAGTGTCCTCCCCACTGATCGAGCTCACCTGCGATGAGCGTGTCGGTCTTTCCATCGTTCTTGATCGGATTAAAAATCGGAATCCCATTAACAGCTAGCGCAATCGCACCGCGAAAGAAGTTGCTTTTAGCCGACATCGGTTTTCTAGCAGGTTTTGGATGCAGCGGAATTCTCCAGGCATTTCGCCCAGTATAAGACTGCGGTAATGGGACCTGCTGTTGCCAAGCAGTGATACCGGTCATCATCGGATGCTCTGGAATACCGTTGGACTCAACATAAAAAAAGTCGTTGTCCCATCGCAGCCCAAGCGTCTTTTCAAACGGCTTAAAATGATCAAACATCGCAGGACGTTCCTCGTATAGATTCTCTGCGCCGGTGGCATCGCTAATTGGCTCAACGGAGATACTTACCATGCGCACAGGAACACTCTGATTCAGCTTGTAAATCGCATCGAGTCGATCTGAAATCCATCTCCGATCCTCAGGCGAAAGCTCCGTTCTGGATACCTCGATCACTTTTCCTGCGCCGGTTTCAAACTTAGCAACTTGATCATCCGCCGAAAGAAAACTGCCATGGAAATGCTTTTTGGATTTCTCAAAAGTCCACGTCTTTCTCGAATTGGAGGTCTCTGTTGCAGATCCATGCCCCCCCTCATGCGATTGAGAAACGTCTGCAAAACAAAGTGCCACAAACAGGATCGCCAATAGAGGTGCGTTGAGCCTTACTGGATGTATTTTCATCGTCGGGTTCCTAAGTATTTGATTTGATCGCAAACTAAACTCGCTACCGATCAGGGTTTCGCTGGACCTTGGTTGTTTCTACCACCACGCTTCTTGGGTTCGACCCGAATGTTTGGATCGTAGTCGGGGTTCTTGGTGGGCATCTGTGCGTTAACTCTCAGAAGATATCTTTCGAGTCTCTGATGCAAGTCTTGCGATTGGGCTGTGGCTTGCCCAGCAAGATTCCTGCGCTCGCTTACATCATCCTTGAGATTGTACAACTCATCCCTACCGTCCTCGTAGAAATGGATCAGCTTCCAGTCACCCACGCGAATCGACGACTGAGGGCCTCCTTCACTTTGGTAATGAGGAAAATGAAATACAAGTCCCTCATTGGGACGCTCTACATTGCCTTGTCCCCCGTTTGTGCAAACCTGAGCAATGCTTCCCCCTTCGATTCCACTGGGCAACTTCGATGGGTCAATAGATGCCCACTGGCAGAAAGTCGGGAACAAGTCATAGCCAACGATGGGGGTGTGACTCCAAGTGTTCGCTTCAATTCCAGGACCAGCGATGATAAATGGGACTCGAATTCCACCCTCCCATACTCCGCCTTTGCCTCCTCGCAATCCACCCGATCGTCCTTTTCCACCTCCACCACCTCCGGCACCATTGTCCGACATATAGATAATGATCGTGTTTTTGGACAATCCCATGCGATCGATCGCGTCGATAACTTTCCCGACACCTGCATCGAGGTCTTCGGTGATCGCTGCCGTGGTGATTCTTTTCTCGCTTTCGCCGGCCAGTTTCGCTTGATACTTTGCCAAAGTGGCTCGGTTGGCATTTTCGCTCGCATGAAGAGCATTCCAAGATAGCTGGATGTAAAAGGGTTTTCCCGTCTGCACACTTTGGGTCATGAATTGCTCAGCCCTTTGCGCCATTCCAAAAATATCTACTGGATTGGGATCCTGGAACTTATAAGCTTGCTCGTTACCAGTGTCGCCATCGTGTTGATCGTAACCATGTTTGCCCGGTCCACCACCGCCGATATGCCACTTTCCATAATGGGCGGTCGCATAACCAGCCCTCTGCAGCATCTGGCCAATCGTCGTCTCGGAGTCGGGGATGCTCTTGATGAGTTTAGGTTCCATCAACCGTTGCCCGGTCTGTGCCGGTGCCGCTTTGGTCCAATGCAGCTGAGCTGGACTTTTTCCAGTTTGCAGACTGATGCGTGTCGGAGAACAGACCGGTGCTGGCGAATAAGCGTTCGAGAATCGCATGCCCCTTGCTGCAAGTCGTTCCAAGTTAGGAGTGTGGAATACTTGACCTTTGGAGCCTCCTATATCCGGATGCATGGCTACCGACAACCCATCCCATCCCTGGTCGTCCGATAGCATCAATACGATATTGGGTCGCTCGTCTGCACGAAGCAAAGGGCTGCAGATGAGGAAGAATACGAATAAGTTAAACAGCCGACGCATGGAGAGGGACCTCTTGGAATAAACCCATGGAAACTATCGCGGTTCTACCTGGTATGTGTAACTGACTTCACCATTGCGATGACGTCCGTCCTCATCCTTGGGCAGATAAGACCTGACGTAATCGATGCGGCAATGCTCCGGTGAAACTCGAATCCGAATATGCCCGGAACTTCCTTGGATCTCTCCACTGAAATACCCGTATTGAGCCGCAGTCCTTGTGTTCCCAACTCGAGCGTGACTTGGTTGTGGCACCTCTTGATAGACGATTGAGTCGAAGTCCTGCTTGGCAAACAAGTGGTCATGACCATGAAATACGATCTGCACCCCATGGTCCACAAGCATCTGATGGATTGGCTTTTCCCAGCCCGGTCGGTACTTCCGAAAATCATCCTTGCCATTTGCACTCTTGCCCCCCCATTCCCAAAACGGTGCCGCTTCAGATCCCCCTCGATTGTTCTGATCGGCCCCACCAACCAAATGGTGGATAAATACAAATTTGTATTTTGCACGGCTCTCTTGGAGCGTTTTTTGCAACCACCGGTATTGCTGCTCTCCAAGTGTCCAAAACCAATTCCCTCTCTCGTTGGTCTCCCCACGTCGAGGTCGCTCAAGGGTGTATCGATAAGGATCTAAAGCGATAAAAAGCGCATCGCCCCACTCCCATGCAAAATAATCATCAATGGTTCCAAGCTCACCAAGTGTATCCGGGTTGGCTTTGTAAAAATGATTCCCATAAGGATTAGGAATCAACGCCTTACGCGTCTTTGTAGCCCAAAGTGTATCGCCACGGGCAGGCGATTCGCCATCGTGATTGCCCAGAACCAGGAAAAAGGGGACGGAGTGGCATGCTGTTCCCAAGTAATAGCGTTGAGATAGATAATGCCCATAGGACATCGATGGCTGCTTGTACTTGCCCGTCATGAACGTATCGCCAAGCTCCAAATGGAAATCGGACTGATCCGCCAAAACATTCGCTAAGGTTCGCAAGTAAACATCACCACTGGAGTTCTCGTCCAAGTGAGAGTCTGATGTGACCGTAAATACAAAAGAACTTCCCAGTGCTCGCTGGGTATGAAAACTGTAGCTTTCGCTCACGTGGCTCTTGGCAACTCCTTCTGCTTGATATTCCCAAGTGTAACGGTACCGAGTATCCGTTCGCAGATCATCAAGCTCGATGGTAAGGGGGATGTCCTTTTGCAATTTGGCCCAAGGTGTCGACTGTCCATCCGCGGCGCTACTTGCCTCCGCTCCCTGCTGCTGTGCCTTATAATGAATGCGTCCTTGCCCATTCTCAAAAGGCATCACTCCAATCGTGATCGACTTGTCCGTCGGTCTTCCTAAAATCAAATCGTAAGCTCGTTTGGGAACATCGTTGGCAGGAGATGGAGGTTTTTCGTATCCACCAAGCCCACTGCCTCCTGATCCCTTCGGCCCGCCCCGTTGGCCCGCTTGCTGCTGGCCCGCTTGCTGCTGGCCCGCTTGCGGACCTTTCCGGCCACCTGGTCGATTCTCATTTTGGTTCGGGGGGTCTTGGGCGTCGACAACCGACGGCCACATGCTTGCGATCGATACCAGTAGTAGAAAAGCAATCAGCTTCATTCGAGGTAGTATCAACATCCTTGGGGACTCCAATACTTGGAATTGGAAAATTCGCTATCTTGGTGGATTTACTTTGGTGGACCGCGTCGATCACCTCGCGGCGGTTGCTCAGGCACGATGTTATTGAGATTAGAGAAATCCGTCCTCTCTTTTCCGTCGGGTGCTGCGGTGATGCGTTTTCTAAAAAGAACTAGATTGTCGAGCTTAACATCGCTTGACCATATAAACTTGGCGCTCTGGAAATCGCTCTCGTAATAGGGTTGTTTGGGTTTGACCTCCTCTTCGCTGTATTCCTTGGCACTTGGCCATGAACTGTCATCGAAATCAACTTCAAACCATTTATCAGGGATTGGCGTGTTTTCGACCCGAGGGTTTCTCGTATCGCCCCCGATCGGCCCACTTGAAAACGCTTTTGCTTTCCAACTACCATCGGTGACTGTGCCGTCTGCAAATTTGAGGATAAACCCGCCATCGCCTATATTGGTGTTTGCATATTCCATGCCGGTTTCGGGGTCCGCGTTGTCCCTAGCCATCACAGCAATCGTCATCGGATAGCTTGGTAGCAAATCCACGCTAATCACATTGTGCGGAATAAATCGAATCGAATCGACTGCAGCCAATTCACCGTTGATATAAAGCATGAACCAATTGTCTGCATAGATATTCGCACGAATGGTATCAGCCATGGAAGGCTTACGCAGTTTGGCTCCCGCCTTGGAAGAGTTTTTCTCTTGAGCCAATGCTCGAATGAGTGGGTTTGGGTAGATACAAGCAATCCATAAGGAGGCGACAAAAATTCCTATAAACGATAGTGCTTTTAGATTCATCATTACTCCTGTTGAGGCAGAGCCTTGGGTCGGTCAGCGGTTTGATGATAGCTGTAACGGAAGAAATCCATGGGCAGATTATCTTCATCGATGAGCGTCAATCGGACCGTAAGTCGTTCGGGGCCATAAGGCATCTCAATGAATCGGATTTGGACAATACGACCAGTTTGTACTTGGTATTGCATCTCGATCCGCTTGGGACCACGCTGCCCACGCTTCTTGGTCGCAATCAACATCGCCTCTTGATCCTCTTGCACCCCGTTGGATGAAACTGGGACGATTTGGATTGCATAAGCCTTTTGAATCTGAGTCAATCCTTGAGTTAAATTCGCAAGCGGAATCGAATGCTCGTGACCAGGGAGATCGCGACTGAACTCGTAAGCTTCATTGCTGATTCGAATGGAACCATCCGAAGCGATAGCCCACCCAATTTGCCCATCGCTGCCGGTAATGAAAACGCTCTTACTACCCGAGTAACGCTTCAAGACAAACTGATCGGCCCGGCGCAGGTAGAGCTCAGCCCCATCCAGCGATGGCTTGGGCGGCCTCGATCTATCGTATCTTTCCAACTGCTTTTGGCTCGGTAAGGCGATCTGCTCAACATCGATGCGGTAAAGTCTGTCCCCGATACTCAAGGATTGAATCAGTCGCGTGATCTCCTGCGAAGCGATCAATGGATTTCGATTCAGCACCAAAAATACCCCAATCATCAACAGAACCGAGGTCGCCAGAAAAACAATGGTCGATCTCCATCGCGTATACCGCTCCGCGTAATGAGGCCTTTGAGATTCTGGCGCCGACGATTCAAAACCAAGGGGTGTAAGTTCCTGAGAAAGCTTTTCATGGATCAATGCTACTTGCACAAATGCTTTGCGCAGTTGATCCGAAGAGTTCAAGGCAGTTTCCAAGCGTTGCAGTTCCTCTTCGCTGAGGTCCCCATCGAAATAGCGGCTTACCAGGAGCAAAGGATCGAAACTCATGGCGTTCCCCCACCAAGCAATTCCTGACGATCGATGCACTCTCGGAGTCGCTGACGGATCCTCTGAAGGGCCTTGGCGATTCCATTGGGCGTGCCACCAAAATGCCTGGCCATCTGGTTTGGTTTTTGATCGTCTGCGTAACGCGCTTTGCACAACTCCCTAGCTCGACCGTCCAACTGTTCCAAGCATGTTTGGAGGTGCTCAAGGCGATGAAGCTCTTTGGGAGCTAGCTCGGAAAACTCAATCGACAACTGCTCCATCATTGAGTCGGAGAAACGAAGTCGGGTTCGATGTACCGTACGAAAATACAATCGAACATGGTTGCGCGCGATCCCAACTGCCCAGCCCGCAAAAGGCTGGCTGGAATCATAACGCTCAAACGATTCCAATACCGCTATGGCGATATCCTGCATCAAATCATCGCGCGCGGTGCGATCGCCAACCATCGAATGCACGAAACTTGAGACCAGAGGTTGGACAATTGTCCAGTGCCTCATCGCATTTCTCATCGTTTCGTCGACCATCGATCCAGCCCTCAGTTACCAGAAATTCACCGGTTCAAGAGCTTTTAACCCGAGACTTGGATTTATGACCTGCGAACCGTCGAAATTTGTAGGTTTTTTAAAAAGGTTCTTCAGGAATTATTGTGGGTGAAACGTTCGTGCATCGCATCGGATTTCATCGTGCTCGTACTCGATGGCTGTTTGAACCGCTGCGTTGCCGATGGTTGATCGAAGCGGTTCGAGGTAACTTGGGCACTACTGGGCTGAATCGCTACGCTAGGCCGCTTCGAGTACGAGTACGATTACGAGTACGAAAAAACCAGTAGTATATACTTCTAGCCACAACCAACGGCTCTTATAAGTCATCGACTTTGGGTAAATCCTCCAGAGATTCTATTCCTGCGATCTGCAGAAACCGATCGGTGGTTCGGTATCCATCCGAATCCACTGCAATCAAACCCCGTCGCTGCAACGTTGCCAAAATAGCACCCGTGCCCGGGCCAAGTTGATCCTCTAGGTCCTGCTTCTGAATTCCAGGCTGATAAGCCAACAACGATAGACAATCGATCGCCGCTTGAGATAGAACGGCTTGCCGTGGCCCACCCCATTTAAGTTGCTCAATCTGCGATTCGACTTCTTGCGTTAGTTTCAATCGGTACCCGGTTTCGTCTTGAGATACTCGCACCGAACTGTCCTGCGACTCCAGAATGCGTTGCAGCTGCTCTATCCCTTGCAAGATTTCCTCGGGTGGAAACTCCTTCATCATCCCCGACAATTGCTCGATCGATACCGATTGCCCATCCCTGGTACCCACAAACAGGATCGCTTCAATGATCGAACCAATCGATACAGGGACTCCATCGGTCTCACCATGGAAGGAAATCGTTCCATGAAATTCGATTCCCCCTTTTTCCAACTCACGGTTCTGTGAAGAAACCGCAACCGGGGATTCCCCCTGCAGCACCTTGGCATAGACACTCCCAAGCTCCTCCAGTGAAACGAATTCCGAAGCTTCGTCCAAAGCAGACTCAGATTCGGTATCAAGCTCTGTGCCTTGAC
>JAGWZB010000527.1 GCA_018969045.1 Planctomycetota bacterium | reverse complement strand
ATCTTAGGATGATTTCGGAGAAATCATCCGACGTTATTATGGAACACCCCAGCGTTTGCGAAGGCCCCATTGCAGGACCAGCAATCCTGCAATCCCCAGGAAAATTAACCAAGAGTCCAGCGTGGTGTCGCCCAACTGAAACGATTCGATCGCCGTCTCGGTCGCCTGTCGCCGTCGCTCGAGCAATCGGCTGATCAAATCCGAAGATTGATCAGGACTGAGCAATACCCCACCGGCTGTTTCGTTGAGCTTGGCAAGTTGTCCCAGCAGTTGCCAATCCGGAAGCGGCTGCATCGATTCAAGACTTTGATCGATCACAACAAATGGCAATCTCGATTCGAGTTCTCTTCCTCCCGAGCCTTTGGCGTTTGCTCGCCATTGGTAACGTCCAGGTTCTTTGACTCCTTCGAAAGTGAGCCTCATGCTTGTGGGGTCTCGGGGATTCAATCGGTACTCGCCAATAGGCTTTTCCGTTGGCGGCTGTTGTTCGGATTGCGGATCTTCGATTTTCCAAAGTTGAAGACCGACTTCGGCGGGGATCTTGGCTTCCTTGCTTCCAGGGTTCCAATTCATCAAGACTTCGGCGGATTGCTGCAGCAGCAATCTCCGGCGGTTCATCGTTAGCTGCATTCCCTCTTCGACCGCTTCGCGACGCAACCCCCACAATGCCATCTGCCTCCAGAACTGCTTAAACTCTTTGGATTTACCTTGTCTGAGCCATTGAAAGGTTGAATCGAAAGCTAGACTCATGACACGTCCATTGCCCGCGATACCATTGACCATCAATGGCTGGCCAGCATCCCCCGTGGCAAGCACTTTAACACCGGGTGCATTTTTGATTCCCCCCCAACGGTTCGCACCCGTTAGTGGTTTCATCTCTTTCCATATCGCTGCATGGTCGCTCCCTGGATCCCCAATTTGTAATAGCCGATCGATCGCCACAGGTACAAAAGATACGGATCCCTCATAGTGATTACGCAGATCGATCGGTGCATTCCGTGGCTGGCGGATCGCAGCCCCCATTTGGATCGGTAAAGCATCGGCTAATGGGGTATTGTTCCAACCGCCAGGTCCATAAGCATAATAGCCACCTAAAGTGATCAGGCCGGCACCTTGGAGAACTTGGTCAACGAGCAATCGAGCGCCAGCGGACCCAATGGCGTCGGAATCCACATCACCTAGGATGAACAAGTCATACACTCCATTGGACAATCGTGGGCTCAGATCGATCGGCCATTTCTGGATTGGCTCTCGAGGGATCCAGAGTCTATCCACTTGCATGTCTGGAGACTCAAGAAGTGCGCTCGCGATGAATTTCGATTCGGTTCGAGGTTCGCCTTCAATAAAAAGTACGCGTGCTCCTCCGGCACGAACGTTCAAATACGACGTGATACGGTTGTTTTCGAGTACCGATTCGCCATCGACCGGCTTGGCCTCCAACCAAAGTTCGTAGGATCCTTCCTCGGGGGCCAGCAATGGCAACTGAAAGGAGATTGCTTGATCGCTCTTTGTCGGACGAACCAACGTTTGCTCAACTAGCTTCGGTTGGCCATCCTTCCCAACAATTTTCATCGTGATGGTGATATCACGGTTGGCAACTCCCCGGGCTTTGAGCATGCCGCGCACATAGATCTGGTTCTTGGTGTAAGCATCGAGTTGCTCAGGAACTCCTTCGAGCCCTAAATCCCTGGCTTGCTCGCTGTCTCCCCGAGGCCCAATCCCGATCATGTATAGCGGAATGTCCTGCCTAGCAAACTGTTTGGCAATCTGTTGAGGATCTGACTTGGCCGGAGTCAGTGTCTGCGATCCGTCTCCCATCCAAATCACTGCCATCAAGGGTGATGACAGTGTGGTGTTGGATAGCTGCGCAAGAGGTCCACCGATGTCGGTCGTGGACCCTTCGGCTTTGTTGGGCAACACCGGTGGTACCGTCGCCGACGACTCGACATCCCCCAAGGACTGTAACTGAGTATCGTATACGAAAGGAGCGATTCTGATTTGATTGCCAAGCTGAGTTCGGCTTGTCCAAAGTCCATTCCAGACGTCGAGTTGCTCTTCCCAACGTGACTTCTTTCCATCCCCAGAACTTAACTGCATGCTTGAGGATTTGTCCATCAGAACAGCAATCGTTCCTTCCGGTTCACGCTTTTTGACCCAACTGACTCCAGGCTTGAGTATCGCGAGCATCAGGAGCAGAATCAGTAGCAGTCGGAGGGATCGTAGAATCCATCGCTGGAATTTGGTTAATCCCTGAGAATCGATGACAAAAAACCAAACGAACAGCAGTCCGATCGCGATGAGCGAAACCAAAGAATAGCTACCGAAAACCGGCGATAAGGTCCAATCCATCAGGCCTTGCCTCGCTGTTTGCTTGAATAAAAACGGCTGGACATGGTCTGTTCTGCCATAACCATCATCGCCAAAATAACCCATAGAAATGGCGAT
>JAGWZB010000526.1 GCA_018969045.1 Planctomycetota bacterium | reverse complement strand
ATGGAAGCTGGAGATCACAACCAGAGGTGGGCCCAGAGTGATGTGGGGAAGTGCACCTACCCGCGAACTGCCTGGAGAACCCACGGCAAATACCAAGTTGAAACGCCTCGTGGAACTTATCGGCGACACGACGCAATGGGCTCAAGCCGAGGTTGATTTGAGCGTTGCCCGTTGATCGACAAAACCAATAACCCATGGTGCGGTCCGATTGCAACTCGGCTGTATCGTCGCCGTATCGGGTCAGCCCAAGTCAACCGATTGGAATTTGAATTCGAGGGGACGAGATGTCGCAAAAACGCTGGAAAGTTGTGATCACAGATTTGATCGTCGAACCGCTTGATTTCGAGCGGGATGTTCTCAAAGACATCGCCGATGTCCATGCCTTGGATGCCATGCAAGAATCGGAACTTGTAGGTCGCATCGAAGACGCCGACGCCATCATGGTCTACCACTACTTTCGATTCACCCGGGCAAGCATCGAGCGACTCAATCAGTGCAAGATCATTGTAAGACCGGGAGTCGGATACGATGGGATCGATATCGCTGCGGCTCGCCAGAAAGGAATACCGGTTTGCAATGTGCCCGACTACGGCACCGAAGAAGTTGCTGATTCGGCCTTGGCCATGGCTTTGGCGCTGGCTCGTGGTACCCATTTTCTCAACAGTCGCTTGAAACGTCGGATCGGTGCGTGGAATGTCGATCAAGCTCTCCCGGTCCTGCGGCTACGCCATCGAACTTTCGGAATCATCGGTTGCGGCAGGATTGGAACTGCCGCAGCACTACGTGCCAAAGCGTTTGGATTCGATGTGGTTTTCTATGACCCTTACGTCAAAGATGGCCTCGATAAAGCGCTGGGTATCCGACGAGTCGATAGCCTCAAGGATCTGCTGACGGAGTCCTACATCGTCAGCATGCATTGCCCTCTTTCCCCCCAAACCCGTGGAATGATCTCTTCGGAACAAATCCATTGGATGCCCAAAGGATCCTTTTTGATCAACACCGCTCGGGGTGGGGTGATAGATACCATGGCGGTTATCGATGCACTTGCCTCTGGGCATCTTGCGGGTGCTGGAATCGATGTTCTGGAGCAAGAGCCACCGCCGACAGATAGCCCCATCCTTGCCGCTTGGAGAAACCCAGATCACCCTGCCCACGATCGTCTGCTGCTTAATCCGCACACCGCGTTTTACTGCGACGAAGGATGCGAGGAATTTCGAAGGAAAGGAGCGATGGAAATCGCAAGAGCCTACCGCGGAGAACCACTTCGAAACGTTGTCAACTGACTATCGCAATACCCTTGCTGACAACGTCGCTTCGATCTGCTCGCCCGTGCTTGTAACAATCAACACCTTCTGCTGGATCTTTTCCGAAGCGACGGGTTGCTGATCTTGGGCTGAATCCAGCAGGCTGCTACGAAACGTAAAAGGGACCACGTGCAGAATCTTTTCACCGGTAGGAGTCTGGAACTCAAACCGATTGTCCGGGCAAGTGATCAGCTCGATCGCGAAGGGCTTTTTCGCTTTCACCATGAATCGCTGCTGGCGCGTTTCACCCGATCGAACGTCTCCTAAAGCGATCGTTTCAGGGGTGACCGTAATCGGAGGCCTTACCCGGGCCGAAACAGGGATCGTCAGTTCACGGTTCTTCTCATTGGGGTCGTTGGTAACGACCACAATTTCATCCAGAAGCTTGGATGGCTCGAGCGTCTCCTTGAGCTTCACATGCATGCGATAAGTCACCCCGCTGGGTTGATACATCGGAGCATCGAGTCGGACCTCGAAAGCTTGGGCATTGCCACGTACATCGGCAATCTCAAGTCCCTTTCGACCATTGAACGACAAAGTCACATCGATCGTTTTGCTTTGACCCAGCTCGAGGTCTCCAAAGACAATCTCGCCCGGCTCCACCGAGACATCCGTTCGGATCGTCCCGCCGACGGTCAACTGAATCTCTGCATAATAAGGTTTGTCGATCACGACCGTGATCACCGCGCTTTTGGTTCCTGTGAAGGTGCGGGTATTGAATTTGGCAAGTATCTCCCCCTTCTCCCAAGACTTCAACGTAGTCTTGGTGGCCACGGGACTGGTGCAACCACAACTGCTCCGGACACTAGCGATGTGGATGTCCTCTTCGAAACAGTTTTCAATCACAAAACTGTGCTCGGCTTTGGCGTTGCGACTAACCGACCCGAAATCGTGATGAGTTTCTTTAAAAAGCTTCCGAACCCAATCCTGAGCGAGAACCGGAGAGCTTGTCGTGCATTCAAGGCTCACCATCAGTGCAAGAAGAAACCAAACTTTGCGGATCGCTAGCATTTGGCGACGGGTTCCATTTGCCATGGGTTTAAAAAAAGGTTTGCTACAGTGTTGGGTAGATCGGCAAAGCGTAGCGATTAGTTCAAGGGAATCGAGCAAGCCGTATCGAATCGATCCTGCGGAGTTTGAACGCAGGCGATTTAGGCA
>JAGWZB010000525.1 GCA_018969045.1 Planctomycetota bacterium | reverse complement strand
CTCTCAATAGCATCCGTCCATCGGCTCTCACCTAGCCGTCGAAACAACGCTTGGAAACGCACCGCCTTAGAAAACCCCTTGCCCTCCACGATAGTTCGGTCCAACCAAGCGGATATGCTTGACTCCGATCGCGCATTGAGACCTTCAAAATCGAGTAATTGCTCAACACGATTGTGAAGGAAATACATCGACATTAGCTGATTTGGCTCGTTCTGCTTCAAATCCGAGAAAACTTTGTCTAAATCACCGGTGACCAACGCTAACTGGGCCAAGAGAACTTGTGCGTCTACCCCTTTGCTTGCCCGATTCTTTCGCAATTGATAGTACTGCTGTGCCTCTTGGTGCCGATCCAACGCTTCCATGACCAGTACACGCGGTATTTCTGACCACACCGCCGAAATCAGCGCTAGCTTTGAAGGATCAAGTGCCAGCCAATCATCCCATCGCTGATTTCGAAGCAAAATCTTTTCGATCGTTCCAGGCTGTATTGACTGCTTGGCAATCTGAACTGCCTGTTGGACTTGGCCTTCGCTCTCCAAAGCAGCTATTTGCATCGCGGTAGTGTCTAGCGAAACATCAACTTTCCAAGATTCTCCCAAACCCAACATCGCCCAACGGCGATTTAGACCGATCCGCACTGGATGGGATGGCAATATCACATCGAGAAACTTGGGGATTAAATCCGACCGCTGTTTCTCCCATGCCTTCTCGAAAATTCGATCTATACTTCTCTCTCCACGAACAATACTGTTCTCTAAAATCTTCTCCCGAGCCGTTTGCGGGGTGATGCGTATCATTTCCAACAGCAACTCAAGCTTACCCTGGCTCGTATACCGCTCTACCACTTCGATCGAGCCTTGCGATATGGCAGAAAAGTCACTAATGGCATCCAGTTTGCTGTCGATCGAACCAGGAAGCGATCGAATCCGTGTGATCCACGTAAGCATCGAGGATAACTCTGGATCAAACGTTTCCCTGTTGTCGAGAAGCCAATCCTGAGGATTCTGAGCCAGTTCTAGTTCTGGATTGCAGAGCTCCAAAAAAGCTTCCTTCCGCTTTGCATACTCCGAAGATCTAAGTTGACTAATCAATTCTTTTACGTCAACTGTATTCTTTGATCGGACTGGTTGCTTTTCATCCGCCAATAGAGAACTTGCTAACAGCAAAACCATCATGATCAAAAAACGACCCAACAACACGATATCGCATGGACACGACTCAATCGCAGACTTTCTTTTGATCATCTCGCCTTTGTCCTTTGCCACCAAGTTGCTATCCCGTACACAACGATCCCGCTGAGAAAAGTAGCCATGCAATGGTAGAACTGATCTCTTTTGACAACCCAAGCTCCCCCCATCAGACAGATCGCTCCAGCAATGTAAATCGATAACGCTAAATGCTCCCACCATTGGACCGGTCTTTGGGCGTGCATCTGACGATAGGCAATCCACAAAGTGGATGTCGCGATCGCTCCACACATGGTTAACGTCAATCCTAAATAACTGATCACCTGCAAAACACTCGCGATCCAAACGATTATGCAACTTGCAATGGCCTGCAACCAAATCGCAATCCGCGGTGTCTGGCCTTGGCCTAATCGTCCAGGTAACCAACCATCGCATGCCATTTGAGCAATCACCTTAGGGCCTATCGCCAGCATCGCTAAAACACTCGTCGCTGAGGAGAGTCCAATGGTGATTCTCATGACCCACTGTAACCATGCTCCACCAACGTTTCTTGCCACTGCTGATACGAAATAGTCCTTGCCACCGATGATCGATTCCCTGGTGTCACACATCAAGAACAATGCGTTTAATCCCAAGTAAGTGATCGTTACCAAAACGCTCGATAGAATCATCGACCGCGATACTAATTCCGCGGGCTCATCACCTGCTATGTAAATGCTCGCGTTAAAGCCAGTATAGGCTAAGGCGATAAAAAACAATTGAATTAACAAGGTCTTTAAAAAGGCTTCCTGACCAAACTGCTTCAGATAATCCGGTGCCAATATCGATTGATCTAGCGCTGGAGCGAATCCATCGCCTGGATTTAACCGCATCAAAAAGATCGCACATGCAACTGAGAAAACACCAAATCCAAGGAACTTCAGTCCCACAACTGCGTTATTGAACCATGCTCCGACTTGCAAATCCACACTGTGGAAAACCGCGCAAGCGACAATCCAAACGGTTGCCAAAAATCGTACCGAAGTAGTCGATTGAGAGGAGCCAATAATGTACTCTCCAAAAACCAAACCCGCCGCTGCAATCGGTGCAGTAAAACCAGCGATGATCGATATCCAACCCGCCATAAACCCCACCGCAGGATGGACGAATCGACTCAGGAATACATACTCGCCCCCGTTGAATGAAAACCGACGCGCAAGAGACGAATAGGCGATCGCTCCGCACACTGCATGTGCTCCAGCAATCGCCCAGGCAATCAAAACCAATCTCGCATCCCCAAG
>JAGWZB010000524.1 GCA_018969045.1 Planctomycetota bacterium | reverse complement strand
ACCGTTGGGCAACTGTCCAATTATACCACAGTCGCCCCCCAAATTCCCACGATCTCCAAGCTCTGAATCACTTAGGGCATCGCCGTTGCTGCAACATCCTTGGCGGTCGGGGCTTGCGAGTCGACCAATTGATGGGGGGCGTCGGCACGAACCGGCCGAGTCGAAAGGGGAGCTCGACGCATGACGAGCGTTACAAGGGTTCCTTCTTGAACCTTCTCACCTTTTTGATTGACCAGTTTGCGATACCAGGAAACTTGGCCATGCCTTCGACCGTGAGCCTTTAGCTCCACGATCTGGGTGACCGCATAGACGCTGTCCCCCGGGAAAATCGGCTTGGAAAAATTCCAGTTTTGGACGTCGACCAAAGCCGCCGTTTGAACCGACGGTGCCGTCGAACTCAGACCCGCGAGGATCGACATCCCAAGTAGGCCGTGGGCGACGGTTCTGCCAAACGGACCGCGACTTGCAAACTCTTGATCGATATGCAATCGATCCCTATCGCCCGTGAGATTCGCGAACTGCTCGATATCGGTTTGCTCGATAGTCCGTGTGTCGCTGTGCCAACTATCCCCAACTTGCAAATCCTCGAAACACAAGCCTGCTGCGTTGGTGATCATGGAATGAATCTTTCGAACTGCCTAGCAGTAAACGATGGGTGGACCTGTCAAGTCTCAATTCCGACAAACGACATCCGGGTTGGATTGTTGTGAAGTTCGAAACTTCGTGCAAGTCCCTAAGTTAGAAATCTGATTTAGAACCGTTGCATGGACCGTTAAGTCCAACTGCGTATCAATGGATCGATCCACCTGCACCGAACATCGAGCTGATGGATTGATTCGAGTGGATACGTCGAATTGCCTCAGCGAGAAGCGGGGCAACCGATAGAACGAAAATGTTATCGAGTTTCTTCTCCGCAGGCAGTGGGATCGTGTTGGTGATCACCAAACTCTTTACCGGAGCTTCTTTAATCAAGGAAATTGCACGTCCACAAAGCACTCCATGCGTAGCGGCTAAATGGATCTCTTTGGCACCGGCTTCGTGCACGAGCTTTGCTGCGCCACAGATCGACCCTCCCGTAGAAATCATGTCATCGAACATCAGGCAGATTTTTCCCTCGACCGGTCCTCCGATGATGTTGCGTTGCTTGGTCTGAAGGGGATTGTCGCGAACTTTATCGATAATAGCGAGTTTGCCACCGATACGCTTGGAGTGACCAAAAGCCCGTTTGATACTCCCTTCATCGGGACTGACAACAACGATGTCCTCGGGATCGAGGTTTTGATTTTGGAAATAACGGGTCAGGGCAGGGGCTGCGTACAGGTGGTCGACAGGGACATCAAAGAAACCCTGGATTTGAGGGGCATGCAGGTCCATCGCCAAAACTCGATCCGCTCCGGCCCTTGTGATCAGATTGGCTACCAACTTGGCAGTGATCGGGGTTCGCCCTTCATCCTTGCGATCTTGCCGCGCATAACCATAGTAAGGGATCACGGCGGTGATTCTTGCAGCGCTGGCCCGCTTGCAAGAATCGATCATGATCAAAAGCTCCATCAAGTTATCGTTGACGGGAGGACAAGTGGGTTGGACCAAATACACATCGCGACCTCGAACATCCTCTTCGATTTTGCAAAAATTCTCGCCATCGGGGAATTTACCCAATTGAATCGCACCGGTTTTCAGGTGCAGAAAGTCACAGATTTCCTTTGCTAATTGAGGGTTGGCTCGCCCACTAAAAATCTTTAACTCGCGCATGGGTAACCCATCTCCTTCATTTTATCCTCAACCCTGGCCAATTCGTCGATCGTGTTGATGCTCAGCGCCTCGCATGGTCTCAGAGCAGCGAGAGCATCGACTCGGTCACCCTGCTGCTTAAGAAGTGCCGGGCAGTCGGTCAAGTAATATTCCCCTTGAGCATTGTTGTTGCCCAATCGATCCAGTGCCCACAAGAGCCGATCCTGCCTAAAGACATACGTGCTCATGTTGACCTCCTGGATCAAAGCCTCTTGGGGCGATGCGTCCTTTTGCTCAACAATCCGCTCGAATATGCCTTGGCCATCGCGTACGATCCTACCGAGCCCCTGTGGATCCTCCTTGACTAGGGTTCCCAACAAACAGCTATAGTCCGACTCGGTGAAAGCGTTGAGCAAATCGTTCAAGGAGTCCGATTGAACCAGCGGTGAATCACCCGCGACAACCAACACAGGTGCCCCAGCCCTATCTGCCTGATCCTTAAGCGAACCAGCACACATCTGGACGGCATGCCCCGTTCCTAGTTGCTGCTCTTGCAACACAAATTCGACTTGCTTGCGACCGGCCAACTCTCGGCGGACATCTTCATGCCGATAACCGACAACCACCAAGACCCGATCGACAGACGCCCTCTCCAAGGCATCCAATACCCAATGGATCATGGGCCGCCCCAGGACGGGAAAGAGGACCTTGGGCAAGTCGCTTTTCATGCGAGTCCCTTT
>JAGWZB010000523.1 GCA_018969045.1 Planctomycetota bacterium | reverse complement strand
CATGGACCGCGAACGACTTCAAATAGCAGCGGCTCAAAGACCCTCTGGAACATGGATACACCACTGACACTGACGGTCCCTATCGTGTCGCCATGATACGCTTGGCCAAGAGCCAGGAATTTAGTCCGTTGGGTTTCTGGCTCTGGCTTTTGATGCCAGTACTGAAAAGCCAGCTTCATGGCGACTTCGACCGCACTGGCTCCATCCCCCGCAAAGAAAACATGATCCAAACCATGACCCACAGCTTGGGTGAGCCGCTGCGCAAGGCGGATCGTGACCGGATGACTCATCCCCAGATTCGTCACATGCGCAACTTCATGAAGCTGCTGGATGATCGCTTGATCGATCTGCTCGACCCGATGACCGAACAAATTGCACCACAGCGAACTTGCACCATCGAAATACTTCTTGCCATGGATGTCGGTCATCCAACATCCTTTGGCTTGCTGGATAATCAACCCGTTGTAGTGCGCCATTTGGGAGAACGCATGCCATACGACCGTTCGGTCCAGGCTATGAAGATTTTCTGATTCCGCAGCGTCCATCGAGACCTCGTGGCATTCAGGGACCGGCCCGTCACTGGCGGCAGGCTTGCACGATGCTTGCCGCAGCTCGGTGGATCGATTCCCAATCTCCTTGCTCGACGAGCACCGGAGAACAAAGCGTTCCTCCAACGCCTACAGCGACGGCACCGGCGGCCAAGTAGTCGCCCGCGTTCTTAGAGTCGATCCCTCCGGTTGGCATGAGTTTCAAGTAGGGCATGGGTGCCAGAATGTCTTTGATGTAGCTGGGCCCCAACCCCCGGACGGGGAAGACTTTGACGAAGTCCGATCCCATTTCCCAAGCCGTCGCGATTTCCGTAGGTGTGTACGCTCCACACGAGATTGGCACCTTGGCCTCGACACACCGTCGGATCACTTCGGGTTGCATGATCGGGGTCACGACAAACTGCGCCCCGGAATCCAAAACCAGTTTGGCTTCGTCCACGTTCCGCACCGAACCCATCCCTAAAAAAGCATGTCCGGTTCGGAAACTTGGCACCTCTTGGACCAGCCGAGAAACCCAAGCGGGAGCTTTGCGATTGGTCAGCGTAAATTCGATGCAGCGAACTCCGGCATCCAGCAAAGTCTCGACAATTCGAGGAGCTTGGTCCAAGCAATCGAGTCTGAGGATTGCCACAAGTCGGGACTCGGTAAGCACTTCACTGAACATTTGCTAGCGATCGGGTCTTTGGGATAGGTTTGAGATAGTTGCGAGGATTTTCTGATTGTAGCGGTTATACGTTCCGATAACACCCGGCGGTGGCTGAATCCTAGGCTATCGGTTTTTTGGATCCACGACTTCCGGGGGGAATGATGGAATCGACACGGGGAATTCTGCGCAGTGGCGCGATTTTGGCGGCTTTGATTTTGATGCAACTGGGTTGTTGCACGATTGATTTGACGTGTGGTGATGGTCGATGCGGGAGTTCCTGCGGTCCAGTCGTTGCTCGCGATCCACTCTTTGACGGCACCCTTAGGCATCGAGTCAAAGGGAGTGTTCATGCGGCTGCTAACAAGGTTGCTTGTGCAGGCGGATGTGGTGAAGTCTACTGGGACGAATCGGTCAATGATCCCGCTGTTTGCGATCGATGCGAACACTTAGGAACCTCCGTGGGGGGGTGTGGATCTTGCAGTCCGTGGTTTGTTCGAATCGCCAATTTGTGGGGTACGCCTTACCATGCAAGTGGGTGTAGCGATGGTGGTTGCCTCGGGCATGGCTCGCTGATCAATCATGTTCGCGGACATCGCGGTTGCTCCTCTTGCTTGGCATCGCACACTTCGAGTATGGGCGGATGTCCAAGCTGTGGGCATAGCCTTGAGCAGAGCAGTGATGAGGGCGAGTTCTACCAAGGGCATGTCCACGAAGGCACGATCCATCAAGGGGTCAGGGCGACTCCGACACCGGCCCAACCACCGGTCCTAGAGGGCCAATCCACAACTCCATCCAATGCCCAGCACAGGATGCGATTGCATCAAGGTCCAAGCAAAACCGATCCGAACGGGCGGCTCTCGGTTCAGACCGTCAACGGTCATAAACGGTTGGTTTCGCAGCCTTAGTCCAACGGCAATCAAGCTCAGCTAGCTCCGAGGACTTGGGCGCGAATTTTCGCAAAATTGAACTGCGACAATTCCTGAATGGTCGTTCGGTAGTAGTCACAAGACTCCATCAATTGTTTAGAGTCAGGCAATTGAAGGACAAAAGCGAGTTTCGACTGTTCGAGTGGATCGCCAGGTAGATCGTGCCGGAGTTTGGTGTTCATCAAACGCAGGCCGCTTTCGACTCCTCGTAGGAAATAGTAGGCGTCTCGAAGTTGCAAAGCGACATGGGGAGCCAGAACACCGTACTTTCGCAGTGCCTCTAAGCGTTCGACCGTTCCGCGAAGCCATGGGTGTTTTGGCGTGTGAAGATGTTTCGCATAAAAAATGTGAGCTAG
>JAGWZB010000076.1 GCA_018969045.1 Planctomycetota bacterium | reverse complement strand
TGATTTTGACAACCAAAGGACCCTTCCAAGTAATGCTTCTGTTTTCGTCAAGCATTGGAATGACGCGACCGTTTGGATCCTTAACTTGGACAACCGGACCATAGTCGATGAACAATCCAGTTGCTGCGATGGCCTCAGGCAGTGAGCCTCCACCATTGCGTCCCAAGTCCAACACGCAAACATCGACGTTGGATTCGTTGAACTTTTTAAGGATTACTTCCAAATCCTTCGACGTGCGTCGATAATCCTCCTTGTTCGAGCGTGCGCCTTCCATATCCAAGTAAAAGCTCGGTAGTTTGATGTAACCCACGCGGTAGGGAGTGCCATCGGCTTTTTGACCGCGCTCGATGATCTCACTTTGGGCTGCGGAGTCTTCGAGTTTGATCACGGCCCGAGTGATCTCATAAATCTGGCGTTCGCCACCAGCCTTCGGCTTGACGTGGATCTTCACCTTCGTGCCGGCCTCGCCTCGTATCATCGAGACAACATCGTCGATCTTCATGTCCTGAGTTTCAACGGCGGGCGAACCATCTTCTTGGCCCACTGCGACAATCTCGTCACCGACCTTCAATCGCCCGTCCTTGTCCGCCGCACCCCCTGGAACGATCATTTCAACGATCGTCGAACCGTCGTCGGCCCGAAGCGTTGCACCAATCCCTTTCAGCTTTAGGGATATGTGCATATCAAAGTTGGCTTTCTCACGAGGTGCCATGTAGTTGGTATGCGGATCGAGCGAACTGGTCAGTGCTGTCAGGTACATCTCGAGCAGTTCGTAGACGTCCGTTTGCGATCGGTTCTTGTAATAAGTCCGATACCGCTTGTGCAGCTTCTCTTTGGTCTCTTCGTCTTTGTCGCCATCGGCACGAGCACTCAGGTAACTCAGCTTGATCGTCTTTCGCCAACGATCGCGAAGTTCGTCCATGTTCTTGGCATAAGGAATCGACTTGGCATCGCTCTCAAGATACTCTTCTACGTTGTAGTCATGGGGTGCATCGATGAGCTCATGAACCACCGGCATGACTTCGTTGAGCCGCTGCAGATACCTCTTGTAAACGGTGTAGGCAAACGAGATGTTGTTTTTGAGCAACATATCGTCCAGATTGGTTTCTTGCTGACGGAACTCTTCTACATCCGACTCCAGAAGATATCCCTTGAGTGGATCGACTTGCTTGAGGAACAACGAGAAGCCTCGCTTGGATAACTCGTCGTTGAATTTGGGCTGGGAGATATGTCCTTCTTCTACCAAATTCCGAACGTTCCGAATGATCATACGATTATCGGCAGGCTGCTCGGTGACATTGGCAACACGTGGAAGTTCCTCAGCCAATAGCCAACAAGCAGGAGAGCTTGCCAGCACCGAGGAAGCCAAGAGAGTGAGCAGGGATTTTCTAAAATCAAATCGGCGAGAGAATCTCGACATCGTATTCATTCGTTTTTCTTTCCAATGCAAGGAAGTAACTCGTATTGAACCGGCGCAGTTGCCAGGGGCACCTCTGGATTTCCAAGCGTCGTTCCTTGGAAATAGTAGGAGATTGGCCACTAGCAAGCAACATAGAAGCACTGTTTCTTCGACGGGGTTCAGAGGAAATCCTGCGCAAGAAAAATCGAAAATGCTGCAAATTTTTCTTTCGGATAGCCTTTTTGGAGACCTGCCAGGTTAACCGCCAACGGAATTGGCTCTTTAACTGCCTGATTTACCGCTGGTAACAAACTCCTTGCGACTGAGCTTTCCGTCCCCATCGATATCGAACTTGACGAACCTCTGGCGGGCTTGATCTGGATCTTTTTGACCAGCCATGAACTCGGCGTGGGACAAGTGGCCGTCGGAGTCAGCGTCCTTTTTAATAAACAAAGTCTCACGCTCGGCCAGCTTGGGATCCGCCACTCCAGCAGCTTTGACCGGCGGCTTTGCGGCAGGGTGCGTACCGAGCAACGCTTGGAGCTGAGCGACCAATTGCGGCTGCGCCGAGGCAATGTTCTTGGTTTCCAAGGGGTCCTGGTGGTAATCGTACAACTCCAAGTCCGCCGAATTTTCTTGGGGCTCCCAGGCCTTCCACTCTACCAAACGGTACCTGTCGGTCCGAATGGATCTACCGAGAACTTGGCCCACCCCCTCTTTGCTTCGAGGATAAACCTGTATGGTGTGATCGCGATGACCTAATGTAGGATCCTCCAACACCTTGGCAAAACTTCTCCCATCAAGACCACCGGGAATCGGCAGCCCTGATAATTCGCAGAGCGTGGGATAAATATCCACCGATTCGATCATGGCTTGAGTGGCTACCCCCTTGGCTTTGCCAGGGGCGCTGACGATGACCGGGATTCGGGTCGCTTGTTGGTAGTTGCTGTGCTTGCACCACATACCGTGATCTCCAAGATGCCAACCGTGATCCCCCAAAGGACAACGATGGTATTTTCTGAGAGCCCAAGTTGTTCAAGGGCCCCGAGCAGCCTGCCGATTTGATGATCGGTGAAACTCACCGCTGCCAAATACCCATGGATCAACTCTCTTTGGACCGAATCGGGGATTGGACCCTGAGAGGGTATATTCGAGTACGCCCTTAGTTCTCCACTGCTTTGGAGTGCATACGCCGGTGCATCGGCAGGCAGTCCTTGGAACGAAGCCAATTCAATCTGATCGCGATCGTACAGATCCCAATACTTCTTTGGAGCGACGAAAGGAAGGTGAGGTTTTAGGAACCCGACGGCTAAAAACCAAGGATCCTCGGATTTGGATTTCTGCGAAAGGGATTGGATCGCGGCATCGGCGATCTGCCAGTCGCTGTAGAGTTCCTCAGGGGCATCGGCCGACTCATAGGCGGCCGCCTTGGTTCCATCTTTGGAGTTGTTGAGATTTTGATTTTCCGGGAGTTGGTAGTTACGCCCCTTGGGTTTGAACGATTCGACGCTCCAGGATACCCGGTCATCGTTATTGCCATGGCCCACATGAAAGATCTTCCCGAGCGATTGGGTGAAATAGCCGTTGGCTTTAAAATGCTCAGGCATGGTGATTGCATCCGCCTTGCCCTTTCGAAAATTAGTCGCAAGGTCGTAAATGCCAAGGGACTGAGGTCTAAGCCCGACCAACAGTGCATTGCGAGATGGTGAGCAAACGGCCTGATTGCAATAAGCGTTTTCGAAGCGGACAGCGGTTCGGGCCAGACGATCGACCCATGGTGTCTTCGCCATCGAATCCCCATAGCAGCCAAGTCTCGGCTTCAAATCATCGATACAGATCAGTAGTACATTGGGCCGCTTAGTGGCGATTGAATCGTCAAAGGCTAAGGCGATACTCGATGGAATCAAAAGACCAACCCATGCAAGAGCAACCACAAAAGAAGCAGGAAGGTAAAGGTGTCGAAGGTCAAGCATGGCATTGGCTTTTCATCAAATTGGCTTTTTGAATGGTCGAGATCTTATCGTCCGAATTGTACAGGATTTCACGGGGCCAATGCCTGATGGTATGGCCTCTTTCTCCGGATGCTCGGTTTGCTTGGCGATGCGGTTGCGGTTAGAATCCGCAGTTTTTCTTATGTTTGTGCAGTCCAATTGCTCGATGCTTTAGGCAAAAAGAGATCTTACATGACGCTACCCAACCCACATCGATTCGCCCCATCCTTTCATGCCGTACTATCGGCGGTTGTCGGAGGTTCTCTAGGCCTAATGGGGCTTGCAGTACTTCCCAAAAGTCTTGCCCAAGACGCCATCATCACCGAACCCAATAATTCTCGAGCCACGGCTGCTTCGGTTCTAGAATCATCGTTGTCCCAAGCTGGTGCGAATCGCCAAGAACTCGAAAAGGTTCTGGCTGGCGTCCCCGAATCGCAAAAAGATTCGGCGATTTTCCTGATCGAAAACATGCCACCTCGAGACCTCAAGGGCCTCAAGGCCGATTTCCTCTTAAGCGAAATCCAGCTTGCCCACGAAGCGATGGATAAAGCTCCCTGGAAGGACCAGATCCCCAAAGAAATCTTCCTCAACAACATCCTGCCTTACGTCAATATCAATGAACGTAGAGACGCATGGCGAAAGGATTTTCGCGAACGATTTGCAACGCTTATCGAAGGGGCAAAGACTCCGGCCCAAGCCGCCGCGATGCTCAATCAAAAACTCTTCCCCTTGGTCAAAGTCAAGTACTCAACCCAACGTGCCAAGGCGGATCAAAGCCCCTACGAATCCATGCAATCAGGCTTGGCATCTTGCACCGGACTGTCGGTATTGTTGATCGATGCCTGCCGATCCCTTGCGATTCCCGCACGCTTTGTGGGAACCCCACTTTGGTCGGATAACAGTGGCAATCACTCATGGGTAGAAGTCTGGGATAATGGCTGGCACTTCACCGGTGCCGCCGAACCCAGCGGCGATCAGCTCGATCAAGCTTGGTTCATCGGACGAGCCTCTACGGCCAAACGAGATGACTTAAAACACGCGATCTATGCCGTCAGCTTCCAACGCACACCCCTAAAGTTCCCGATGGTCTGGGATCGCTCCATCGACTACATCTCTGCAGTGAACGTTACCGATCGCTACACAAACATCGGTTTCAAAATCCCCGAAGGAACCCAAATGGTATCCTTCAGAGCCCTCGACAAACAAACGTCCAAACGCATCGTCGCAAACCTTAAAGTGCTTGATACTGATGGAAAGGTGATCGCCGAAGGGAAAACCAAAAACGAATCCTTTGATGCCAACGACCATTTGCATTTCTACCTCAAGCAAGGTCAAATTTACTGGGTAGAATACGCATTGGAAGAAACGACTTATAAGAAGGAATTCACGGTCTCAGATCGATCAGAACTGTTCGATTGGAGATTCGATGGCTCATCAAGCGATTCGAATTCCGATGCGACCGTGGTTGAGGAGCTTAAGGCATACCTTGGTAAGCCGGTCGATGCTCGCGGTTCTATCAATTCTCAGAGTTTTGCCACGGTTCCATTGACGCTTGAACAAGCACAAGCGGCCGAGAAACTGCTTGTAGCCGACTATCAAGAAAGAGTTAAGGAATCTCGTCAGTCCGAATTCCAACGCAAGACAATCGAACTTGACGGTTTGAAGATGCCATTCGACTACAAAGTCTTTGGTGACAAACCGCAGTCGGGTCGAAGCCTTTACATCTCGATGCATGGAGGTGGAGGTGCTCCTGCCCAAGTCAACGATAGCCAATGGGAGAACCAGAAAAAACTCTATCGCGTTGACGAAGGGGTATACGTCGCACCACGCGCTCCGACCAATACCTGGAATCTTTGGCACGAAGGCCATATCGATCGTTTTTTTGATCGATTGATCGAGGACTTTGTCCTATTCGAGAATGTGGATCCAGACAAAGTGTACTTGATGGGTTACTCGGCAGGAGGCGATGGAGTCTACCAACTAGCCCCTAGGATGGCAGACCGTTTCGCTGCAGCAGCCATGATGGCAGGACACCCCAATGAAACATCCCCTCTTGGACTCAGAAACCTCCCTTTTACCATTCACATGGGAGAGAAAGACGGTGCTTACAACCGTAATAAGACGGCTGAAACTTGGCGGGATTCCTTGGCACAGTTGAACCAAGAAGACCCCAAGGGCTACACGCACTTTGTTAAACTCCATGAAGGCAAAGGACATTGGATGGACCGCCAAGATGCGGAAGCACTCCCATGGATGAACAAGTTCACCCGCGAAAAATATCCGATGAAAATCGTTTGGAAACAGGACGATGTCATCTCTCGCCGTTTTTATTGGCTAGCCACTCAAGCCGACATCCCAGAGAGAGCATTGACCGTTGCTTCGCGCCAAGGCCAATCGATTTCGATCCTAGAGTCGCCGCTTGCCGAGTTGACTGTCTTCTTGAAGGATGATTTTGTCGATTGCAATCAAGACGTCAAAGCGACTTGGCATGACCAAGTTGTCTATTCAGGAAAGCCCATCAGAAACATCGCATGCATCGAAGAGTCGCTCCAGCGGGGGGATCCCAAAGGCGTCTTCTATGCGAAACTAATCATCAAAAATCCGATGTCAAAAACAACCACTGAGAAATAGATGATCCTCCAGAAACACCTCGCAAAGACTCGCATCATGAAGTTGGTTGTGGTGGCTGGTCGCATCTTGGTCGGTGCATCCATCGGGGTGAATACCCCCCTGTTATCCCAGGAAATCGCTCAAGTTGACTCTAAGAGTAAGAAGATCGACTTTGGACTCCAAGTCCGACCGATTCTCTCGGAGCATTGTTTTCATTGCCACGGTCCCGATGCAACGCACCGAGAAGCCGACTTGCGATTGGATGATGAAGCATCTGCTAAACGGGTACTAAGTCAGCTTATCGATCGCATAGAGAGCCAAGATCCTGATAAGGTGATGCCTCCACCATCGGCTCGAAAAACGGTCACCGATCAGCAGCGAGAAACGCTTAGGCTCTGGATCCAACAAGGAGCTGCGTGGGGAAAACATTGGTCCTTTGAACCACCGAAGATACACCCTCTTCCTCAACCACAGCACCTGAAAGTCGAAGGGTTAGATTCGGCCCGTGGCCAGTGGAGTACCTCTGCCATCGATCTTTGGGTGCTCCGAGGAATGCAGTCGCAAGGGCTTATCCCCGCCCCCCCCGCAACTCCACACACTCTGGTTCGTCGTCTGTGGCTCGATATCGTAGGCCTGCACCCCGAGCCTGCACGTGTCGAAAGATTTGTACGAGAATACCAGCTCGACAGAATACGAGCCATCGAATCGATGGTCGATGAATTGCTCGACCATCCGGGATTCGGCGAACATTGGGCCCGTTTGTGGCTGGATCTAGCTCGTTATGCAGACACCAAAGGTTATGAAAAAGACCTCAAAAGAGACCTATGGCCCTACAGGGACTGGGTGATCCAAGCTCTCAATGCAGATATGCCTTACAATCGATTCACGATCGAACAAATCGCAGGCGATCTATTAGAAAATCCGACATCGTCCCAACGCATCGCCACTGCATTTCACCGAGCCACTCTCAGCAATGACGAAGGTGGTACCGATGACGAAGAATTTCGAATCGCAGCCGTAAAAGACCGCGTCGATACGACATTACAAGTGTGGATGGGATTGACCATGGGATGCGCCAAGTGCCACACACACAAATACGATCCGATTTCGATCGAAGACTACTACAAATTCTTCGCAATCTTTAACCAAACCGAAGATGCAGATCGCTATGACGATGAGCCTCGAATTCCTGTCCCATCCTTTGAGCAACAAAACCAACTTGCCAAGCTTCAAAGTCATCGCCAACAGATCGCATCGGACTTGAAGGGACTTCAAGAGGGCTTGCTCAAGAGAGTTGCGGACCGCTGGAGCGCACCCCGACCCCTAGCTGCCAACTCAGAAAGCAAAGTCCAACTGGTCATCGAACAAGATCATTCCATTCGAGCGATCGCCCAACGACCAGAAACGGATGTGTACGAAGTGGAACTCGAACTGTCACCTGGGCAGTACAAGTTCTTAAAACTCGATGCGCTAATGGCAAAAGCCAATGAAAACGATCCGGCTGCTCGTTTGGGACTAAATGCAAAAGACCCGAATTTTGTGCTCAATGACTTGCGAATCTCCCTGAAGACAACTTCGAGCGACCAGGAGCAAGCGATCAACCCCGTTAAAGCAAGTTTCGAGCAAAATGGCTGGCCGTTGAAAGGCTCGGTCGATGGTGATCCGAAAACCGGTTGGGCGATTTCTCCGAAACAGCAACAAGAACACTGGGGACTGTTTGAGTTTGCCGAAACCGTCCAAGTGACGGAGAAATCTATCCTGAGAGTAAAACTAATCCAGTCCTTTGGCGGGCATCTGCTGTTGCATCGGTTCAGGTTGTCTCTGGCTGCTCCAACGCAGGAAGCTCTCGTGGTCGATGATGAACCATCGGTCAAACAGACCGCAAGCAAACTGCAGGAAATCGACAATCAGATCCAGGTCGCCAAGGATTCGATCCCCAAACTTCCCATCCTCAAAGAACTCGGATCAAGCAACAGAAGAACAACCAGAGTTCATAGACGAGGCAGTTTCCTAGACCCGGGGGACGAAGTTTCCGCAGCCGTGGTGCCTCTGTTTGAGTCGAGCGATTCGCTCAGGGCCGTTGATCGTCTGACCGCCGCTCGTTGGATTGTCGATGCGAATAATCCGCTTACGGCCAGAGTTGCAGTCAATCGAGTTTGGGCGCAATTATTCGGCAGGGGAATCGTCGAGACCGAAGAAGACTTTGGGGCAACAGGTGCAATGCCTAGCCATCCGGAGCTTCTCGATTGGTTGGCGATCGAGTATCAGGACTCCTTGAGCTGGTCGCTGAAGAAACTAATTCGAACCATCGTGCTCTCGAGTACTTATCAGCAGTCTTTTGTGATGGACCCGCTGCGAACCCAAAAGGATCCTCGAAACGTCTGGCTCAGCCGAGCCTCGCATTTTAGGCTCACCGCCGAAGTCATCCGGGATCAAGCCTTGGGAGCCGCTGGCCTTTTGACCAAAAAGCAAGGAGGTCCCCCAGTGATGCCTCCACAACCCGACGGCCTATGGCGTTCGACCTACTCAGGAGCAAAGTGGGTCACTAGCCCTGGCGATGATCGTTTCCGACGTGGAATCTACACCTTTTGGAAACGTACCACTCCTTATCCGTCGATGGAGATATTCGATGCAACCACGCGTGAGGTATGCCAAATCCGTCGCATATCGACCAACACTCCTCTTCAAGCCCTAGTAACTCTCAACGACCCTGTTTACGTCGAAGCCTCGATTGCATTGGCTACGGATTGGTTGAGCCGAGCCAGCGCAGATACCGATCGAATCCAACGAGGATTTGCATCGGTACTGATTCGGCCCATCGAACCTGCCGAATTGGATCGACTTGAAAAACTCTTGGGACGAGCCAGAGCCTACTTCAAGGAGAACCCGCAAGCGGCCAGCGCCCTGCTTGCGGATTACCCGCTTAAGATAAACGCGAATCTTGATCGCCTCGAAATAGCAGCCTGGTCCATGTTGACTTCGACAATGCTTAATCTGGATGAATTTCTGACTCGCCCCTGATCCTATCGAATCATGAAACACAAAACGACAGCAAGCCGGCAAGTGCATCTTGAGCAACTCGCGATGCATCAGCGATTGGCACAGGAAACTCGCAGAACGTTCCTCTCACGCCACGGAGTGGGATTGGGGGCGATGGCTTTAGGATTGCTAGGCCAGTCAACGCAAATTTGCCAAGGCTTGGGCACCGACACCAGGCCACTTGCTCCCAAAAATCCACCAAACCCAGCCCGAGCTTCCCGGGTAATTTACATTCACTTAGCAGGTTCTCCGTCCCAATTAGAACTATTCGATTACAAACCCGCGCTCAAAAAATTTGACGGAAAAGAGTGCCCCAAGGAATATCTCGAAGGCAAACGCTTTGCTTTCATCAAGGGTGTGCCCAAGATGCTTGCACCGATCTTCTCGTTTGCACAGCACGGCCAAAGTGGTCAATGGATGTCGGAGTTGCTACCCGGCTTGTCCAAACACGCCGACGATGTTGCGATTATTCGGTCGATGCAAACCGACCAATTCAATCACTCTCCAGCGCAGTTGCTGGTGCATACCGGCCAATCCCGCTTGGGTTACCCAACCCTCGGGGCTTGGACCACCTACGGTCTAGGCTCCCAAAATGAAAACCTTCCCGGTTACGTGGTTCTGTTGTCCGGGGGTAAAACTCCGGATGCAGGAAAGAGCCTCTGGGGAAGTGGGTTCCTGCCAAGCGTCTACCAAGGCGTTCAGTGTCGCACCAGCGGTGATCCTGTTTTTTACCTGTCGAATCCCAAGGGGGTGGATCGAGGGTTGCGACGAGAGGTGCTCAATACACTCAAAGACCTGAACCAATCGCACCACGATCGAATCGGAGATCCCGAGACACTCACACGCATCGAACAGTTCGAACTTGCCTATCGGATGCAAGTCTCCGTACCTGAAGTGATGGAACTTGGGAGCGAAACCCAATCGACCCTTGATCTCTACGGAGCTAAACCTGGGTACGTCTCGCAGGCCGAGTCCGAGACCGACCCTCGCGTTTTCTACCGTGGAGATGATCCTACGCTTGCTAACAATTGCCTGCTTGCTCGTAGGCTTGTCGAATCCGGTGTTCGATTTGTGCAATTGTTCGATTGGGGTTGGGACCATCATGGGTCTTCTCCTGGGGAGTCCATCGACGAAACACTCCCGATCAAATGCCAACAACTAGACAAAGCGGTCTCGGGATTGTTGACGGACCTCAAACAACGAGGATTGCTCGAGAGCACCTTGGTCGTACTGGGAGGAGAATTCGGTCGTACTCCCATGTCGCAAAACAACGTGCGAGATACTCCGACCAAGGGATTCTTCGGTCGAGATCATCACCCCTACGCCTACTCAATGATGCTCGCAGGCGGGGGGATCCATGGCGGTATGTCTTACGGACAAAGTGACGAAATCGGCTACTACGTCGCAGAAGATCCAGTGACCCCCAAGGATCTCCAAGCCACCATTCTTCATTTGCTGGGATTGGACCCTTACCGATTCGGCTACGAATACCAAGGGCTATTCAATCGCCTGATCGGTCCGACCGACGAAGGCAAAGTACTCACGAAGTTAGTGGGCTAGACTACGATCAAGCCTAGGGGGCTAAGCCACAATCACCCCTGAAGAGCCAGAAAAAAATAACTGACTCGGGCTAAATTCATGCTTGCCCGATCCCAACACGCTCTACAATAAGATTCACTTGATCTATGGCTGGTGTTGCGGTGGTTTGTCGCAGATCTCTTTTGGCTTTTTGACTTTGAGGCTTGCTCGGATATGGCACAACAAAGATTCGTTTCTGCAGAGCAAGCCAAAGCACCCTTTTTCTTGGGAATCGATGTTGGCGGGACGGGGATCAAGATCGGGCTGACCGATGATCAAGGAGATACCTTGGATTTCGTTGCCATCCAGACCCAAGAGCCCAACGGCCCCGACGATGCGATGCGACGGGTGAATCTGGCCTGTGAAGAACTTCTAACTCGCTGCTCACTGAGTAAGCAGGATGTGGTTCGAGCGGGATTGGGCACACCAGGAAGTCAGGACATTCGCAAAGGTCTCTTGCTCGAACCCCCAAACCATCCCCATTGGCATCACTTTCCGATCGTTAAGTGCCTTGAGGACCATCTAGGACTTTCTGTCTCGTATGCCAACGACGCCAACGCGGCGGCCTTCGGTGAGTTCTGGGTTGGGACCGGAAAAATCTACGATAGCATGGTCCTACTGACACTCGGAACCGGGGTTGGCGGAGGTGTGATCATCGACAACGAGCTGATTGTCGGCCAAAACAGCTTCGGCGGTGAATGCGGACACATGATCATCGATCCGAGTCCAAATGCACGGCTTTGCGCCTGGGGCGGTGGGAAAGGTCATTTGGAAGCCTATGCCAGTGCCTCGGGTGTGACGTTGCGAGCTCGCGAGGAACTCCTCGCCGGGGCCGAAAGCTCGCTTAGCACTAAAATTGAAAACATTACGGCCAAGAAAATCTTTGAAGCCGCAGAGCAAGGAGATGCTTGGAGCCTAAAATTCATCGAGCAAACAGGGGATTACCTAGCCGTCGGGATCACCAGCATGGTCCACATGGTCGATCCAGGGTTGGTTGTTTTGGGCGGGGCCATGAATTTTGGCGGATCAACCTCCAAGACCGGTCAGCGATTCCTGCAAGCGGTACGAAAAGGGTTCCATGAACGCACTTTTGACCATCTGAAACACGGAACCAGCATAGAATTTGCCAGCCTCGGTGCCGATGCGGGCTACATTGGCGCTGCGGGAATCGCTCGCAGCGACTACCATAAGACGGTATGAACGGAAAAGAACAAAAATCACTGGGAGAAATCCCTATCGAGCGGATCAGAAACTTCTGCATCATCGCGCATATTGACCACGGAAAAAGCACCCTCGCAGACCGATTGCTAGAAAGAACTGGCACTGTCGAGACGCGTAAAATGAAGGAACAACTTCTCGACGCGATGGATCTCGAGCGCGAACGAGGGATCACGATCAAGGCCAAGGCGGTGTCGTTACGCCACCATTACAAGGGCCATGTCTACGAGTTGAATCTCATCGACACCCCAGGACACGTCGACTTTCAATACGAAGTCTCCCGGTCGCTTTCTTGTTGCGAAGGCGCTCTGCTGCTAGTAGATGCGTTTCAGGGGGTCGAAGCCCAAACGGTCGCCAACGCTTATTCAGCCATGGACCACGACCTGAAAATCATTCCGGTGATCAACAAGATCGACCTGAACCACGCTCGGGTCGATGAAGTCACCCAAGAGATGAACCAAGTGTTGGGGATTGATCCAGACGAAATCGTCAGGTGCTCAGGTAAAGCAGGGATCGGAATCGACGAGCTTCTAACAGCTATCATCGACCGAGTTCCCGCTCCCTCAGGCGTGACTTCTGGACACCTGCAGGCGATGGTCTTTGACTCCCATTACGATGACTATCGCGGCGCGATCACTTACGTACGACTCATGTCCGGAGAGGTCAAACGGGGAGACAAGGTTCGGTTCTATCGCGCAGGAGTTAACTACGAAGTCCTTGAACTCGGGCAATTCGTCCCAGAGCGAAAAGCCGTTGATAAACTCAAAGCCGGCGAAGTCGGATACCTTATTTGTAACATCAAGTCGCTCAAAGACGTCCGAATCGGAGATACTGTTGTTCACGCGAACGATGACAAAGTAAAACCTCTGGAGGGATACCAACCTCCCAAACGAATGGTGTACTGCGGACTCTATCCAAGTGACGGGCAGGATTTCTCCGAACTCCGCGATGCACTTGAGAAACTCTCCATCAATGATCCTTCGTTCGAATTTGCTCCCGAGACAAGCGAAGCCCTCGGGTTCGGTTTTCGATGCGGATTCCTGGGCTTGCTGCACATGGAAATCATTCAGCAACGCTTAGAGAATGAATGCGACATCGATCTGGTTCAAACCGCACCAAACGTCACTTACGAAATCATCAAACGAGGCGGCGAACGACTCGAAATCCACCGCCCCCAAGAAGTTCCCGATTCAGGAGATATCGAAGAGTTTCGCCAACCGATCGTCCGCGTGAACTTCGTCCTACCCACCGAGTATATCGGTGTGGTGATGAAGCTCTGCCAAGATCGTCGCGGTATCCTCAAAGGCAACGAATATCTGTCGGGAACTCGCGCGATGGTCAGTTATGACCTGCCGCTTGCAGAAGTCATCTACGACTTGCACGACAAGCTCAAAAGCGCCACGCGAGGATACGGGACCATGGACTATGAAATCATCGGTTACGAGGAAGCCGATTTGGTCCGAATGGATATCCTCGTCAATGGAAAACGCGTCGATGCGCTAAGCATCATCTGCGATCGCCGCGATGCAGATCGTCGAGGTCGAGCCGTTGTGAAAAAACTCAAAGAAGAAATCGACCGACATATGTTCGAAGTCGCCGTCCAAGCGGCCATCGGTTCGCGCGTGATCGCTCGTGAAACAGTCCCCGCACTTCGCAAAAATGTGACCGCCAAATGCTATGGTGGTGACATCACCCGCAAACGAAAACTGTGGGCCAAGCAAAAAGAGGGCAAGAAACGGATGAAGTCCATCGGATCTGTTGATATTCCACAGAAAGCATTCATGGCCGTCCTAGATACCGGTGCTCCTGAAAGCAAGTAACCTAGATTACTGCCCAGACTTCTTCTTTTCTAACTGCTGAGCGATGAATTCGCTTAGCCCCTCTCCCCGCAGTTCTTTGGCAGTACCAAGGATCTCACCGGTGTCGCCATCGACCAGCAACACAAATGGGATTCCACTGACATCATGCATCTTGCCAAGTGATGTTTCCCAATACTTGCCCTCGTAGATTTGAGACCAAGGCATTTCGTTCTTCTCAAGAAAACCCTTCACCTTTTCTTCCATGTTTTCTTGGTCGAAGCTGATCCCCAAGATCTCAAAACCGTTTTCGTGATTCTCCTCATAGGCCTTCTTCATGTTGGGGATTTCACGAATGCAAGGGCCACACCAAGTCGCCCAAAAGTCGAGCATGACCAATCTGCCTTTGTAATCCTTCGGGAAATGCACTTCCTTGCCGTCCATCAAAGTGGCGGTGAATTCCAACGCCGGCTTGCCAATTCTCAAATCCGGGGGAAGAGGTAGCTGTGGCAACTCCTTGTCAGACTCGCTCAGGCTCAGCTTTCCATCGACGGCGCTCAGGACATAGCTACTGCCCGTGAAATTGAATGGCTCACCGAGTTTGACCATCTCATAATTACGACTGATTTTCCCATCATCGTTGCGATCCAATGGCAGCGATCCGTTTGGAGATAACGGCCCAGCCGCAAAAGTCTTGAATTCCTTGCCGTCGATTTCCAATTGGTACTGGGACCCAAAGTCGATGAAAAACATCAAAGTGTTCTTCAAGGGTGCGCGCGAAGGATCTTTCGGGTCGAATCGATACAGACCAATCGCTCCGGATTGATCCTTGCTCAATTCCACCTTCGCGGTTCCATTGTAAGTATTGAAGCCACCTAGTTTGCGCGGCAGCCATGAGACCGCAGGATCGTTGGTAAGATCCCCATCATTGTTTGCATCGATGTAAAGCGTGGCCTTGTCCTCCTCTGGCTCATCGAGAATGAAAGCCCAACTCTTTCCGTCAATCTCGATACGACCATACTTGGGGGCCGAAAGACCCTCGGGCGCCTTCTCGATCCCCTTGGACTCATCGCTCATTTCGGCTCGAATGGGGCGATAGCCTCCCATCTTTTGGGACATTCCCTCGGCAACAAATGACTCTTTGATGCCTTGGCAAAACGCGACACCCTGGCATAGAACCGTTGCAGTTGCCAAACAGGAAGTAAGTGTGAGTAGACGTCGTCGCATGTGAGGCAATTCCCCTGGTAAGTAGCGTAGAAAAAAACCCGCAGAGCCTAGTGGCTCCACGGGTTATCTTAATGCATTCAGGTCCATTTTCCAAACACTTGAGGGAATTCCCTTAAGTGTCGAAGCATCACCCATTCCTTAGGTGGAACAGGAATTACTTGAGACCCTTGAGGAAATTGCTTGAAAAGTAAGTAATCCCAGAAGCGCTGACCGAGGTGTTTTCAGCAAGATTCCTGCGAACAACTTGTGCAAAGAGACCACTTTGAGAAAACACAGCCACCGCGGGTGTTACCGCAGGGTTCATCGTTGCGTAAACGGGCTGGTCTTCAAGGTCATCGCCATAAAGCACAGGAAATACAGACTCGTCCATGAACATCAGTGGTAGCTCTTCGTCGATGCTAGTTCGCTTGACCCACTCGATGTCCACACCGGACTCATCAAAAACCTGATCAATATCGAATTCCGTCCACGGCTTGATCTCGGGGTTCAAATCGTCCAAGGTATTGAAGAACATCAGGACATCATCGAACGAAATGTCCGTGGGGAGATCCATAGCCGGGTCGCCCTCGGAAGTCTCGACGAAAGTGGAGTAGGCAATAGGAAGTTCGGATCCATCGAATTCAACCCATTG
>JAGWZB010000075.1 GCA_018969045.1 Planctomycetota bacterium | reverse complement strand
CTGGATAAGCAACTCAAAGGCAGTTTCTCTATGCCACCCGTTGAGGAAACTGAGATAAACGCAGAGTTTCTTGGTTGGCAAATCCTTAAGATTTTCTGGAGTTCTTCGGACGGGTTGTTCGCTAGAGCGAACTCGCCAAATGCGCCCTAAGTCCCTTCCGGAAGTCAAATCGACTTGACTTTTGATCGGTTCGGGAATGCTCTTGGGGTGCTCGATTGTTTCGCGCGCCATGTCCACGATGTAGAGACAACCATCAGGACCGTTGGCGAATTGTACGGGCCGAAACCATGTGTCTTTACTTCTTATAAATTCTGTCTTTGAGTCGATCCGTTCTCCTTGTGATGCAACGCCATTTCGTACCAACCGTTTTCGGTGGACAAGATTGCTACCGACATCGGCGATTAGGGCGATTGGATGATCGGTATCTGCCCACTGATCTCCATCGTAAATAGTGACTCCCGTGGCTGATGTAAAGTATCCACTAGCTCTCCCCTGTCCCTCGAGAATTCCTGTTGAGATGCCCGCCAATCGCATCTGGGTTCGTATAGTACGCCAAGACTCTACAGGCGAAATGCGAAATACTTCGGCTTGGGGTCCATCCACAGCGACCGATCTACGCCATGAAACGGGCTTTGACAACGTCGCATCGGTCAATTCTGGCAAGTACCAACCCACGACCTGTTGCAGATGGTCGCTATTGCTGGTGACGTATCGGTCCCCCCAGGGGCTAAAATCCATACCATGCTGGCCATAGCCTACCACGCTCGAGACCGTGGAATCGACAAGATCAAATGCCACATCGCGACCCGAAACAGTGTACGGACTGGTAGGTAACTTGATGGCGGAATTGGGACTTCCCACCAAACTTCCTCCATTGGAACTTGTCGAGACATGCAACCGACCATCGAGTCCAAAGTGAAAGGAGTTCACTAAGCCTTGGACATTTTGCCGTCCAAAACCTTCGAGTATCGTGGTGGATTTCCACGGGGCATTTGGAGCACCAGAATCCGATTTGAATTCCTGCAATTTGGGGGCCGCTGCCACCCATGTTCGATCTGTTAAACAGGCTAGGGCCGTGGGCCAGGATAATCCTTCAGCAATGATTTGCGATTGATCCATCTTTCCATCAAGATCGGTATCCACCAGCTTGCTGAGTCGACCCAAGGCATCATTTTCTTGTTCGCTGTAATCGACCATTTCGACAACCCAAAGAGCACCAGTAGCATCGAAAGCGATCGCCACCGGGCTCTTGATCAAAGGTTCAGAGGCAACCAATTCGATTTGAAAGCCAGGCTGCAACTCGATCGCCGCTTGGGCTTGCTGGAGCGTCAAAGGAGCAATTCGCTGAACCTGTGTTTCGCGAATATTCTGATACGCCGAGCTAGTCTTGTTGAAAGCCAAAACCGATAACGATAAAACCACCGGGAGTATTGCCAGTTTGATCATGGGTCTGGAGTGGGAACTGGAGTAGGAAATAGAAATTCCAATGCGGTCGGAAGTCGCTTGGCCCAAGCCGTTTCGTTGTGTTTGGCGTCCTGATCGATCAAGAAACCAACATCGAATCGTTGGGAATGTTGTTGCTGAATCAAAGTTGTAAGCTCTTTGGCTTGCTCGATCGCTTGGGTTTGACCCTGAAGGGATTTCCCCTCCAGAGTCCCCATGTCAATCCAAAGGCGTTGCTTGGAATTGGTGGGTCCAGGTTCCAGGGGTTTTGAGAATACGTCAAGCGCATGTGCATTTCCCCAAAACAGCGAGGGTGACATCGCTGCCCCTCTTGCGAAAACATCAGGACGCTTGTGCAGAGCGTTCAGCACAAAAAGGCCACCCAAGGAGGATCCAACGATCGCCGTCGACTCCGGAGACCGATCCGTACGATACTGCTTGTCCACCCAGGGCTTCAACTCGTTTGCGACAAACTGGAGATACGCATCGGCCCTGCCGCCAACGGTGTTTCCTGAAATCACATCTGCCACTGGGGTGTACTCATCGAATCGATCTTTCGAGTTATCGATCGCAACAAGAATAAGTGGTTTCGGATCGGGTCTTTGAGCAAGCTCGTTGGCTGTTTCATCGGCTCGCCATTCGATACCGAAAGCCGCTCTTTGGTTGTCGAATACATTCTGTCCATCTAGCAGATAGACCACCGGAAAATGGGACTGGAGATCGGCTCGGTATTGAGGTGGCAACCATACGGTGATGCGTCGTTTGGAACCGAGCAATTGGCTATCGAAATCGATCCAACGAAGATCCCCACTGGCAGTACTCGCAGGAAGTGGTTTGGGGATTGCCCAGTTAGCGACCTGAATCTCTACAGTTTGGGGGGCAGTCACTATCAGCGTTCGATTCCTGATTTCGCTCCCCCCTGAGCCTTTCTCAACCGTCGACCAACTACCTCGTGTGATTTTGTACTCGATTCGAGTTCCAATCTCCATCTGCGCGCTTGCTTGGTACAACCCATCGGATAGTCGTTGCAACTCGAAAACGTCGGGCTGCCATGGTCCAAAGCACTCCTGGTTTCCGGCGATGTACAGCTTAGCATCGGCAGGTGTATCGCTTGGAACTTGGACCTTCCAAACGATTTTGGCCTTCTGTGACTCAGGAGCAGGTATCTGCTGTGCCCAAGCGCTCAAGCAGATCATGGACCATGCGATCGCCCAAATCCCTAAACGGCAAACTTGCAGAAAATCACCGCGATTGGTCAATCACAAACTCCTTAGCAGCATTCTGGAACGAATCTTTCATTTAGCTTGAATTATAGCCTGCAAAAAGACTTCATCGCTCACGCCACCATCGTTTTTTAGCGATTGCTAGTTTTGAAACCCAAGGTTCGATTTCCTTAGAGAACCTCGCTGCATCGACCGCATAACCGGCGGTGGGTTGTAAGCTTTGGCCAACAATGTTTTGCCAATAACGATTCAACCTAAGCATCAGTATCTCTCGCATCCATTTGGCAACGATCGAGGAGGCTGCCGGAGCAAAGAGGGAATCTCCCTCGACTTCAAATCGAATGGAGGTTGGGATTCCAAAATACTCCATCGAATAGCAACTGGACTGAGAGGACTCCGACGTCGCGCAAAATAATGGTACAGAAATATTGTCATGCGAAGTTTCGAATGTATGAGTCAGCAGGCCGGAATACATCTTCCGCCCCCCTTGCCGGTCGCAATAAATCTCAATGCTATGGCAAGGATACCTTGGCAAACTATCCTTTAAAACCTGCCAAGCGAGATTGAGACTGCACTGACCAAGCACCTCGGCCTTGTTCCCAAATCGGATTACCGAGTCATTGAAATAAGCTTCGTCGAGCACTCTCAGGCGGAAATCAAGCAATTCTATTTTGAGCTTGGACATTTTCTCGCGAGCAAATATCAGCACGGAATCGGATAAGACATCCGCCGTATTTCGATCCGTTAGCTCTTGGACATTCTGATACCACGGGTTGGCTTGTACCCGATCGATATCGTCTGCCGCCAAGTTTGCAAGTTCGAACCAGGGGCGTCCTTGTTGACCAGGATTCCTGATCATGGATTCGAAGAACTCCACCGTGAAGGACAATCCGGATAAACCCTGCCTGGGTTGATAGATCTTTTTGGAATCGCCTAAGGGTACAAAATCGCTTTGATTCGACCACCGTGCCGCTTTGAACTCAGGCAAAAAGGGCTCCATGCCATCTAAGACGTTGAAATCAGAGCCAATTCGCCACAGGCTTGCAGCGATCACCAGGGGCCCCATGTTTGGTCCATAACCTGCTTCATCGACCCCGAGTATCAAACGCATTAGAACCCCCTTTCTTTAGGCTCCTGCGATTTCTTCTTGGGCTTGTCGGAATTGAACATTTTGAACGGTAGGTTATAGATATCAAAATTCATCTTCGGCAGGCTCTCGGACTTGTCAGAAGAAGCCGAGCCTGCGATTGGTTTGATCGCCATGAGCTCCATATCCAAATGCCCAACGACCACCAATCTTTCGGGCAGCTGGGTCAAATGTAACGATGCGCCTCGAAACCACTCTAACCAACTGGTCTGGTATCCTTCAGGTGGTATCGTGTGTAGGGTATCGAAACCAATCGATGAAGGCTCAGCTCCAGGGGCAAGTGCTAATTTCTCTGGCCAAGCAGTTGATTCCCAGAGCCGCTCAGAGAGTTGGTATTGGCCACCCAAAGTGCATTGCAATTTCGCGTCGAGCAATCGCTCGGCGACCTCTTTGGCTTCCTGGGGCTTTAGCCCCAATTGCTGACCGATGGAATCCAAAAGAAAGAGATTCCCTCGGGTTGCTTGGGCCGCTTGCCGGAACCCCAAGGTATTGAACCAACCTGCCACCTTGCTCTGGGCAACATTTCCAACTTTCAATCTTCCTTGCGCGATATCCTCTGCAGGGATGACTCTCACCACCATCGCGCACAAATCGAGAATCTCTCGGTGAAACGAGATGATGCTAAATCCACCCATCTGCCAGCGCCACAAACCGATCAGAGTTTTTGAATATCCAGTAACGTCGGGCAACCCACCGCCTAAACCAAGTGGCAAATGATCCAAGATGGCCGGTTTTGGCCAAGCCCCCAAATAAATCGGGAGCGATTTCAGAAGCCCCAATGTCGCAAAGAGGCCTTTGGTCTCCTCGGGAAACGGTAGTTCAATGTCCTTGAGTCCAGCAAACAAAGTATGGTTTGGGGAGTATCGATCTTGGGTTGGATTACCCCGAAGATGCAGCTGAATGTTCACCAAATCATCGCTTGGAAGTTGGATTTGCTGATCGATCGGTGGAGCCAGCAGTAGGCTCATCCATCCATATTTGTCGCTGCCCAAAGGGGCGATGTAAGCTTCGATGGCCACTCGCTCAACTTTCGGAAGCTCCGGATGTTCATATCGCCTCAGCCCTAGCATCAATGGGTCAGTCTGTTGCCAATCCTGGACATAGAATTCGATCGATGCCCGATAATCGGCAGCCTCCTCAGGCGTGCAGTCGACCAATGGAACATCCGCGATGGGCATAAAACTCCCTCGACCACCTCTTACCGAATCAAACCACCGATCCTTGAATCGCAATGTCTCAGATCCATCGACTCGTTGCTGAAACCAGCGAGGCAGATAGCCATTGGAAATCAAGTAGTCCATTTGATCGCTGGGTAACCAATCCGGCGGTATCGAACCGCTCTGGTGCTTGGCATCTTTGGCGATTTTCAACCCGCCGGACTGTTCGTTCTTGGCAACGATGCTTGCGATTTCCGCATTCTCGATCGCAGCGTTGGCACGCATTCGTCGCTTAAGCTCGATCTGATAACGGGGGGAGACAAGATTCTGAAAAAACTCCGATGAGAAATAGGCAAACACATCGTAGTCGTGCTCGATGGGCATCATCAGTCTTGCAAAACGAAAGGCTTGCTCTTGAGCCAGCGACTGATTGTTTCTCTGCACCTCAAGAAATCTGCGGGCAAGCTCTCTGGAACTGGTAACGAAAACATAAGGTTCCGAAAGAACCATGAACGAGCGAACCGACTGATCCGGAGTACTTAAGAATGAAACATTCTGACCATCTATCACTTCATCCCTGAGTTTTCCTCCGTCGCTTTGGATCTCTTCAAATCGAGCCGTTCGCTCTTGCTCAAACGACCCTTTCAACAAAGCGAAATTTTTGGCTTGAAACAAAACTCCCATAGACGGTCCATCTTGGATGTACAAGTCATATCCGATGATCGCCATATCCGATATTACAGCATCCCCAAAGAGCTTGCTCAACGTGGTCATCTTCGTATTGAGCAACCTCTCAACTCGCTCGGTGCTCTCATAGTTGTAGCCTCGCATCATCGCTAGTTGTGCGATGTCTCCTCCACGGGAGTCCCCGAGTTTCTGAAACCACAGGTAATTTTGGAATGAGCCAAATCGAAGATAAAAACACTCCCGAGGCACTACGGTTGCCATGGACTCGATCGGGATGGATTCCAGGTTCGCCCCTGGTGGCAGTTCCGGTATGGAATGGGATTGCCATCGGGGAGGTGCCGGTACCGCGACCCGTCTGGAGGAATCAGCAACGCTGGAGGTTAATTGCTCATTTCTAAGTTGATTCCGGAGTGACTCCGACCCTGCGATTCTTTCGAGCGTCGAAGTCGGATCATTTGGTTTGCTAAGTATCTTTTGCTTGCGAGGCTCAAGTTCCGGGATTGGAAATCCAAAACGGTTTGCTAGGGAGTAAATCAGATAGCTCTCAACCAAGCTGGGGTAATCGCTGCGCTGGACTTGCCGTTTGGCTTGGTCAACATAGCCAGTCCACCACTGGTCGAGTAAAGTGTTCCATCGATTCACGATGGCTCGATCCTGTTTTTGAGGATCAAATTGCTTTGGGCTCAGTAGGAAGGTCTGTTGGATATCACCATCGAGCTCGATTTCCAATGGCTCCTGGCCTACAAACAGAAAGTGAATCCTAACATGCTCGATAGGATCGATGTATTCTCTGACACGCTCGATGGCTTTCCTTAGCCTCCGAAGGACGGATCCATCCCCAATGGCTCTTGAAGATGTTGGGTTGGACGAACCCTTGGCTTTAGCATCCTGTGGCTCTGGTTCGATCGAAAGGATCTCAATCGCCGGATAAAATATTCGCTGATTCTTTTCCTTGGCCACCACTCGGACAGTCGCATCAGGGGCAATTTGACCTGCGGCGATCAAGACCTGGCCGACTCCGATGCCCGGATAAGGGCCGTCTTGCGGATGCAGGATTGCGATCCCGCGATTTCTGGGCGTGGGAAACTGGGAATCCGGACTATCCTGCGCGCAAAGCGAATTAAAGAATGAAAGGACGATACAGGCAATAATTCCCCAGAATCCTTCCCTCCCGTTGATCGCCTCTGGCATGAAAAAATCGACCTTCCGATGTCGCATCCTTGGGATCCTTTAGGCGAGTTAATAGCGTGCAATCGGACCGGTCTGGGCAGAGGCAGGACCTAGAGTCTGTAGCATCGCTGATGCTGCCTGGTTCATAAAACCAAGCTCGCTGCTTACGGCGATAAACTGCCATCCTTGTTGAATCCTATGCTGTGCCGCTTGAGCATCGGCGACATGGATCCCCGGTGCGACACCATGAGCCTTGGCCGATCTGAAAATCGCTTCCAACGCTCCGACGAACTGAGGATCCTCAGAATCCATCTGAGGCACTTTGCCCATGGATGCAAGCAAGTCGTTAGGACCGACAAAGACTGCGTCGATTCCAGGCACACTCAGAATTTCGTCAATTTGATCGACAGCATCGATGTGCTCGGCTTGGACAATCACCAAAACCTCTTGGTTGGCTTGCCGATAGTATTCCGCAGCATTGGTTGAATAATTCAGCGCATGAACGCTTCCACCAACACTCCTAGTCCCTGTGGGTGGATACTTGCAACTAGCTACCGCAAGCGTGGCTTGCTCGACGCTATTGCACATGGGAAATACGATCCCATAAGCTCCAAGATCCAGTGCACGCTTTGCGTTTTCATGGGTGATCGATGGAACACGGATCAGCGGCACACATCCTGCTTCGGCAACATGAGCAAATATCGCCGAAGCGGTTTCCCAATTGCAATTGCTGTGCTCCATATCCACCGTGAGCCAAGCAAAACCAGCCCTGGCCATGAATCGAGCAGCAACCGGACTCGATAGCGATAGCCAAGTGCCAACCTGGTGATCTCCTTGCTGGAGTGCTTGCTTGACGTTGTTTTTTCTCATAGTGTCCATTGTTTTACACGAAGCTTTGGGGATTGCAGTACATCTGGATTACAAATTGACTTGGGCGTCCTACCTTCGAGGATATCCACAATTGGCTCGTAGCATCCTAAACTCATGCGTACGGCCGCTTCATGGGAATTGAACGCATTGTGGGGAGTCAACAGGAGGTTCGGAGTTGATCTCAAAGGATGGTCTGCAGGCAATGGTTCCTGCTGGAAAACGTCCGTAGCGGCACCAGCGATTTGCCCTTCATGAAGCGCCTGAATCAGCGCCTCGGTGTCGACAAGCGCCCCCCGCGCTGTGTTGATCAAATAAGCACTTTTACGCATCTTGGCAAAAGCCTGGCGATTCATCATGTGTCGTGTTTGAGGCGTGTTGGGAGCATGAATAGAAACAAAGTCGGAGTTCTCAAGCAGTTCTGAAAATTCGGTCCATTGGATGCGACCCTGCAGCGACTCAGCCAACGAACTTGGCTGGCCAGCCGCTATGGCTGATTGCATCCATGGGTCATGAACCATGATTTTCAGACCGAACCCAAGGGCCCTGCTTGCTACGGCTTGTCCGATCCTACCAAACCCGATGAGGCCAAGCGTTTTTCCTCGCAGTTCCACTCCAGGGAATTCCGCCCAACCCCCAGATTTCATACAGACATATCCAACATGGATATGACGCGCAGAGGAAAGCAATAGCCCCATGCAATAGTCCGCCACTGCATCAGTCATCGCGTCTGGAACGTTGGTGACGAGAATTCCATGCTCTGTGGCAGATCCAAGGTCGACACTATCAATCCCGATTCCACACCTTGCGATCAACTTGAGCCTGGGTAGAGCCTCGAACGCCTCATGGCAATAAGGGTCAATAGCCGCAATGATCGCGTCGCACTGTTTGGCTTGTTCGATGAGCGAATCCAGACCAAGAGGTCCCCAAGAACTAGAATCCTCCACATGGCAACCCAATTTACCCAACCTCTCTCGGTAGGCCACGCCGCTGACGGCAAATGCCTGGGCTGTTACTAAAACACGCATGGGTGTGGAAGACATAAATCTTTCCCGGCTTCATTCTGAAAAAACACTCCGATTATACCGAATGTTCCGCCGATTGGGAGTTCAGGCAAAGTTCTCTCAGGGATTCGACCAGGAAAGATAGTGGGACCGGGAAAAGTTTGACGAACTTCAACCACGTCGTCCAACGACCTGAAATATTTGTCAAATAAACTCGCCATCGGAGAGAAACTGTGAAATCCCAAGCCCTCGAATTGATTGAACCAGTGAACAAAGAGCGTGTCTTTGCCGACGAACGATTGCTTGACGATACGTCGGTCGATAGGCTCGTCCGAATTTTAGAGTCCTACAATTCCGAGGTTCGCCTTTGGATGCAAAAGGATGAAATCGAGGCCAGCCAACGACGATGGCCAAGCCTGATGACCTTCACGCTTTTCGGATTGGGGGTGGCTTTGACCGCAGCAACCAACTACTGGAATTACGGAAGGCAATTTGCTGACCATGAATTCGTCCTGTTTAATCTCGCCGGTGCCATGGTATTCCTTTTGGCAGGTATCAGCCTTTTCTATGACCGAAGCGTTCGCGAGATCGGTAGCGATCGAGTTCGTAAGGAATCTGGCCGTCGCATTGAAACAATGTCCGATCACATTCGCTCTCTCTCCCAGCTCTACCAAAAGTGGATCAGTGACTGGAAGTCTCAGAAACAGCAACTAGACCGATTGGAGATCTCGGTCAGGGATTTTGATACCCAAGCCATTGCCGCTCAGGTCAAAGCCGCTCAGTGGACGACCGAAGCCGAGGAGTTTGCCCGTCAACGCAATCGGCTATCCGACGAAGTCGAGTCGCTCCAGAGCAGCCTTACCCAGCTTCAAGCCGATTCTGACTATGCGAAGCTGAAACTCTGCAACATCGATACCGAAATCGAAGCGAAAAAGGAACACCTCGCCGATTTGAAAAACCAGCGTGAAAAGGTTCGCCGAGAAATCCTTCAACTAGAGGAACAATCTGTACAATCGCGTGAAGCCTTTGAGCAGTCACGATCTGAGTACGAATCCAATCAGCGCCAGTTTCAAAGAGACCAGCAATCGATCGAAAGAAGGATCGAGAAACTCAGCGACGAAGCTGGCCGCCTCGAGGAGTCTTGCCAGTCGCTTCAGCGAGATCGAGCCGACTTGGAGTCCGAATTGGATTCACTGAAGATCGAATTCGATCGCAACATGGAAATCCAAACCCAGTCGCTTTCTCAAGTCACTCGCGCCTTAGAGGATGCAAGAATCGAGAAGGCGCTCATCGAGGAAGCCATCGAAAGCAGCCAAGCGAACCTCAGGCAAACGGTCGCAACCCACAAGAGTCTACAGACTCAGATCGAGTCGCTCGATGCCTCGAAAGAGCACCTGACAAATACCATATCCGGCCTGAACGAGGAAATCTCTCAGAAACGGGAACTCAACGATTTGCTTGAGTCACAGACCAAAGTTCTCGTTGAAGATCGTGAATTGCGATGCTCGAAACTCGACAAGTCCATCGCGGAACTCGACGGTGTACTTTCCACTCGACGCGCAGAGTTGATCCAAGCCAACGGACAGTTCGAGTCGGTACAAAATCACCATCGTCAACTGACAGCCGATATCGATCACTTGAATCGAGTCAAATCCGCGATGGAGACTTCGGTGAATGAATTGACGGATCGGCTTGCAAACAAGTCGACCGACTTCAAGCGAAAGTCGGTTCAGGTCAACGAACTGTCGAGCAAACTCGATACCCTCTCCCAGACAGTCAAAACACTGGCAATCGGAGAACAAGCCACCAGCGGTCAAGACTTAAGTTCCAAGCCGAGTTTGCAAGGTCCGCATTGGGGACCCGAGCATACCCAAAGAGTCTTCGACCGCATGGATGATATCGAGAAACTGGCCCAGGATGGTCTTGATTGATCAATTTTCTCGATTCGATTATTCGTCGCTGTCAGTTGACGATTGACGATCATCGAGGTGTTTTTTAAACCAATCGCGCATGGCTTCGAACATCACTTGGTTGCCTTCGGCGTCAAAGCCGTGGGCAGCTCCTTTGATCACGACAAGTTCACAAGGGACTTGTTCTTTGGAGAAAGCCTCTTTGATATTCTCGCTGTGAGAAATAGGTACCAACTCGTCTTTATCGCCATGGACCAAAAGCGTGGGTGCATCGACCTTGGAGACTTGCCTCAGGGGTGAGAATTCGTCGTTGAGTTTCGAGTCGAACTTAAGCGCCGGAAACTGTTCCATGCGAGGATTTCCGGGCGTTTTGTAGGGTGCAAGATCTGTTGGAGGGAAAACGGCAGCCACAGCAGCGATGCGAGGCCCTCTTTTTTTATCGTTGGCCGTGGTCCCTAGCATCAGCGACAGATGGCCACCTGCCGAAAAGCCAAAGACACCGATTTTCGATGCATCGATTTTCCAGTCTTTGGCTTCCTTGTTCACATGGCTGAGAGCTTTGCGAACATCTTCGACAATCTCCGGAATCACATACTTAGGGCTACTGCCATGCCGAACGGCAATAACGGTGTAGCCCTCGTCCAACAGCGGCTTAAAAAAATTCGACATCTGCGCCGGTGGCATCCATGTAGAAACCCAGCCTCCGCTGACCATAAACATCAGGCCAATCCCCTTGCGATCCGACGGCGGTTCGAAGACATCCATCGTAAGGGCCATTCCATCTTTATGACCGTAAACGACATCCTTGCGGATGCTTGGCATCTGGTCTTGGGCCAAGGCCATACCCCAGATGGATTGGCCAACGAAAGCAAATAGGACCGCAACATGGAAGCCAGCGCGGCTATCAAGTTCTCTAGGCATAAGGGAAGCACTCAGACTCTATTGTGTAATGATTCAGTGCGAACGCGTCAAAGTATTCTACTTTGGGCTCTTCAGGCCCGAAAGGCTTTCTCGATGGCTGTTTGAACCGCTGCGATGACGATGGTTGATCAAAGCGTTTCGAGCTAATTTGCAAACTAATTGGCTGAATCACCATACTAGACCGCTTCGAGTACGAGTTCGATAAAAACCAGTTGCATACACTCCTAGCCACAATAACTCCTGAAGAGCCCCAAATGTTGCTTGAGCGTTCAGAATCCATTAGATTGAAACCGACCAGAGCTTGGAATAGGGCGATACGGAGAAGCAACCTGAGCGCCGAGTCGATGCCGAAGGCAGGTGCAATGGGCGTGGAGGCCGAGAGTCTCCCGCCCGGCACCTGCCACTTACCTTTGGCCACAATGCGATAAATCCCGGGGGATTGGGTGCAGAGCCCCCATTGCGCACATCTTCTGTTTGTTCATTCATTTACTTAACTAAACGTAACCAACGTTTACGCTACTTACGCTGAACCAAAACTGTAATGACCGCCTCAATGCCTCAAATGCCCGAGATTGCAAAAAAGCCACACGCAACGCCCTGCACCTATAAACTCATCTCATCATGGATTTGCCAGTTGGCGTGCATTGGTGTTCTTTTTCTGCCTTTCCTGAGCCTATCCTGCACAGATCTGGACTACAGTTACTTCAATCAGCAAGGATGGCGAACTTACAACGGATTTCAACTGGCTTGCGAACCCGTTACAAGACAATTTTCTCCGAAATCGCAAGGGGTTAGCAAAACCAAGCCGAGCGAAAAAGACTTAGGTGCTAAGCCCGCTTCCGAAACGTACCTGTTCGTTCCGACACTGATGCTCGCTCCGATGATGTTCGTCCTGCCACTGGTTGGCCTCGTGACTTTATCCCTAGCTTGCACCATCTTTCACTCAAATCAAACCGTGCTGCGTCAAACCGCACGTACGATCACCGTATTGACTCTTGTCGCGATAGCCCTGAAGCTAACTTTTCAGCTTCCCTTCAATCTGCTGTCGACGCTGACAGGTATGCCCTGGAGTAGTAAAGGCACCCCCCCGCCGTTTCGCCTCGAATGGATGCCCGCCTATTGGTTTAGTTTCTCTCTGGATGTTCTGCTGCTTTGGTCCATCCGTGGATGGTTCCAAGAACACACGGAAACCCAAAACTCAGTCAAACAGTACCTAAAACGACTAGCCGTCGCATGCATTTTTTTGGCAGGGTTTTGGTCCGCATGGCTCTATGTCGCTAATCAGAGGGAAAACCGATACGCCAACAACCTCAAGGTAGCTTACCTCAACAACCGGGACGGCTCGTTCGATGAATCGAAGCAGGTTCTTGCTTCTTCACCCACCGAATTCCGGGATTGGGAGTGGCACTACCTTCAACGGCTCAATTACGTAAGTCCTTATTCGAGATGGCGCTATGGTGAGATAGGTCAGCACTATGGTTCACGACTTGTGATGAGCACGACCGGCTCGAAAATGGTCTTGGTCTACAACCCCTTGCCTGCTGAGCCCAAAAAGCCAATCGACTACCGGGTACCCGTTCAACCACCCAAAATCACCTCATCGAGGATCATGGTATTGGACACCCAAAGCGGCAAAGAAGCTTTCTCTTTGGAGGTTCCAGGAAACGCGATGGTCGCCTGCGACACCGATTCCTCCGAGGAAAAACTATACGTATATCAGGGCGATGTTATCCAAAGATATCGTCTCGAATCGGGACAATCAGACTGGTCGGTACCCATCGAAAATCCGGTCGAACTGGATCCATGGGACACAGATGCAGGACTGGAGTTGATAGACCAAGGAAGAACACTTGTGGCAACTCTGGAAAAAGGAAAGCGACTCGATTTCTGGGATACAGAATCCAAACAAAAAGTCCCACCAGGATCCAGACCAAATCTAAATCGAGGAGGCATGAGTCAAAGGAGAAGCTCTCAAACAGAGGCTATCTCTGGAGACGAATCTGTCACCGCGATTGTGGAAAATTGGGGTTCGTTCTGCAAGGTGATTATGCAAAGAAAAGGGAACCAAGACTTCCAATTCGAAATGGCTCCAGGGAGTTCGCAGATCCATCGATCGGCACTGTCTTATGATGGGAAAAGGCTCGCAGTCGGGAGGGTATATCCTGGAAATTTTGCGGAAGCTTCGATATGCATCGAAATCTATGACACACAGTCCGGAGATCTTCTTGGGATTCTCAAATGCGATTATGGTTTCCCCATAAGTTATCATTTCACCCGGGATGGAGACCGTTTGCTTGGGCTTCGCCAAAATACGCCAGGCCAGAGGGAATTGGACCATAATCGCGTGCAAACATGCATCGATGTATGGGACTTGAAAGAAATGCGCGGCGGGCAGGTTTTGAGAGGACATACCGATAGCATCGCTTCGATCGATGTCTCCTCAGACGGTAAATCTGTCGCTTCGGTTTCAACAGATGGAACTCTCCGGTTGTTCGATATCCAACGGGGTACATGCACCTGGACATCAGAGAACCTGGAGAAAAACACTCCGGAAGACAAGTGGGGCAGATCGGGAATAGAGAATGATCTGTGCGTTGTTTTCTCGCCGGACGATCAGTGGATTTACTCCACAGCCGCTCGCAAAACCATCAACCAATGGAAAGCGCAAACAGGCGAGCGATCCAGAACATTTCATGCGAATTTCGTAACCAATAGCGACCGATATTCGAACTATACATCAGCGCAGCATTGCGAAGGATCGATGATTGAAACCTCCCCAACAGGTTCGACGCTCTTGGGAGTCATGGACGGTCGCTTTAGCGAGTTTGATTTGTCAAAGGACGAGACTAGGCTCAAAACCAGTGATATCGATAGAGTAGGATTTCTATCGATCCTAGAGGACAATAAACTCGGCAAAAATTATTTGTTGGTAAACCCGCTCAAAAGAAATCAAATGCGAGAGTACTCGAACACGGATTTGATTCAATTGCTCGATGCGCAAACGGGCAAACTCTTCTGGGAGAAGGTCATCCCGGGGCCTGACATATACAGTGCGGCTAACGGTTTTCAGAAATCGACTCGATCACTTTCTAGTTACTTGAAAACGTTTAATCCAAACCAGATAAAAATCAGTCCCAACGGACAATGGATTGCGGGCCCACTCAAGCAAAATGCCATCATCATTCTCAACCGCGAATCTGGTCGAATCCTTCGAGAGATTCCGATCAAACAAGAAGGTCGCTTCTCCATCTGTTGGACCATCGATAGCAAACGCTTAATTCATGGCGGCAATGACGGCAGATTGCACATTTGGAATCCCTTCTCTGGTATCGAGTTGCTGTCGATCATGGCCCATCCACTTGGGGTTACATCTCTGGCTGTAACGCCCGATGGGTCCAAAATTGTATCCGGGGGCAAGGACGGACTCATTCGGATCTGGGATGCATCCTCAACCTACTAAACTGCGATTTAGCGTTTGGGTTCCAATCGCTTCGCCCACGACTTTTGACCGCTTGCTAAAAGCCCCTTGGGCTTGGTGGTCAAATAGTCATATCCCAGCCGATTCTTGCTGGCCAACTCCTGATAACTCCGATAGATAACCCCGTCTCGACCTGGATAAATTGGCTCTTGTGTGTGCAAGTCATAGAACCTTGCCCAGTATATCTGGTCTGATTGTGGGTCATTCACATACCAATCTTGTCCATCGATCTTGGTCCGCCGAAGACCTCGGATCTGATGCTCAGAGAACCACTTCAGGCCGTCTTGAATCGAAGTAATGATCGGCTGAGTTGGATCATCGATCGCCATAAGTAACTTCAAAATCCCAACACTTTCTGAACCGCTCAGGGATGCAGGTTCCATCGCCCGAGCACGGCTAGGACTGAGCGTCAGCGCGTCATGTTGAGCGCACCAAAGAGTGCGCGCCGATCCTTGGCTGCACTGTGCTTGCAAGATGCAATTGACCCCTCGCTGAAACGCCGCCCTACACTCCTGCCGCATAGACTCGTCCACCAAGTCAAAGTCCTCTTCCCGCTTGCTAACCAGATCAAGCACACTCAGAACGTGAACCATGGCGT
>JAGWZB010000522.1 GCA_018969045.1 Planctomycetota bacterium | reverse complement strand
GACGCTTTGATCGGCATCCGCAGCGGCTTGTACCGTCAGAGAAGGAGCCCAATAACCACCTGGCAGCGAAAGCCCCCAGGAATCGACTCGGTCTCTGATCGACCGCTGAAGTTGCTCTGAGGCAACCTGTGGACCTTGTTCAAGCAGGATTTCTGCGTCGTATTTCCAATTTTGGCCTTCTTTACACATAAGCCATCGATCTTGCAGCACGATGATGCCAATAGGTCTTGAGACTGGCGTGGATTTGTTGTCCATTCGGCTAGTTGCCCAGTCTTTTCCAGCCGTCAAACTGATCGGTTTCAGCTCGCTGTCGGAACCATTGGATTTTTGCGAAGCTGTTCTGGAAGGAACGCTCTTGTTGACCGAAGGCGTCGAGCCATCTTGCTGCTTCATCGCTTGCTCTCGTAGGGCCTGCTCCATTTGTGTATCTTCGCTATTTTGGTTCGAACTCGCGGAACCTCCCGAAGCACCGTTTGGGGAGCTTGAGAAACGGTTTGCTGTTGCGTTCGACGCAGAGTTCGATGGAATAGAACTTCCATCTAAGGCATCCCCTTGCGTCGGACCACCTGCAGCACCGCTTGGAGGACTAGCTTCGGAGGGGTTCTCTGACCAGTTACTCGATCCAGCCGAGTCGGCCAGGGAATTTAAGTCGCTCGGTTGCGGCGCAGCTTGCATCGATGCTTGGCTTGGTGGAACGCTCGTCTTGAAACCGTCAGATGATCTTGTTTTGGGCAGAGATGGCAGCAGGGTCGCATCACCATCACGTGACGAAGCCTGACTTGCAACAACCGAGTTGGAGGGCAGTTGCTGGATCATCTCCCAGCGGCGACCATCGTTGGCAACATCTCTTTCGGAGCGTTTCATGTTGGGATTTGTCTCGGACTTTGAATTGCCAGAGCCTGCCATCGACTCTGCATCGATGGAATCCCATGAGTTCTCGGATTTGGTCGCAAAGGGGTTACGACTGAATCGTGCAGGCAATGCGGCCACGAGCGCTCGCTGCCGATCCTTGGCAATAGCTAGACTCCGAGTGAGTTCTTCCTTGAGTTCCGGGATACCTTCGGGATAAGCCAACTGCATTTGCTCATCGATCAATTCGTATCCGAATTGATCGTCCCATCCGGCCATAGCCGATCTGGCAAGGGCATAACTGTGAATTCCCTCGGGCCGAACGATCAGAAGAGGGTAGGGGGGGATTGTGATTCCATAGACAGCATCGCGGGCTTGGTAAGCGTTTCGCAGAACACGAAGGGCCGCGTCGAGTGGATTCCCTGGCCCATGAGGTGGACCAAGTTCCTCCATACTGACGAGTATCCCTTCGGGTTGTATCACAACCCCACGCTCGGTGCACTCTAGATACACCGGTCTGCGTGTGGTTCGGTTGGCACCTTCGTATGGAATGATCGAAAAAGCTGGTGTTTGGTCTTTGCGATCCTGAAGCTTCTCTGCAAGGTTCTTTCGCTCTTGGTCCAGTTTGGATTTAAGTTGTTCGATCTGCGACTGGCTGTCGATCGATTCGGAATGGTCAGCCGTACGTTCGTGCAGGCTTTCAAGGCGAGCCATCGATTCATCGAGTTGCTCCTGAAGCCTTTTGATGTGGTCTTCGGTTCGCGCTAATTCGCGTCGCCTGGATTCGATCTGGTTTTTGACCTGCTCACGCCTTGCTCGAAGCTCCTCTGAGATTGAAACCAAGTAATCCGACTGTTCTTTGGCTTCCTCGATCGCTTCGCTAAGTTCACCTTGTACTTGTTTTTTTGCCGAAGCACGGGAATTCGTGACGTTGATCACCAAGAGCAAGATCAGCGCACCTATGACGCACAGCAGTACTGCTAAGAATGGGAAAGTCGATGGCGCATAGTCGTTGCCACGCGATCGCTTGCTCATCCGGCTTTTCTCGTCTCTTGAGAATCAAGTTTCAGTACGACGGCATCATTTTCGTAGCCTACTTGTGGATCGATTTGTTCAGGGGTTTCATCCATTTGCAAATCTCTTGCGGCACGTCTTCGAACCGCTTGGCGATTCACGTGCCCGGCTCGTTCGAGTTGAGAGCTTAGGACCATTACGGCTTCGGTCAGGCTCAATGCAGCTTCTTGAAAACGATCGAACTGCGTCATGCGTTCGAGCGTCGATTGGATCGGTTGCTGCATGGCTTGTACGAGCTGCGTGGAATCCAATAGCTTTTGAAGAAGTTCCGCGTTGCGGCTTACTTCTTGCTGCTGACGAAGGGCCAACCGAGATTGTTCCGAGAGGGTGGTTTGCCACTGCTGAAAACGTCCATCGATCTGTTGTGCCCCCTCGTTTTGAAGCAAGGTCAATTGCGTCAAGCAATCGCGGAGGGAATCTCGATGCTCGGCCAGCGTGCTGGCTAGTGCTCTCTGGATCGTACCGAGCGAAGTTTCGGTGGCACGGGCACTTGCCGAAGCCCATTCCTGATGAACTTGTCCAATCGATTCCTGCCACAACTGGCTCTGCTGCTGGACCAGTCGCTGCATCGATTCGATCAACCGATTGGCGAT
>JAGWZB010000074.1 GCA_018969045.1 Planctomycetota bacterium | reverse complement strand
AGTCGCACCGGCATAGTACCAGGGTGAAATCCACAAAAGCAGAACCAAGAGCCATCCAACAGCGTTGGTCCAAACGCCGGTCTTATCCACGTTCCCGTGCATTGATTGGCCATGAGTGATTTGGGTTGTCGTTTTCTTGGGAGTCTTCACCGGTCAACCGTTATTACGTTCGCCTTGGTCGGGTCACTGTGGAACGACGCTTAGTCTGTATCCATCGACATTGCTTGCTAAGAGCTCAACCCAAAGGACTTCGATCTGAAATGCTACTATTTGGAAAAGACCAAAGAAGCCGATTTCCAGGCACTATCCCGATAATCATTAAATTCTAACTCGGCTTCCACGCGATAAAACGACCGATGGATAGTAGGTGTCCATCGTCGGGGAAAGAGTGCGATGCAAGCATTCTCTCCAAATCATCCGCAAAGAAGGGGAATCGTCGATGTTCCAAAAACGACGACTTGACGGCAAAGCCTTGATGGCAACGGCCTTAATGAGTCTTGTGGTCTTGTCTAGCAGCGGTTGCACGGCCGTCACTGGGATCAGCAATCTATTCAAGTACAACAACGACTTGAATGACTACATCATGAGCAGCCGGGCTTACTCGATGTCGGGGAAAGCTTGGCATGCACGGAAGCACTGTTTTGTGGATCAAAAGTACCTGAAGGATTTCCAGCGTGGTTTCCGCGCTGGGTATGTCCAAGTGGCCGACACTGGTAGCGGGTGCACACCTGCATTTCCGCCAGTGGAGTATTGGAACTGGTATTATCAATCTGCGGAGGGGCAAGCCCGCGTAGCGGCATGGTTCGCTGGATTTCCACATGGTGCCCAGGCTGCTGAAGAAGACGGAGTTGGGATGTGGAATCAGATCCAAACATCTTCAACCATTCAGAAACAGTACGTTGAGCACAATTTGATGCCCAGCCAGTACAACGGTCAGTATCCTGTGCCTCAGTTTGATCGCAATCGGTCGTTGCTAGGTCAGGGTGTTCCAGGTCAAGAGCCACTTGGATTTATCGAGTCCGAAGTGGTAGCACCTCAGATTGCTCCCGTTCCAAACCTGAATCCTCAGGTCATCCCGAATCCGGTCGTTCCCAAGGCCGTGATTCCCAATTCAGTGATTCCAACTCCCATCGGTCAGCCCTAGTTGTCCTGAACAGGTGGCTAGCGAGTTATTTAGGTAAAGAACCCTAAACATGAAGTGCACACAAATGGAAACCAAACAGACCTTCAAGAATCGGTTGGCGAGTTGGATGCGAAATGCAAGCTCCGCGGGCTTGATTGCGTTGGGGCTCTTGAGCACTGGTTGCTCGACGATCACTCAACCTATTTCGGGAATTCCAGCTCGACGTCTCCCGCCTCAATTCCTTGCTCAGAGCAAGAACAACCTTGTTCCCTTGGATCCAGCCAGATTATCGCAGGAACCTCCAAGAGATTATCTGCTCGATGATGGAGACATCCTCGGGATTTACATCGAGGGGATACTTCCGTTTGTTCCCCCTGACCGACCACCTGAACCGCCACCTGTAAACTTTCCGGATGCTAACAGTCAGCTTGATCCTTCGCTTGGATATCCCATCGCTGTGATCAACGATGGTACGATCCAATTGCCGAACCTCGAACCGATCAAAGTCCGAGGGCTTACCATCGATCAAACGCGAGATCTGATTCGAAAGTACTATCTGGATTCAGAGATCCTTCGTGAATCAAGCCGGCTGCAGCCCATCGTCACGTTGATGAAGGAACGGACTTACAACGTCATCGTCATCCGCCAAGATATGGGGGGGCAGGGCGCTCAAGGTGGTGGAGGAGGCATGGGTGGCGGCTTTACTCGCGGTACCGACTACAGCGCTACAGGCCGGATGCTTAAGTTGAAAGCCTATCAGAATGACATTCTCAATGCGATGATGGAATCAGGTGGTCTGCCTGGCGTCAACGCGAAGAATGAAATCAAGATTTTGCGAGCCTCTCGCGCCGATCAACGTCGACGCGATGAATTCGTCCAGCAGTTCTACCAACAGTACTACTGCAATCCAGATCCTTGCGGATGTCCGCCGCCGCTACCTGAGGATCCATCGATTCTGAGGATTCCCCTGCGACTTCCTCCTGGAGTTATTCCTAGCTTGACTCCAGAAGATGTTGTGCTTGAGGACGGAGACATTGTCTACATCGAATCCCGCGACGCTGAAGTTTATTACACGGGTGGACTGCTACCAGGCGGAGAATTCAGAATTCCAAGAGACTACGACTTGGACGTGTTAACGGCAATGTCCCTATCTGGTGGAGGTATCTCCAGATCGCAAAATGGGGGCGGAGCGGGTGGCATGGGCGGTATCGGTGGTATGCTCGGTACAGTACCTCCAGGCATGCTCTACGTTCTACGCAAAACGCCGTGCAATGGTCAAATCACCATCGCGGTGGATCTTGCCAAAGCAAACCTCGATCCAAGAGAGAGAATTTTAGTGCAACCGGGCGACATCCTGATCCTCAGGTTCAAGCCTAGCGAAGAACTTCTGAACTTCGGTTTAGGAACCTTCTTCACCTTCGGTATCCAGTACGCTCTTCGCAACTTGTAACTCTTCTAATTAGAAATGTTCATAACACAGCCCGCTCTAAGCGGGCTGTGTTCGTTTAAAGATCAACTCGGATCGGTCTTATTGCCCCGATAACGATCGGGCTCGCTGCATGATGGTGATGCATTCTTGCCGATAAGGGTCCGAAGCCGTGCTGTCCATAGCCCGAGCTAACATCTTTTCCCAACTGAGACTAGGTGCAAGCTCGCTTCGGCGCATCAACAGTCCAAACTCGGCAATGCTTAGAGCCCAATCAAAATCGCTCTGCTGGCCTTCGTAATCCAAAGTGCTAGCGACATCACCCAGTACAAACTCTTGCTTGGTGCTTTCGCTTGACTCAGGTTGCTTTGAGCGAATTTTCAAAAGCAGCCATTCTTTCGATGCTGATTCGACCTCCGTCAGCTTGGTTTCAGGTTTGCCCGCTTGTGAAAAACGAAGTTCATCAATCGCTCCAGGAATGCTGTCGGCTTGGCCAATCGGAACAACCTCGTACAAGGCCGTTACCCTGTGCCCGGCTCCTATCTCGCCAGCATCTTTCTTGTCGTTGTTGAAATCGGCAGCCGCCAATCGACGGTTCTCGTAACCGATCAATCGATAGGAGTGAACCTTCGCAGGATTGAACTCGATTTGAATCTTCACGTCCTTGGCAACTGTCATCAAGGTACCCGACAACTGTTCGGTCATCACCCTGCGAGCTTCTGACTCACTGTCAACCATCGCGTAAGTCCCATTACCTTTGTCGGAGATTTGCTCCATCATCGAATCGTTGTAGTTTCCGATACCATATCCCAAGCAAGTCAGAAAGATATTGCTCTTGGCTTGCTCTTGCATCATCGATACCAAAGCATCGGTGCCCGTAACGCCGACGTTGAAATCTCCGTCAGTGCATAGCAATACCCGATTGACTCCTCCGGGGATGAAGTTCTCCTTGGCGATCTTGTAAGCAAGCTCGATCCCAGAGCCCCCGTTGGTCGATCCTCCCGACTGAAGCTCGTTGATCGAAGCGAGTATCTGATCCTTGTGAGCTCCTCTGGTGCTAGGCAAAACACAGCCCGAAGCCCCTGCATACACCACGATCGCTACCTTGTCTTGCTCTCGGAGTTGGGCCGTCAATAAGTTCAGCGTCCGCTTGACCAGTGGTAGTTTGTTGGCATCTCCCATCGACCCAGAGACATCGATCAAAAAGACCAAGTTCGATTTGGGCCGGTCCTGGCTTGCCACTTTCTTGGCCTGCAAGGCTACTCGAACGATTTTGTGTTTGGTATTCCATGGGCAATCCCCAAGCTTCATGTGCGCAGCAAAAGGATCGTTGCCTTGCGGACCGGGATACTGATAGTCAAAGTAATTGAGCCATTCCTCGATGCGGATCGCCGAGGGTGGAGGAACCACCTTGTTCTCAAGCACATACTGACGAAGCTTGGAGTACGAAGCCGTATCGACATCGATCGAGAAGGTCGAAAGGGGTTCCTTCTGGACACTGACAAAGGGTGTCTCTGGGATCCAGTCAAACCGATCCCCCGAAACTCGTTCGTTGGCCTTGCTGGACTTGCTCAAGCTTGGAACATTCTGCTTGAGCTCCTCAGGGAAAATACCCAACGAGTCTTGTTTCAGATCCAGTTCCGCTTCAAGCTCCGTTTTGTCGGTGCCAGTTTCTCGGCGAAATCGATCTTCGCTGCGTACCGTAGCGGCTGATTCACCGCCCGATAAGGCTTTGCTAGGCCCACCAGAACCCCGGCCTTGGCCGCCCATGGCACCACCAAGACCACCGCCACCTCCTGGTAACCCAAAGCCTGGGCCAGCGGGAGTCTGGAAGCTAGGCAACCCTTGAGCTGCATCTGCAGCTGCAACAGATCGCGAAAGTCGACCGACATTATCTTGTAGGGAATCCGCTTTTTTGCCAAACCACTCCTGGGATTTCGAGTCCTTGACAAGGTAGTCGTCTACACCCTCTGAAAGCGTCTTAGACTCGTCATAATCACGAGCAAGTATTTCTGGCAGCGAGCTTGGAGACTTGGGCGTGAGTGCCAACCCGCTCTGTTCCCTCGCGGAGTTCTCCTCTGTCCATTCAGTGGCCGTGGTTTCAAGGACCCTTGCGTTTAGCGGTTCGATCTGTATCAACGAGAATTCCTCCGAGGAATTCGGGGTGCTGAGCCAAAACGCTGTGCCAGCCAGACCGGCAGCAAGCCCAGCGGTCATCGCCATCAAAAACCGTCGTTGTCGAACTTTCTTGTGGCCGCTGCGCTTGATTTCTTCAAGGTCTTTTCGAGCATCCGCGTTTTGCGATGCGATGGCGATGGATTCCCTGACTCTATCGGTCCTGGTCGGATCAAGCTGAATGCTTTGGGCCGATATCGCCAACTCTTGCTGGACCTTGGATGCCGTTTGACGAATCGCTTCGATTTCCCTGAGTCCTTCGGGATGCTTGGCCAGCCAAGCTTCGACCTTGTCTTGTGACTCTTGATCTAGTTCCCCAAGTGCGTAGGCCGTTAGAAACCAGCCTTCGATGGGATTGTCGTTGTTGTGATTAATTGGAGCATTGTTATTGGAAGACATGATGGTTTCGTTGGTTTTGATGGGTTTGTTTGGATTGGGAACTTACTTACTTGGGTTCATTGCTAATCGCAATCGCCCGAGGGCTTGATGCAAAAGCACCCCGACATGCGAGACGCTCAGGTCCATCACATCGGCGATTTGTTGATACGAAAGGCCTTGGCCTAATCGCAGCAAGACCACTTCCTTTTCCAAGGACGGCAGGTTGCCGATTTTCTCCTGAAGCGTTTCCTTTTGTTCACGATCCACGATCGCTTCATGCGGATCGGCTTCGCGGGACGCCGTCAGCGTCGTTGCCAATTCATGGGATTGTTTTGCCATACGGGACTCCTGTCGATGGATATCCATCGCGATGTTTCGACATGTTTTGAACAGCCATGCGTCGACATAGGACTCGACTTGAGTCCGCGGGGCTTTGCACAGACGAACGAAAGCTTCCTGGACGCAGTCTTGGGCGCAGTCTAAGTCTCCTCCCAAGAGCCTGCTGCAATAAACAAGCAGCGGACTTTTGAGTCGCTCAAAGACCGATTGCAACCAACAGAAATCTTCGCCGCTGGAGAGTTCCTCTGAAGCCACAATGCAACCGTTTCTTGCCTTTCATGGGAAACTCACTAGGCCCAATGCCTCGTGCCGACACCCAGTAAACGTTGGCCAAGTCCTTTTCTTAAGGGATTTTCGAAAATTTCTTAAAGTCGCCTGCTCTTGGGCGATTGCGTGCTGGAGGCTACCATAAATCCCCCCACGCACTTACCGCTTCCACTCCCCACTGGATCTCCAAGCCAATTTTCAACATGAATGCATCAAGCCACCAAATCGCCATTGTAACCGGTGGAGCCACCGGCATCGGATATGGCATCGCCGAAGCTCTCGCCAAAGCAGGTCTTCGAGTCGCCATCGGCTCAAGAAGAAATGATGTCGTCGAACAAGCCGCCAACCAGCTGCGAGCGTCAGGAAACCCCGAGGTCATCGGCCTACCGTTGGACGTCACCGATCGGACAAGCGTCGAGGATTTCGTCGACCAAGTCCGCAAGCGTTGGGGCCGGATCGATGTCTTGGTCAACGCAGCAGGTGTGAATATCAAAAACCGTACCATCGGCCAGATGCGCCCCGAGCAATGGGATGATGTCATGGCCATCAATGCAACGGGTGCTTACAACATGATCTATGCGACGCTGCCCGACATGCGAGCTCGCCACAACGGAACGATTATCAACATATCAAGCGTCACCGGTAAGCGAGCCTTGGCACTCGGAGGAGTCGCTTACGCAGCTAGCAAATTTGCAATGACGGCCCTGGGGACTTGCGTGGCCAACGAAGTTGGCGCCGAAGGGGTGCGAGTGACCAATATTTATCCCGGAGAAGTCGACACGCCTATCCTTGAACAACGGCCCGTTCCGGTATCCCAAGAACAAAGGGAGTTGATCCTTCGTCCCAGTGATGTTGGACAAGTCGTCGCATCGATCATCGCATTGCCAGCTAGAGTCCATATCCCTGAACTGGTCATCAAACCGGTCCATCAAGGATACGTCTAGACCCGGACCTCGTGATCTACTAGCGGTGAAAATATCGAAATAGCCCCTCCTACGGGGTGTTTCTGTTAAAATGGCTGTCTTTGAGTTGTCGTTTCAGCGGCACGAAATACCCTCCTGCGTTTTTCTCTAGCGATCGATCTGATATGAAGCCTTTCCATACCCTCGCATGTCTTGTGCTTTTACTGGTTTGCAACGGTGGATCGACCAAAGCTCAAGTCCAATCGGATCAAGGCACGGTGCATTCATTCAATCGCCAATCGCTCACCAAAACCTACTTCAGCGAAGGTGCCGGGGTTGGTGATCTCAATTCAGACGGCAAACCTGATGTCGTCTATGGACCCTACTGGTTCGAAGGCCCAGAGTTTAAAGTCTCACACGAGATATACGCTCCGAAGCCCCAACCGATGAACGCCTATGCCGATCACTTTTTTGCTTGGGTTCATGATTTCAATGGCGATGGATTCAACGATGTGCTCACGGTAGGTTTCCCCGGTACACCCGCTTATGTGTACGAGAACCCAGGCAAAGAGGTGGCCGCTGCGGGACACTGGACCAAGCACCAGATATTCGATTGGGTCTCGAACGAGTCACCGGCATTCACGGACATCACCGGAGATGGCAAGCCCGAATTGGTATGCACTCGGGCTGGTATGTTTGGATACGCCGAACCATCGGGTAAAGATTTTGATGCTTGGAAATTTACTCGAATCTCCGAAGTGGTCGCTCACGAGCGGTTCGGGCATGCACTCGGTGTCGGGGATGTCGATGGCGATGGAAAACTCGATGTCATGGCCAACAACGGTTGGTTCAAGAACCCAGGTCCTGGCAAGCAAGGGTTGTGGGATTTTGAAGCGGTTGCGTTTTGTCCAGGTGGTGCGGACATGTTCGCCTACGATGTCGATGCCGATGGACTCAACGATGTCATCACCAGTCTTGATGCGCACGGGTATGGACTCGTATGGTGGCAGCAGCAAATAGGGGCCGATGGCCAGCGTGAATTCAAACGGCATTTGATCATGGGGAGCAAACCTTCCGAAAACCCTTACGGGATTCACATCTCCGAGCTTCACTCGGTCAAGATGGCCGATATCAACGGCGATGGACTGCAAGACATCATCACAGGTAAAACCTATTGGTCTCACCACCGACAAAGCGCAGAGTGGGATGCAGGGGCAGTTGTCTATTGGTTTGAACTTAGACGCTCCGAAAAGGGTGTCGAGTGGATCCCCCATCTTGCCGACGACACCTCTGGCATCGGGCGCCAGATTGTGATCGCCGATGTCGACTCGAATCAAACCCCTGACATTGTCGTAGGAGGAATGCTTGGGTGCCATGTTCTAAGGCACGAACAAAGGAAACTCGATGGTATCGCTTATCAAGCCGCTCAGCCAAAACCACGAAAAGAACTGAAAGAGGATCTGACGGGACCCCAGGCCGCAGCACACATGACTGTACCCGAAGGTTTTCATGTGCAGCTAGCGGCCGGTGAGCCCCAAGTTCATCAGCCTGTGGCCATGGCATTGGATCATCGAGGTCGACTCTGGGTCGCAGAAGCTTATACCTATCCCAAGAGAGCTCCAGAGGGGCAGGGGATCGATAAGATCATCATCTTGGAAGATACCAACCAAGACGGGGTATTCGACACTCGTAAGCAGTTTATCGAGGGGCTCAATCTAGTCAGTGGTCTGGAGGTAGGCTTTGGCGGGGTATGGGTCGGTGCAGCACCCTACTTGCTCTTTATTCCCGATGCAGATGGGGATGATGTCCCAGATGCTAAGCCTCAGGTGTTGCTCGATGGATTTGGATACCAAGACACCCATGAAACGCTCAATGCATTCAACTGGGGGCCTGATGGTTGGCTGTACGGATGCCACGGGGTCTTTACGCACAGCAAGGTTGGTAAACCTGGAACTCCAGATGATCAAAGGGTTCCGATGAACGCCGCAGTGTGGCGTTACCATCCCACCAAGCATACTTTCGAGGTTTTCGCTTGGGGAACCAGCAATCCATGGGGTGTGGATTTTAACGACCATGGTCAAGCCTTCATCACCGCGTGTGTGATTCCTCACTTGTACCATGTGATCCAAGGCGCTCATTATCAGCGGCAAGCCGGCGAGCATTTCAATCGCTATGTCTACTCCGATATCAAGACGATTGCCGATCACTTGCACTATGCGGGCAGTATTGGGGATCACGCATGGTGGGGGCATGAACCGGGCATCCAAGATGACACTTCGGATGCAGGGGGGGGACATGCGCATTGCGGAGCGATGATTTACCTTGGCGATAATTGGCCAGATCGGTACCGCAATCATATTTTCTTCAACAACATTCACGGGAATCGTGTCAATATGGACCGATTGTTCCGCGATGGTAGTGGGTATGTCGGCAAGCATGGCGACGACTTGATGCTGTCCAATGACCGTTGGTTCCGAGGCATCAATCTTCGCACGGGTCCAGATGGATCCGCTTATTTGATCGATTGGTATGACCGCAATGCTTGCCATCGCGTCAATCCAGAGATCTGGGATCGTACCAACGGTCGAGTCTATAACATCGCTTACGGCGTCCCGCATCGTATGGCAGTTGATTTGGCCAAGCTGAGCGACGCGGAATTGGCAGAAATGGCTTGGCATAAAAACGATTGGTATGTTCGAGTCTCCCGAAGGTTGCTCCAAGAGCGGGTTGCCTCAGGCAAGTTTGACCGCGACTCGGTAGCTCAAGAGATTGAAAAACTCCTGGGTAGCAGCGATGAAACCCGTGTTCTTCGCGGGCTGTGGCTCGGCCATGCCACGGGCATCCTGGATGATGAGAAACTGGAAGCCTTGTTGGCTCACCCGTCGGCCTACGCTCAAGCGTGGGCGATCCAATTGCTTTGCGAGGATAGAAAAGTCAGCCAGGCGGTATTGTCCAAGCTGTCTGAGCTTGCATCAAGCAACAAGACCGATGCGTTGGTACGGTTGTATCTGGCCAGTGCGATCAACCGGATTGAGTTAGACCAGCGTTGGGGGATCGCGCAAGGGCTCTTGAGCCATGAGTCCGACAACAAAGATCGAAACATTCCTCTGGTCGCTTGGTATGGAATTGAACCGCTGGTGGCCAACGATCCCAAGAGGGCTTTGGAGCTAGCTGCGCAAAGTCGCGTCGGACTTGTGAGCCAGTACATCGTTCGCAGATCGGCAGCCGATTCCCAAGGGCTCGAAGCCTTGGTCGCCCAAATGACCAATTGGCCGGCACCTAAGCAAATCGAGACACTCAAACAGATGCTTGAGTCGATGGAGGGAAGGGTTAATGTAGCGCAACCAGAAAATTGGAAGGCTGCTTATGAGCAACTCTCGAAATCGGATTCTCCGGAGATCAAAGATTTGGCGCTTCGTGCGGCGGTGGCTTTTGGGGATCAGCGAGCCTTCCCGCAGCTGCGCCAGCGATTGGTCGACAAAGCTCGACCGGTCGCTGAAAGGAAACAGGCGTTAGACATTCTGGTGAAGGGTCGGGACAAGGAACTTGCTCCGAGCCTCTATTCGGTGCTTGATACCCCGGAGTTGCAATCCCCCGCGATCCGGGCTCTTTCGGCCGTCGCCGATCCTCAGACAGCAGAGAAGTTACTTGGGCTTTACTCACAACTTGCCAAGGGAGCTCAGGAAGATGCTGTAGCCACGCTGGTATCCCGCGCTCCGTTTGCCCAGAAACTTTTGGATGCGGTCGAGTCAGGAAAGATTGCTAGATCCGATGTTCACGCCTTCCATGTTCGCCAGATGGTCAGCCTTAATGATAAAGAACTTGTCGAGCGCATCAATCAATCATGGGGCAAGGTCGGAACATCGTCCCAAGAGCAACAGCAGGCTATTGAGAAGTACAAATCGCTGTTGCCAAAGAAAGAGTTGGCAAAAGCGGATTTGAGCCAAGGACGTTTGCTCTTCAACAAGCACTGCATGGCTTGCCATCAGCTTTTTGGAGCGGGTGAGAAAGTGGGACCGGATCTTACAGGTTCCAACCGAGCCGATTTGAATTATATCTTGGAAAATCTCGTCGCTCCCAACGCGGTCGTCGGAAAAGATTATCAGATGACCTTGCTGCAACTCGATGATGGAAGAGTGCTTTCGGGCTTGATCACCAAAGAGACCGATAGCGCGGTGACACTCAAGACCATCAATGATTTGGTCGTCGTTGCCAAGGAGGAAATCGATCAGAGAAAACTGTCTGATCTTTCATTGATGCCCAATGGATTGCTTGAGCAAATGCAGCCCGAAGAGATTCGAGATCTGATCGGATATTTGGCCAGTCCATCGCAAGTTCCACTGCGGGGTCCAAGGCCGGATTTTGACTCCAAAGGAAATGTATCTGGAGCCATCGAAGGGGAAGCGATGAAGGTCTTGGAAAAGAGCCGTGGGACCACCCAAGGCCAAGACATGCGAGCCTTTCCCAAGGATCGGTGGTCCGCAAACAACCACTTGTGGTGGACCGGAGGTCAGCCCTCTGACTCCCTGAGCTTGGAATTCGAAATCGCTCAGGATGGGCAGTACATACCCGAGATGGTTTTGACCAAGGCTAGAGATTACGCGATCGTCCAACTGATGATCGATCAGATCCCGTTAGGGGATCCGATCGACTGTTTCAATACTCCAGAAGTGATCACAACCGGACTTATCAAGTTTGCACCAAGACAACTGGCTCAGGGCAAGCACACTCTGAAGATCCAGATTGTGGGCAAGCATCCTGAGGCAGTACCTGGTTACATGGTTGGGGTCGACTTCCTGAAGCTCTCTCGGGTTGATAAGTAAGCCCTACTGAGCAATCTAGTCTACTAAATCAAAACGGGTTTCTGTAGTTTTCGTCGTACAGGAACCCATTGGCCAACGTGCATCATCGTATGAGAAACCAAGATCACGGCCAAAGAACCGATCGTAGGAAACTTACCTCTCCAATACTCAGGGCTAGGTTTTTCAAGGTCTTGGTCACTGAGCCGATCGATCGCTGACAGAATCGCGGCATCGAGTTTGGCGAATAGCTCTTCGTATTGTGTCTTTGTCAAAAAATCTTTTGGGTCGTCGCTCGCTGCTGTCGCCTTCGAATGCATCGCGTCGAAGCCTTCGGGCAGACTCGGTGCAGAACCAGGAAGGATGGAGTTGAGAATACTGGTATTGGAACTGATCAGGTGGCCCAGTTGCCAAGCGATATGGTTGCATCCAGGCCCCGGCCGCACCATCAGTTCCGCGTCGGTCAAATCGCTAATGTAGCTTGAGTAAACCATCTGAGTTGTTTTCAGAGATGCCTTCAGTACGTCTTGCGCTTTCATACACACGCCTTCCCATTCTTGTAAAAGTCAAATTGGAGAATCTACGCAGTTTGCAATGGAGCGATGATTCTAGTCTTTTCTCTTGCCTTTGAAAAACCTGCTTCTAGGATTACAAAACACCGGGTCGGAATTTGCAAAAATCAGGCTTAGTCGTCTCACATTGCTTGCAATAAACCGGAGAGTTTATGGCAAATCAAGGGCCTTTAGGCCTAAAACCCAGGTGTTTAGGAATCTTATGTCCAGGATGGAACGTCAGTTGCTCATAGTGCCAAGAACAATCCAAGGAGGTAAGAGAATCATGCTCACGCTGTTGACTTGTTATGTGATGGTTCGAGCGATCCGTGCTCATGCGTTTGTATTTGCTTTCGCGATTTTCATCGCGACGAGTGCCCAAGGGCTCAGTCAAGTGGCTTTTGATGTCAATGGATCTGCACCGGTTAAGGCTCTTTATGCGCATACGGCTTTTTCCAGGACGGCCAATTCAAGGGTCGTCTCTTTGGAACTTGACGTATCGACACTTTTTCAGCCTGGTGCGGGTCATTCGATTACCGAGATGATGGTACAAGCGGTCTGCCGGCGGGATGATGTGGTTGTGGTAGATTATTCGCCGCGCACCGAATTGCAATCCGATATAGACGGGCCGATGCAGGTCGTCCAAGAGAAAGATTCAGCACGCGATTTGAATCTCCAAGGTATCGGTGGCTATCCTGGAATTGGCAGTATCTCGGGCGCATTGAATCAATCCGATTACCAATCGCAAAGCATTCAATATTTGCAGAGGCCTAACAGAGAGCTGACGGTTGCTGCCGGGACCACCAATCGCCAACGAGGCGTCTATTTCAAGATTCGTCCCAACAGTCAAACGACCTTAGAAGGTTCACGCAAGCTGAATATTCTGCTTGCTGTACCGGAAAATTGGCGAGCTGATTTGATGGATGTAACGATCCAAGCTGCAGGGTTGGAGGCTCCGCAATTTCGCCGCGAAGGGGTCGTTGCTAAACAGTCGTTCGTCGTAGCGCTCTACCAAGAGAACGATGCGGTCGCAAGCGCAGCGGCAGCCGAATATGTGAGGCAACAAGCCAATCTGATTCGTTGCGTAAGGTTGTTCTCCAAGAGCATCGAGCAGAGAAGTTTCCCAACTCCGCTTCACAAGATCGGAGCAAAATTGGATCTGTACGAACCCCAGATTCCAGACAATTGGCTTGAAACGGTTGTCTACAAGCCAGGCTCATTCCACCACACAAAACTCTCCGCCTTGCCGGTCGATGTCCGTGTGGCAATGATGAACTTTCAGGACCAAAAGAGCCGTATTGAAGTTCTCTCTGGGGCAAAAACAACCAATCGTGCCTCGAAAACACTCGCAGAGCCACAGACTTACACACTCGGTTATCGCGGCACGACTTCGCCGCGTTAGAGGATGAGGGTCTTGCTCTTTTGTCCGGCGATTTCCTTGACGAATCTTGGGACGGCGTAGCCCGAGAGTTCATCCCTGAGTCTAGCGATCAGCATTTCTCCCTGGTGCTGATCGCATTCGAAATGCGCTGTGCCCGTAACCCGGTCGAGTTGGTGCAAGTAGTAAGGAATGATGCCAGCATCGGTGAGCTTTTTGCAGAGGTCTCGCTGCGCTTCAAAATGGTCGTTGACACCGCGCAGCAGGACAGCTTGATTCAACAAGACTGCACCGGCTCTTCTGAGTTTTCCACAAGCTTCTCTCAGCGCTGGATCGATCTCATTGGCATGATTCACATGGAGAACCATCCATACGGATTTGGGGTTCTGTGCTAGCGAGGTTTTTTCGAGAAGTTCAATAAACTCGCGATCGATACGACTGGGAATCATCACCGGAAACCGAGTATGGATTCGGACCCGTGTGACATGATCGATGTTGGTGACCCTTTGAATCAAACCAAAGAGCTTGGCATTCCCCAACGAGAGTGGATCACCCCCAGATAGGATCACTTCATCGATCTGCGGATGATCGATGATGTATTGGATGGATTCATCCCATTGAGCCAGGCTCTTGGGAGTTTCCTGGTAGGGATAGTGGCGACGGAAGCAGTATCTGCAATGGACGGCGCAAAGACCTGTAGCGATAAGCAACGCTCGTGACTGGTATTTGTGTAGAACGCCAGGCTCTTGGGTGGAGGCATGATCGCCTACGGCATCGATGTGAAACCCAGGAGTCCATTGGTTCTCTACGGCAAGCGGCAAAACTTGGAGCAATAATGGGTCTTTGGGATGGAAACGTTCCATACGCTGGACATATTCGCGCGGAACCAAAAGCGGAAAGTCCGGAGATCTGTCCAGTTGAGGTAATTGATCTGCCGAAAGTCCCAGCAGTTCCAAGAGTTCATCGACCGACCGTATCGCGTCCCGAAGGGAGGCTTGCCATGTCCAAGCCTTAGGATCCAAGGTGGTGTTAGATCCCATCGGCAACATCCGATCGTTTGAGACTAGGAGAATACTCGTTGATAACGAATAGAACTCCCGCCACGCAGAAAGGAATCAAGTAGTAAATGATCCGAAACATAATGACCGCTGCTACGATCGAACCTGTGCGATCGGCAGTTGGACCTTCTAAGAAGGCGATCAGGATACCTTCAAGGAGTCCATATCCCCCCGGAACGTGGGTCAAAACTGCAGCGATCTGAGCAGTCAGGTAAGCGATCAATACGGTTGAAAAATTGATTTTATCCGGGCCGACAATGTCCGGTGGTAGTAGCACATACAACGTGGTCGTCGCCAAGAGAAAGTCCAATGCGGAAACTACCAACTGCATCGCCGATAACTTAAAGGGAGGAAGCGAGATCGACATCCCTTTGAAGTGAATCGGTTTACGCATCAAAAGGCAGGCGGCTAAATAAGCAATCACGCATCCTAAAAAAATATAGCCAAACATGTGCTGGCTCAGTTCGATATTTCCAAAGAGCTTGGTCTCAATCTTGAAATGCTCCTCGACCGATGGGGGCAGATGGATCGGTAGGGCGATGAAGGCGATCCCAGCCAGTAAGAACAATCCCAGCCAAAAAGTCACCGACAAGATCGATACCAATCCGATGATCTCTAAGGTGCTAAATCCCCATTTCGAGTACATGCGGTATCGGGCTGCATTGCCGCCAAATAGCCAACCAAGCACGTTACCAGATGCATAACCGACGATGGCTCCTGCCATCATGCGAGGAAATGAGAGACGCTTTCTCATGAAGCGGATGGCGATCCAATCATAGCCGGTCAAAATCAAATAATTGATCGCAGTCAGTGCCAGTGCAGCAATAATGTGGATCGTCGGTAGACTGTCAAAGCCCAGCTTGACCTCTTCCCAAGTCACTCCCTTGAGTTTCTTGGAAACGAACCAAATTGCTACCAGCATCACCACAAAGACAGCAGTGAACTTGAAGGCATCACCAAACCGTCCCAAAATCGAACTAAACCCGTTTGCATCCCCGGGGTCAAACGTCGGGGCGTAGGGGGATTCTTTGTCAGGATCCGATTCGGACTTGTCTGGAAAAGCCATGGAAACTCATCGAGGAAAAGAAAGATCTTCCAGTGCGATAGTATAGCTACCGATTCCCTTCTCGCCTAACCGTGCTTGGGCTTCAAAATAGGCGAGATGGGCGGTTTTTCTGAGTCGAAGCGAAAACTTCGGTTTTTCCTGCACGCAGGTCCGATATCGATCGTATCGAGACGCTTTT
>JAGWZB010000521.1 GCA_018969045.1 Planctomycetota bacterium | reverse complement strand
ATAACCTTTTGTAGTTGGCAAATGTATCCTCAAAGGTTCACTGATTTTTTAATTGCAAATACGTTTCAGCTGAACCATCTGAAGTACGATGTCGGTGTGGACTACCGGTGGAAAAGCGGGCAACTGGAATTCCTCAAATCTGGGATCTACGGTTGCTTCTGAGTTTTGGGCTCCTCCGCGGAATTTGTAGGCTCGAATTGGTATGTGGGATTTTTGGATCTATGGCACTAAGTTTAGGTTAAGGACTGTGAGATTGATCTATGGGCATGGTCCTAACGGGACGAAAACCGCCGAAGGTGAGATTTGGCCGACTGCTAGGTTGCAGGCTACTTCGATATGCGGATCGAATGTTTGGAGCGGGAAAGAAAAAGGAACCACCTCGGAGTACCCGTCTTTGCGAATCGTTTAATGGGTCTGTAGCTGGGTGGTCCGCGATGGCAAAATCGGAGTTGGCTGCATAATCTGCCAACGGATCGTAGCACCATTCGTAGACATTGCCGTACATGTCAAAGATCCCGAATTCGTTGGGTTTTAGACTGCCGACGGGATGCGAATAATTATTCCCGTTGGCTTGGTACCAAGCGTAGTGATGCAAAAGCGATCCGGAGTGACCGAAGTGGCGGCTCGTCGTCGTACCTGCACGGCAAGCGTATTCCCATTCGGCTTCGGTGGGTAATCGGTATCCTTGAAGTTCCCAGAATCGCTCCTTGGCCTTCATACCTTCAGCGTACTGATTGGCGCTATTAGGCTCATAGCACCATTGATCCTCGGGGATTCCATCTTGGGCGCTAAGCCAGTTGCAGTACCAAACGGCTTCGTACCAGGTCATGCCGATCATGGGAGAATCGTCGGAGGGGGTATAAGGTTTGAGTTGCTCTTGGTCGGACTTCCATTCGAGTTCGGGATTTTGATTTGAGAATATCCTCCACTGCTGATGAGTTACTTCTTTGTTACAAACCGCAATGGAGCGATCAATATTTGTTCGATGGATTCTTTCGTTTTGGATGCGATCAGGTTCTTCGGCCGGGGAGCCAACCACCAAATCGTTGGCAGGTAACACGACGAACGTTTGTCGTTGAGAATTGATGTACCAACTAGGCTGTAGGATTTGTTCCCCGAGAGAAAAAGGTAAAAGGCGAGCAGATTGCTGATCAACGGAATCCAGGACTTGAGCCAATCCCAATCGTCTCAGGAGCCAGTCTGCTGAGGCGTGTACTCCGGCATCACCTTCCTGCTGATAAACTGTCAGCAGTGTTTGGATAAGTTGTTCTTTGAGATCTTGGTTCATTTGGAATTCGCCAAGGCAAAGAATCAAGGCGTTTTTGATCGAAGGGTTGGTTTCATCATCGAGTCGTTCCAGGATAGTTTTTGGGTCACCGATTCGGGAGCTAGCCCAATGGATGATATAGTTTCGAACTCGGGGGTCTGGATTGTGTTTAAGTACGTAGAACAGGTCCTGAGCTGCATTTAATCGCAATAAAAGTAGAAATGCGTTCGCTTGTCTGATCGCCATCGATTCCTTGGTAACCTCAGAGGCATCTGTTGGGCACTGCTGAGAGATTTCCTTGATTGCAAGTTCGATTGCGTCACCTTTGAAGCTAGACAATCTACTAAATACCTCATCGAATTGACTTTCGTTGGCATCTGCAAGCAGGTTGAATAATCCAGAGGGATCTTGGGATAGAAAGTCGGTAAGGGTGTAGGTCGCAAAGCTTCGGGATTCGGGTTTTTTCTGATTGTCGCGATAGATTTCTCCAAGTGGACTAATCAGGTATTCCTTGATTGGTTGCAGTGCGGTTCTCCAGGGCAAGAGTTCAGAGGGTTCGACCTGGGTCAGATAATCCGCGACGAAGCGACAGAGGTCTTTATTGCTCCAGTTTCGATTTGTAGGGTCATAGGATGCAAGTGCACATACTGCCAGAAACCTTTTTCTGGAATCAGGGTCGAGCAAGGCTACTTTCCAGTAATCCTGGGCGATACTCTCTTTCTTGGCCAGCAATAAATCTCGGACATGGGGAAACTGGAAATGGTTTACGTTTAGGAGTTTATCTTTGAGGAAGTGTAATACCGAAGGGTCCTTAGGTAGGATTGCAAGCGCTGCGTGAAGTTTCGCATTGGAGTTCGGTGGCGAATCATCAAAAGCGGCTTTGAGATCTTTCGAGGGATAAGTTCCGTAGAGTTCGAGGGTCTCAAGGATAGTTGGAACCTGAGCAGTTTCAGCTTGCAGTAATGCTTTTGTGATTTGAGTGGCCTCAGTTCGTCGTTGCTGTTCGAAGCTTGCGTTTCGTATGGAGGCTGCATAAGCTGCAAATACCAAGATCCCGGTAAGTACCAGGATCATTTGAAAACCGTGTACTCCGCGAGCGGTTCCCATCATCTTCCGCTGCGAATCCGTCCATAGACGGCTGTCGGTATTGATTCTGATTGTTAGATATTCAAGAGGGGATGGTAGGTGTCTATCTTCGGGTTTGGCATTCCAAAGCGCTGAGAGTTCTTCGAGCTTTATTTCGGCTCGACCCTTTTTGGTT
>JAGWZB010000520.1 GCA_018969045.1 Planctomycetota bacterium | reverse complement strand
TCAAGGCCAAAGGCCAGAGTATCGATCCACAGCGACTCTTGCGATTGCAGCATATCGTTGTCAGTCACCATGGAACCCTGGAACACGGCAGCCCCAAAGTACCCATGACCCTAGAGGCGCTCGTGTTCCATTATCTCGATGAAATGGATGCCAAGTTGAATACAGCCACAGAGCTAATCGCACAGGATAGAAGCCCAGACGGATGGACTCCGTTTCACCCGAGCCTCTCTCGCAAACTCTTCAAAGCCAGTTTAGCTTCGAAATAACCATCCTTGCCATGGCTTCCATTACATTTCGCTTAGACCTGTAAATTCAGGTCAATCGCTACACTCTTTGTCGTCGATACCACCAGTATATTTTCACGCCGATACCCGGTTGGACGCAAAACATGAGTGCTAGCAAATTGTTCGCAGGGTTGGCTCTTGCCAGCCTGGTCTGTTCCACGGCAACAGCGCAGGTTCAATCATCCTTCGGATCGCAGGACCCCTCTGAATCGGTTGCCATGGAACCTGAATCGACGCGATCGAGACTCGATGAGCTCGAAGCGCATGCTGCCGAGAACGACAGCAAAATAAAATCGCTAGAGGCATCTGCGGCGGCAGCCAAGTCCAAGTTACCCAGTGTGCAACTTGGTGGTGTTTTCCAAGCCGATGGGGTCGCATTTGAGCAGGACCAAGCAAGCAGGGCCACCTACGGTCGGATCGAGAGTGGTGCGGATTTCCGCCGGGCTCGTCTTGGAGCCAAAGGATCGATTACTGACAGCATGGACTATTTCATGCAAATGGACTTTGCTTTTTTTGGGCGACCGACGTTTACCGATTTGTGGGTGGATTTCAAGGAAGCGGGCCCATTGGGTACGGTACGAGTAGGTCAGTGGAAGCAACCCTTTTCACTCGAGTCGGTCAGTAGTTTTCGGTACACGACCTTTATGGAAAGAGCGGGTGTCTTTCAAGCCTTCGTTCCCTTTCGCCATGTTGGTGTGGGCTTGTATGATCACTCCAAGGACGAGCGATGGACATGGGCGAGTTCCTATCTGCGCACCGGTCAAGATCAATTCGGTGGGTCGCTCAGTACGGATCAAGGCAATGGGCTTGCAAGTCGCCTTACGCACTTGGCTTGGTCTAACCAGGAGGGTGATAACTACATGCACCTTGGTTTGGGCTACTACCTCAATGCTCCATCGAATGGCAGGTACCGTTCTCGTAGCATTCCTGAAATCTACGTTGGGGAGTATGTTTCGCCACCGGGGGAGCCTAATGGGACCAGCGGGCAACCGGTGGGCACCATCGCTAACGGTACGCCATTTATGGTCGATACCGGCTTGCTTAGCGACGTGAGCCTCGTGAACACTTACGGTACCGAGCAGCTGTGGGTTTTGGGTCCGATTTCATTGCAATCCGAGCTTATGGCACAGCACATCGATAGTGCAGCCTTGTCCAATGGCTTGCTGTGGGGTGGATATTCTCAAGTAGGTTATTTTCTGACGGGTGAGCATCGTCCTTACGATCGCAAGAGTGGTACTATCGATCGTGTGAAACCTATCTCGAGTGTATCGAAGTCTGGTGGAATTGGGGCTTGGGAGCTCGCGTTGCGATGGTCCTACCTCGATCTGCTCGATCGGCAGATTCGTGGTGGAGAGATGGAGAATATCACGGCGGGTTTAAACTGGTACGTGAATCCTAATTGCAAATGTGTTTTTAACTACATCCACTGCGATGCGTTGGCGAGAGCTTCGAAAAACGGGATCCTCCTCAGCGATCCTCTGACTGCTTCAACGACGCATGCTTTCGGGTTGCGATGCCAAGTTGATTTCTAGGGTTCTTCAGGAATTATTAAACCGCTTCGAGTACGAGTTCGATAACAACTAGTAGCATACACCCTTAGCCACAATAATTCCTCAAGAGCCATTTTTAGGGTTTGCTAACCACTGAGGCTCAGAGATACAGAGGCTCTGAGGCACAGAGTTTAGAAAGGTGCGTCTTCGGTATCGTCTGAGGATGCTTGGGAGAACTCATCGTTGAGCGATCCGGAGGATCCACCAGTTGCCGCTTCTGCCGAGCGTCGAAAGGACAACGCCTCAGCACTTAGGAAGTACTTTACTTCACTTTGTGGGTCACGTTGCCATTTGCGGCCTGATAGACGGTAGTTGACGGTGATGTCATCCCCTACACTCAGCGCGTCGGCGCTGTCGCACGCATCACCGATGAAATCCAATGGGATGTAGTTGGTGAATCTTCCAAGATTTTGCTCGAGCACGACCGTCCTTTTGCGGAAACCTTTTTGGCCGAAGGTCTTTGTGTCTTCGATGAGATGGACGATACCTCGGAGGGTGGCGTTCGACATTGGGTTTCTTTTTTCGATGGAAGTGGTTTTGAGAAATAGAAGCGACCAATAAAGGATGATCTTACAGGATTTTACGTCGTATTTCGATCGATGGAAATACCTTCGGCGAAGTCATGCCCTCAGAATTTGGGGGTCTCAGGGTGCTTTTGAATCGGAAGCAGAAGGCTTGTTCTGAGCCAAACCAAC
>JAGWZB010000073.1 GCA_018969045.1 Planctomycetota bacterium | reverse complement strand
TGTGGAGGCTCCAGCGGTGGTTCTGCGGCGGCGGTGGCCGCTGGATTGTTCAGTGCAAGCCTGGGAACCGATACCGGTGGCTCGATCCGCCAACCTGCAGCATTCTGTGGCGTGTGCGGACTCAAACCGACCTATGGACGAGTCAGCCGTTGGGGTTTGGTTTCCTACGCAAGCAGCCTGGATGTTGCAGGTGTCTTTGCACACAGCGTCCAGGACGTCGCTGTGGTCTTGCAAACCATCGCAGGACACGACACCCGGGATTCTACTTGTTTGCCCCACGAAGTCCCCGATTACTCCATCGCAATCGAGCAGCTGCAAGACCTGCGAAATATCCGAATCGGAGTTCTTCGAGAGCAAATCGAATCCCCTGGACTCGATGATTCGATCCGAAAAGAGCTTCGCGAAGCGATCGACTCTTGCCGTAAACTCGGAGCAAAAATGGTCGATGTCCAGATGCCTCATTCCAACTACTGCATCGCGACGTATTACATCATCGCACCGTGCGAAGCCAGCAGCAACTTGGCCAGATACGATGGTGTTCATTACGGGTATCGCTCCAAGGGTCCCGAAGCTTCGACGCTCGATCGGATGATGCAGCTATCCAGAAGCGAGGGTTTTGGTCCCGAGGTCCAAAGGCGGATTCTGCTGGGTACCTATGCCCTGAGCGCCGGCTACTACGATGCGTATTATCTTCAAGCCCTCCGCGTACGAAGACTCATACGCCAGGACTACGACGAAGCCTTCAAGCAAGTCGATGTGCTACTTGGGCCGACCACCCCCCAACCTGCCTTCAAATTAGGAGAGAAGATCAACGATCCGATCCAATTGTACCTGCAGGACTTATTTACCGTCGGTGCCAATCTCGCGGGTGTTCCAGCCATTTCGATACCCATCGCAAAAAGCCCCGACGGTTTGCCGATCGGGATGCAACTCCAAGCTCCACCTTTGGAAGAAGCCAAACTGCTTGGGGTCGCTGCAGCTTACCATCGCTTAGTCGAGTACCAACCGACGATTCCATCCTCTTTCCAAGCTTCGCTATCATGAACCACAAGGCTGCTGATTATCGAATCGTCATCGGCTTGGAAGTCCATGTGCAGCTGAAGACTCAGACAAAGCTGTTCTGTCGCTGCAGCACACGGTTCGGACAACCACCCAACACACAGGTTTGTCCGGTGTGTTTAGGACTGCCAGGAGCCTTGCCAGTTCTGAACGCTCATGCGATTGAACTTGCATGCCGAGCGGGTGCGGCACTTCATTGCCAACTGGCAGACTTTACCAAATGGGACCGCAAGAATTATTTCTATCCGGATCTGCCCAAAGGGTACCAAACCAGCCAATACGACTTGCCCATTTGCAACTTGGGGCATGTCGATATACCTCTGGCTGCGTCGATCGATCCGCCGGGTTCGCAGAATGTCACGAAACGAATTAGGCTGGTTCGAGCCCACCTTGAGGAAGATGCCGGCAAGAGCATGCACGACGAGCATGCTGGTCGCGCGGATTCGAAAATCGATTTGAATCGAGCCGGAACTCCGTTGCTGGAAATCGTCTCCGAGCCAGACCTATCGAGTGCCGAGGAGGCCAAGACGTTTTTATCTGAGCTTCGACTCTTGATGGTCTATCTGGGGGTCTGCGATGGAAACATGCAGGAAGGCTCTCTGAGGGCCGACGCAAACGTGAATTTGCACGTGGCTCAGGGGGATCAGTGGATTGCAACACCGATTGTCGAAGTCAAAAACCTCAACAGCTTCCGATCTGTGGAACGAGCCATCGAGTTCGAGACCCACAGGCAGTACGCCGAGTTCCTCCGAACGGGGCTTGCCAAGGGGCAAGCGCCCAAGCAGACGCGGGGTTGGAATGATGCGTTGGGACAGACCGAGCTCCAGCGTGAAAAGGAAGAAGAAGCCGACTACCGTTACTTCCCTTGCCCAGACCTTGTGCCAGTTTGCTTGACGGATATCCAAAAACAAAATGCTTACCAGCAAGCTTCACAAACCCCAGAGTATTTCCGTCATCAGTTGATCCATGTGCATGAATTGAAAGGGACCGATGCGGAGATATTGATCCAGCAAGGCAAACCCGTGGTCGAGTACTTTTTGGATTGTATCGGCGCCGGAGCACTCCCCAAACGCATGTCTGCATGGATGCTGCAGGATGTTCTACGGACGCTCAATGATCGGTCGATTGGAATCGAACTCTACCCGGTCTCTCCCAAGAACATGGCTCAATTGCTCGGTGCGATCGAACAAGGTCGCCTCGACACATCCCAAGCCAAAGAAGCCCTTGCTAAACTTTTGGAAGCACCTAATCTCTCGGTCGATGCAGCCATCGAGTCGCTTGGTATCGTTCGTGTCGATGCCCAACAACTCGAATCGCTTTGCATAGAATTGCTCACCCAGAACGCCGATGTGATTGAGAAAGTCAAAGCTGGAAACAACAAGGCCGTCGCAGCGCTTGTCGGACAAGCCAAAAAGAAGAATCGCAACGCGGACCCACGCTTGGTCCAAGAAATCTGCCTCAAACTCATCTCGCAGATGCCATAACTACGCAATAAACCCCATCATGACCGATTTGCAGAAGTACCTTCGACCCGAAATTGTTGATATGGCACCTTACAAGCCCGGTGAGCAACCCGGAGCGGCCAAGGTGATCAAGCTCAACACCAACGAGAACCCTTATCCTCCAAGCCCCAAAGTTCGCGAAGCGATCCTTGGAGCCACCGGTCGGCTAGAGCGTTATCCGGACCCAATAGCCACCTCGTTTCGTATGGTTGCCTCGGACGTCCTAGGAGTAACGCCCGATCAAATCCTGTGCGGCAATGGTAGCGATGATATCCTCACGATCCTAACACGCGCCTTTGTAGGGACAGGCCAAAAGCTACGCTTGCCCTTCCCAAGTTACATTCTCTATCGAACCCTAGCGCAGATCCAAGGCGCATGCTACGAAGAGATTCGCTTTACCGAAGACTTTCAACTGAGCGAATCTTTTTTCGAAAAGTCGAAGGAGCTCAAACTGGTATTCCTCCCCAATCCCAACAGTCCAAGCGGAACTGTGATCGATCACCCTACAATTCTACGCTTGGCAAGTCGATTGGATTGCCCGATCGTTGTCGATGAAGCGTATGTGGATTTTGCTCAGGAGAATGCCATCGGACTGATTGCCAAGGACCCCAGGATTATGGTGACTCGCACGCTGAGCAAGTCCTATGGTCTGGCAGGTTTGCGATTCGGATATTTGGTCGCCCACGAGCAAATGATTGGTTACTTGCGCAAGGTCAAGGATTCCTACAATACCGATTCGATCAGTATCGCTGGAGCGACAGCAGCAATGAGTGACCAAGCTTGGCTCAAGGACAACGTAGCCAAGATCGTCGCGACGCGCCAGAGAATGATCCCCAGACTCAAGCAGCTCGGTTTCAACGTCACAGCTTCGCAAGCAAATTTCGTATGGGCCACTCGCAGCGATCAAGAGGTGCAGCCGATGTACCAAAAACTCAAGGCTCAAGGCATCTTGGTGCGGTACATGGACTACACCCAAGGGACCGCAGGCCCTTGGGGAGACGGTCTACGAATCAGCGTTGGGACAGACGCAGAGATCGATGCCATGCTTATGGTCCTAGAATCGATCCTGTAATGGTTCTGCCAGTTGACTGACTCACAGCTTTGCAAATGCGGTGACATCTTTTTTCATGGCAGCTATGCGCACAAGTACCTTTTGCTTGGCCAAAGCCAATGCTTCAAACGAGGGAGCCGAGAGGTCCTCTTGGCCAAACAAATAGAATTTGATCTTCGGTTCGGTACCTGATGGTCGAACCGCGATCGCATTGCCACTGGGGCTAGAGTCTGGGTTGCCCAGTTCGAGCATGAGCATATTGCTTTTGGGGGCTTGGATCGCTTCGGAGTGACCTTGGACGCTGGAGCGAACCAGGTTGCCGTAGTCCCGTACGGCCAAGACGGGCAATCCGCCAATGGAATTTGGGGGAGAGGTTCTAAGTTTCTCCATGAGTTTTTTCATGTCCGCCATGCCTTGAGATCCTTCCATCTGGACATTGATCAGGTCTTCGACATAAGCACCATGCTGGACCATCAGCTCATCGAGCCTTTGATGCATCGTCTTACCGGCGGCTTTTAGGTCGGCAGCAAGTTGAGCCATCAGAAGACAAGCAGCCGCTCCGTCTTTGTCGCGAGCATAAGTGCCGATCAGATATCCGTGGGATTCCTCGGTGCCAAATACAAAGCGATCTGGACCGCATTGATCCATCAAGCCCGCGATCCACTTGAATCCTACGTGAATATTTCCCTCGCAACGTACCCCTTGGGACTGTGCGACCTTGCGCGTCAACTCCGTTGTGACCAGTGTCTTGATGACGTAAGCATCGGCGGGCAATTTGCCTGATTGTCGAAGTTTGGAGATCACGTAATCGGTAAGCAGGACCCCGAGCTGATTTCCGTTGATCGTTCCCCATGGACTATCAGGCTCGGTGGTCAATCGGCAGGAGCAACCCATTCGGTCGCAATCCGGGTCGGTGGCAAGCACCAAATCGGCTCCGATCTTTTTGGCATACTCCACGATGGCGTCAAACACAGCAGGGTTTTCGGGGTTGCTGACATGGCCAGGGACGTTCGGAAAATCGCCATCGGGAGTCGAATGGGGGCCATACTCGACGACATCTTCAAACCCAGCGGCACGCAGCAACGATGGCACCACGAAACCACCGACCCCGTGCAAAGGCGAGTAGACAATTTTTGCGTCTCGGGAGCCTGTCCATGCGTATCCCAAAGCCGCCTTCTGAAATTCCTGGTCGATCTCTTGGGTGACGAATCTGACTTTTCCCTCTGAGAGAGCTTTTTGGAAATCCACACGCTTGATCTGCTGGCAGCCCATGACGCAGTCGATGATTTTCTCATCGTGAGGCGGAAGCACTTGGCCCCCTGTCGACCAGTAGACCTTGACCGCGTTGTCGCTAGGTGGATTGTGCGAAGCGGTCACCATGATTCCGCAGGTGCAACCATAGTGCCTTACCGCATAAGAAAGTTGCGGAGTGGCACGGTATCCATCCAGGAACACCACTTCAAAGCCGTTGGCGACCATGATCGAAGCGCACAGCTCTGCGAAATGACGGGAGCGGTGCCGAGTGTCGTAAGCGATCGCGCAAGAAAGCGAACCTCCTGAAAGTTTTCCAGATTTTTTCTGATCGAGGATGTAATCGGCCAAGCCTTGAGCGCTCTCGCCAATAGTGCGGTCATTGATGGCATTCGAGCCGATGGGATACATCCGACCTCGGCGGCCGCCGGTTCCAAATGGAATAATGGTCCAAAAAGCGTCATCGAGCTTCTTCCAATCGCCGCGTTGGATGTGGGCCAGTAGCTCTTGGCGATACTCCAGGTAACGAGGTTGCGTTAGCCAATCTGCGATATTCTTGGCCGCTGATTCGGTAATTTTTCCTTCAGACCGAGCCATTTCGATGGCAGCCAAATGCGTATCCATAACACCCCCCTAAGTAGATTGGCTAATTGCAGAGCGATTTTTGACGACGAGAATTTCGTCGATAATCGACCAAGCGTCAACGGTGGAAAAGATTACCTAAGCGTCAAAGCCTGGGGAATCCCTGGTAGTTAGTTAGGGTTCTAACGGCACAATTCAAGGGACTTTTACGGCAAGTGGTTTAATTGTGCGACAGTCTGGAACTTTCCGCCGACGAACTGACTCATACGTCCTGGTCTGTTTTGTTGACAGCCAAGACCCTCCAACTAGGATGGAGCCCGCCTGTCTACGGCCAGGGGTTGGTCGTTCCATCCAAAGATTGGTGGAGAGCTCGGTGCGTCGAGGGCAAGCTGAAATTCCTTATCGTTCCTCAATCGGGGATCCCATGGTGAAGTCGAACAAGCCATCCAGTCAGAAGAGTTCATTGAGAAGACGATCATCGAAGAAGGTGGCCAAGCGGTCGCGTCTGTTCGAGCGGCTTGAAAATCGCGAGTTGATGGTCGGTGACTTTGCCCCGTGGATCGAGAGTCAATTGGCTCGCATGTACTTCCGTGGGGAGTCCGCTTACACGCGGGCCGGAAATCAGATCGCCAACGGCGGTTCGGGCAGCACAGGTGGTTCGAGCACGCCTGGTTCTGGCGAGATGAATAATCCGCTTGCGATCAGCGAGCGAGAAGTCAACAACTTTGTCTCCTCAGCGCAGTTGCTCCCCCTTTCTTCGTCTCAACCTGTCAACGTTTCGGGGATCTTCTCGACGCTCTTGGATGAAGATTACTTTGCACTCGATCTCAAAAAGGGCGACATTCTCGATGCTCGCTTGGTGGGTGTTCCGGGATCTCGCCCAACCTTAGCGTTGCTAGATAGTGGGACCCAGGAGTTGCTTTTTGCACAAGGTCGCTTCCTCAATGGAACGGCCTTCCCTCCTTCCTCGCCGCTTTACACCGATGGATCCACAACGCTTCCGTACGTGATCGGGACGACAGGTCGTTATTATTTGCGAGCAGGGGATGGTATTGGTTCCTACGTACTGAACCTTCGAGTGCACCGTTCGACGTTCGAGAAAGAGCCGATTGGGACTCAGCAGATCCTGTATGTCGATTTCGATGGAGCGATCACACGTTCCGAGACACTTAACTTAACCGCCCTGGGTGTTCCTCCAGGAACGCTTCGTATTCCACCCTTGTCCAGGTACATGCCTCAATTGGGACTGACGGCTGCGGACGCTCCTGCGGTTGCGAGAAACACGATGAATCGTGTCGAGCAGAAACTACGCACATCGCTCGCTGCTCGCTCCAACAATGGATTCTATGGAGCCACAGGGATTCCTGGAGAGTTTGACATCAAGCTTGTATCGAGTTTCGATTCCCCAGACCTTTGGGGGCAACCCAATGTCTCCCGTGTTTTGGTCGGTGGTACTCAAACCGAAGTCGGACTCGATCCACAAACCGGCTTGTTGGGGATCGCTCAGTCGGTCGACGTGGGCAACTTCAGCCGCGAAGAAAGCGCGTTGGTGATGCTCGACATTCTTATTGCTGACGCGACGGATCCGGCGATCGTACCGATCGCTGGCAATGTATCCCGATCGGATTTGTTTGCCGAACTGTTGTCGATGGTGATCGCCCACGAAGCAGGTCACTACTTAGGCGGAGTTCACCAGGATCCAAACAATTTGCAGTATGGTGTTATGGATCAATTCTATGATCCAACGGTCGTATCTGGCGCAGGACTCGACGGTATCTTCGGCAACCGAGACGATGAGCCCCTGTATTTCAGCGTGGATGAGTATTCACCCACCGGTGGTATTCCCTTCGGTGGTGGAGTCAATGACAGCGCGAACATGCTGGCTTTTGGTATGTCCACTGGCATGGTCGGTGGAACGATCACAGGGGTTGTTTTCAACGACGCCAACAGGAACTCCCGTCAGGATGCAGGGGAAGCCGGCATCCCTGGATGGCAAGTCTTCGTCGATTCCAACAACAATTCGGTTTTGGATGCAGGTGAGCCCAGAGCCACCACCAGCGCCAATGGCCAGTATACGTTGAGGGCAGGCAGTGGATCTCGAACCGTACGGGTGGTTCGTCCCTCAGGCTGGATCGCTTCGAACACCGCCGAAGAAGTCAAGACCGTGACGGTCACCCAGGGTGCCACGGTCACAGCAAACTTCGGCTCTTTTGCTCCTTCGGGTGCCGCGACGGGCTTTAAGTGGCTGGATATCAATGGCGATGGTTTCCGAGATGCCAACGAGCCAGGCCTTTCGGGTGTCTACGTTTATCTGGACCTCGATGGGGATGCTCGTCCTGATGTTGGTGAACCCGCAGCCATTACCAAAGCCGATGGATCTTACGTTTTGACACCACCTCGGGCTGGTAGCTACACCATCCGAGAAGTAGTCGATCCAGGGTACGTTCAGACTTTCCCGGTCGGAGGATTCCACACGGTTTCCTACGACGGCGTGACGCCTTTGGGCGGGTTTGATTTCGGGAATCGTGAATCGTCCGACTGGGGTGATGCTCCAAGTCCCTATGCAACTCTCCGATCCAACAATGGTGCTTCGGCTGGCCAACTCGACGGCTTCCGATTGGGTACCAATTGGGACGCAGAGATCGATGGACGTCCATCCTCTGCGGCCAACGGTGACGATACCAACGGGCCATTAAACACTTCCGGCAATGTCATCAACGATGAAGATGGCGTGACCTTGCTGACTCCTTTGGTTCGGGGTGATAATCAAAACATCATCCGGATCAATGTCACCAACACCGCAGGTGCAGGTGCGTTCGTCCAAGGCTGGATCGATTTCAATGGCAACGGCGTGTGGGGCGATCCGGGCGAGCAAATCGTTTCGAACCTAGCAGCTGTCGCTGGCGATAATCTGGTTACCTTTACGGTTCCTGCCAATGCGGTTTCAAACGGTTTTGCCCGTTTCCGTCTCTCGCAAACCCGTGACGTTGGTCCAACCGGTCGCACAGCAGCCGGTGAGGTTGAAGACTACGTTTACACGATCAACAACGGTCCGCGAACCATCCTTCAGAACGATTCGTTCACGGTCGCTCGAAACAGCACTGCGAACATTTTCGATGTGCTGGCCAACGACTTCTTGCCTCCCAACGATGCACTGACAGCGGTCCTTCCCGGCCCATCGTCGCAAGGTGCAACCATTTCGATCGGTCCAAACAACACCCTCAGATACACGCCACCCCGAGGGTTCTTCGGCCAAGACAGCTTCACCTACACCGTTGTCTTTGCCTCGGGTCGCAGAGAAACAGCCAACGTCACTGTCAACGTTAGCCTGCAATTCACCGATCCGGTAGCCGTCGATGATTCGTTCGACCTACCTACCAATTCAGTATCGTTCCCTCTAAACGTCTTGCTCAATGACATCGAAGGTGCCGGCGGATCGTTGGTCGTAACCAACTTTAGCAATCCGGACAAAGGCGGTGCACTGTCGATCGGATCGGGCGGACTGAGCCTGCGATACACCCCCCGCCGTGGCTTTGGTGGAACCGAGACGTTCACTTACACCGTGACGGATGGACAAGGCAAGTCATCGACAGCCCGCGTGACTGTGCACACTCTCGAAGGCGATAGGCTCGATGACAACGTCGAGTTCAGCTTCGGCTTCCGTGACATGTCCGGAAATCCAATCACCAGCGTAACCCAGGGTGACCAATTCCAGGTTTACGTCTACACCTATGACCTGCGTCCTGAACGAGGTGCTGGGCAAACCCCACCGACCTCGGTCCAAAACCCTGGCGTGTACGCCGCTTACCTGGACCTGCTCTACAGCTCGAACTTGGTACTACCATCGAGCCCCGGTGCCGGCACGACACTTGACTTTGCAAATTCGCCCGTAGCTCCTTATCGAAACGGCGTCTCGGGATCGGCTTCGATCCCCGGTGTGATCCGATCCTTGGGTGCATTTACCGGTGCGGAAAAGCCACCGTTTAGCTTCGCAGACCCATCGCTCATGACCATCCTGACGTTCACCGCACGGTCAGCAGGCCTTGCTGAATTCGTCGGTGATCCAGCCAATGAGTCGCCAAATACCGATGTGGTGCTCTACAACCCGCCCAATGCCCCGGTCCCCCTTGAGCAAGTCCGCTACCTAAGGTCGACCATCGAAGTGGTACCCAAGGGAACCGAACTTCCTTTCGCCGTGGATGACAGCACGACCGAACTGCTCCTTAACAGCACTTCGTTCATCAATGTGCTTGCCAACGACATCGTCGGAACCTCCGGTCCAATCCGAATCACTTCCGTAACCCAACCGGCCAACGGTGTAGTATCGATCGATAACCGAGGAACCACAAACCCCGCCGACGACCGAATCCAATTCGTTCCGTTTACAAGCTCGCTCGGGTTCTCCGATCAGTTCACCTACACGATCGCCGATTCGCGTGGATTTACCTCCACCGCAACGGTGACGCTCAAGGTGGGCGATACGAGCCTCGATGACAAGATGAAGATCCACTTGAAGACCTTCGATCTGAACGGACAGCCGATCACTTCGATTTCCGTAGGTAGCCAATTCGAACTTCGTGGATACGTCCAAGACCTTCGCGTGCCTAACACCCAAAGCGGTGTGTTTGCAGCCTACCAAGACATCCTTTACGATCGTAACTTGGTTGGCGTGCAGACATCCCCAAGCGGACTTGGCTTCCAAATCGAGTTTGCCGCAGGGCCTAACGGTTACAGCAACGGCAAGTCGGGTGATATTCGTATCCCCGGTTTGATCAACGAAGTAGGATCTTTCCAAGACTCGGCTTCGCCGCTTGGTACTTCGGAACTGCTCCAATTCAGCATTCGCATGAAAGCCAATGTCTCCGGGGTGGCCAAGTTCATCGCTGACCCCGCAGATATCAGCCCATTCCATGACTCGCTACTTTACAGCGATCCAAGGAACAAAGTCCCTTACGATCAAATCAGCTACATCCCAGCAGAGTTGGTCATCACCGGTGGCTCTGGTGCCGGTGGCGAAGGCAATACCAACCCCTACGATCGCTTTGACGTCAACAACGATGGATTCGTTTCACCAATCGATGCGTTGATCCTAGTCAATCGTGTCAACTCCAACGGCGGCGGAGCTCTAAGCGGAAGCGGCGAAGGGGAACAGTCGGGTGAAAAGTACTACGTCGATGTCAACGAAGACGGCTTCCTCTCACCTCTGGATATCCTCTGGGTTGTCAACCGTATCAACGGCTCGAACCAATCAGGCGAAGGTGAAGCAACAGCGCAAGCAACACCGGCCATCGAGATCAACACCGCTGACGTCGGTACGATGGTCGATATGCCAGTTGCCTTGCAATCCAATTGGGTGACTCGAAAGAGTGTTCCTGCTTGGGTAGCCAACGCTAACGCTCAAGCAAGCAACGTTGATACACTGCTGGCGGGTTTCGATGCCCAGCAAGAACAAGACAAGTCCATCGAAGGCTTGGTCGATGATCTTTTTGCCGAAGGCTTGATCTAATCGTCTTGCTGTCTAATAACGATTGAATTCGATTTCAACAAAAAGCCGGTTGGTCCCGCAAAACCAACCGGCTTTTTGCTTTCCCCCCCCACACCATAGATCTTGGATCTCAATCAGATCGAAAGGCCTGCGATGATCAACGCCAATGAAGGCCAAACCAATGAAGGCCAACCCAGTCAAGGGTTGGTGGATCTGCAAATCAACGGACTCGGCGGTATCGATTTCAATCAGACCGAGCTTGAGCAAGAGCCATGGAGACAGGCCATCGAACTTCTTGGACGCGATGGAACAAGCCATTTCCTTCCGACGCTTATCACCGACAGCATCGAAAATCTTTGCCGCAAGTTATCCAACCTTGCAAGACTCTGTGAGCATACAAGCCGAGATCTTTCTCTACCCAGCAAAGCGGTCGGAATCCACCTCGAAGGTCCTTTTCTTTCGGCGGAATCCGGATACATCGGCGCACATCCTGCCCATCATGCCATAGCGATGGATACCCAGCAGCTCAAGCGATTGGTGGATGCAGCCGACGGCTGGCTGAAATTAGTAACACTAGCCCCCGAACGCGATTCCAACTGCGAGGGCATCAAGTTGCTTGTGCGCGAAAACATTCTTGTTGCAGCCGGGCATTGCAATCCGAGCATCGACCAGTTGCGTCGAGCGATCGATGCTGGGTTGACTCTCTTTACCCATCTTGGCAACGCCTGCCCTCCGAATCTCCCAAGGCACGAGAATGTGATTCATCGTGTGCTTGCCTTGCGAGAGTCTCTCAAAGTAACGTTGATTGCCGATGGTTTTCACCTGCCTATGTGGCTGCTTGAGAACTGGATCGAGTGGTTTGGCGATGAGAATGTCGCCATCATCTCCGACGCCATCAGCGCAGCGGGACTTCCTCCGGGTGTCTACCAACTCTCGGATCGGAAAGTGGATGTCGGGGTCGATGGGGTCCCACGAAGCCAAGATCGGACGCATTTTGTCGGTTCAGGAAGTACGCTTGGACGCATGCATAAAGCATGCAATCTCAATTTCGCTTGGTCGAATCATCGCGTTGAAAAACTCTTTAAAAGCAATGCGGCCCGTTGGCTTGGACTCTGAGGACCGGTTTGCTTGGGCGTTTTTTCTCTCTTTGAAGCGAATTGACGCGCTGCAAAGCCACTTTGAATCCTTTACAATCGCGGACTAAGTTCGCGTGGTTTTCTTCCAATTTAACCTTAAAGGATCCTCTCATGAGCTCGCTTTCTCGCCGCCGATTCCTCGAGCAGTCCATGTTTACAACAGCTGCAGCACTGGCCATACAAGCCCGCAAATCCCAAGCCAACCAACCGCAGCAGCAGCCACCCTCTATCGGGCCCAACGACACCATCCAAGTTGCCGTCATCGGTGCGGGTGGTCGGGGACAGTCCCATATCGACGGCTTTGCCGGAAGACCCGGAAGCGTAGTGACTCACATCTGCGACTGCGACGAGAAAGCCGGCCAGCGTTCCTGTGAAAAGGCCGCCGAAAAGCAAGGTGGCAAAAAACCGGTATGGGTCAAAGATGTCCGAAAGTTGCTCGAGGACAAATCGATCAATGCCGTTAGTATCGCGACCCCAAACCATTGGCACTCTCTAGGTGCCATTTGGGCCATCCAAGCAGGCAAGGACGTGTACGTCGAAAAACCGGTATCCCACAATGTCCTTGAAGGCAGAAGGGTCGTACAAGCGGCTCGCAAACACCAACGCATGGTTCAGACAGGAACCCAAAGTCGATCCAATCCCGGCATGCGCGATGCAATCGCATTTGTTCACGCAGGAGGTATCGGAGATGTATTGATTTCAAGAGGTCTTTGCTACAAACGCCGAGATTCCATCGGCCCCCGAGGCACTTATGAAGTTCCCAAAGAAGTCGATTACGATCTGTGGTCCGGTCCAGCAAAAATCCTACCCCTAACCCGAAAACGATTCCACTATGATTGGCACTGGCAGTGGGAGTATGGAAACGGAGACCTGGGCAACCAAGGGATCCACCAAATGGACTTATGCCGCTGGGCACTTGGTGCCGACCGCCTCAGCGATCGCGTTTGGTCTTTCGGTGGTCGATTAGGATACGAAGATGCCGGCGAGACTGCGAACACTCAAGTTGTCGTGCACGATTACGGCAAGCAAAAACTTATCTTCGAAGTTCGCGGATTGCCGACTCCCGATTACAAGGGGGCCAATGTCGGGATCATTGTCGAAGGAACCAAAGGCTACTTGGTCATGACCTCCTATGCAAGCGGAACGGCATTCGATTTGGATGGCAAGCCCATCAAACAATTCAACGGTGGTGGAGATGAACGTCACTACAAGAACTTTACCGACGCAATGCGAAACCGTGACTACAAGACGCTCAATGCAGACATCGAGCAAGGACACCTTTCCAGCGCACTGTGCCACTTAGGTAATATCTCACTAAGGCTTGGAAAGCAAATCCCGGATGCTGAAGTAGTCGGGTCGCTTCAATCCCAAGGCGGAGACGCTTCGGTCGTCGAAACCTGGAAACGTACCGCCGAGCACCTCGAAGCCAACTCGATCAAGAACTACTCGATTTGGATGGGTCGCCCTCTACAGATCGATCCAGTCGCAGAAGTCTTCACCGGCAACGATGCTCCTAACCAGTGGCTCAGCCGCGAATACCGAGCACCGTACAGCCTTCCAAGCGAACAAGCAGTTTAACGACAAGCAGCTTGAATCTCGTTCAGCTCCCTCGAATAACCCACGATTTCCTGCTCCGCTACCGAGGAGCAGGAGTGGGTCTAGGAGTGGCTCATGGCCATTTCTTCTTGACGCAACTCTTCGATCAACGGCCAAAGTTCGTCAACTTCGTCTTTGAATAGATTACCAATCAAGATATCAGTGATCAGATGTTTCTTGTCCGGATGGCGACGCACTAGTTGCCCGAAGTTAAGCCCATCGTAGAACGCTCTGACCAAATTTCTCATCCGGTCCATCGCCTTGCGATACTCTGGCTCCCAAGCTCGAAGTCTCTCTTCGGACGGATCATTGACATCGAGGGCGTCGGCGATCGCATCACCAGCCATCTGTGCCGAGACCAGTGCGAGCAAAACCCCAGAGGAATATAGAGGATCAAGGAAACCAAAAGCGTCACCGACGAGGACCCATCCATCCCCAGCACCTTTGTGCGCTTTGTAAGAATACTCCTTCATGATACGGTATTCCCCGACGCACTCAGAGCCGACCAAACGTGGTTGGACTCCAGGACATCGAGCTACCTCTTCGTGGAAGATTTTCTCAGGATCCTTGGATTCCCGGTTCTTGAAAAGATAGTCGTAGTCGGCAACGACTCCGACGCTCACAACATCATCGTGCAAGGGTATGTACCAGAACCAACCTTTCTTGCCCTGGGTTTGAATCACAATGGTTCCACCGGCATCGAGCCCTGGCTCCCGTTTGGCTCCTTTGAAATAAGACCACACAGCAGCCTTCTTCAAGTCGGCATCCCACTGACGTAGATTCATCCTATCGATCAACATCGAGGATTGACCACTAGCATCGACGACAACCGATGCGTGAACTACCTTTGCAGGTTCATCCCCTACTTTGACTTTAACCCCAACAACACGATCTCCTTGTCGCTCGATGTCCAGAACCCGTGCACCTTCGACTACTTCAACTCCATGCTCCCTAGCGTTATCCATCAAGAGTTGATCGAATTCGCTCCTGAGGACCTGCCACGTCTGCGACCTCTCGTGCGGATCGTACTCCTCAAAGCGAAAGGGTTCGGAAAGTTTGCCATGCTCATTGATGAACTGAACACCATACTTCTTTGTGAAATGACTCGACTTCATCTTGTCGAGCATCCCGATCCGTTTGATGGTCTCGAAGCAAAACGGAATCAACGACTCTCCGACATGAAAACGAGGAAAATGATCCCTCTCAAAAACCGTCACCCGATACCCGCGCTGGGCCAAAATTGTCGCTGTCGCGCAGCCTGAAGGGCCTCCACCGATCACGATGACATCCGATTTATCCACCGACTGAATCATAATTCACCCTTAAATTCACTTGGATCGAGTTTTCATGATCGGATCTACCAGTGCCCGTCGCTTGGCTCATGGGGAGATCTTGTTTTTTGCAGAAGTTGGCAAAGGGCCGTGCAATCCGCGAGATTCAAATGACCTAACTGGGAAATGTGAAGAGATTTGACAGGCTCCCGCAGATTTTCCAGAAGTTTCAGTCCCTTGGCTGTGATCTCGACATACACGGTTCTGCGGTCTGTGTCGCTTCGCTTCCTGAGCACCAATTCTCTCTTCTGAAGCTTATCAAGCATTCGAGTGATGTCCGGAGCACGGGATATCAAACGACCCGAGATCTGCAAGGTAGGCACCGCCTTGGGATGAGCTACCTGCAGAATCCTCAAAACGTTGTATTGCTGGGAAGTCAAATCCCAGGTTTGGAAAAGCTCGTCCTCCAGGGCCTTCAGCCGATCGTAGGTTCGCCACAGAGAAAGGTACACCTCCTGCTGGAGCGAATCAAACTTTCGCTTTTTGCCGGTCGACTTTGCTTCCATCGCTTTAGAATAGTCGTCCAAACAACCATTGTCCAGACAGCAATTCCGGATTTTTTCAAATGAAACCGCTTATGGGCACTGATGAACGCTCATAAGCAGCCCACAAATCCAAAACCCAAACCAAAGCTCTCTGTCCCATAAGCGTCCCTAAGCGATCATCAGCGGTCCTGCTTCCCGTTCTGACCGCTTATGGGCACTGATAAACGCTCA
>JAGWZB010000072.1 GCA_018969045.1 Planctomycetota bacterium | reverse complement strand
TGACAGGCTCGTTCAACGAGACTCCTAGTGCTCCGCTACCACGGGTCAAGAACATCATCTATCAATTGGATCCCGACACAGGTGTTGCTACAAACTGGTTAGGGTTAGCAACCCGGACCGATACCGACTACGAAAACGGTGTGTACAACATGGGTACTACCGCCGGTACTAATATTCAGGAAGCAGGCTACTTCCTTCTCGCCACAGGCACTGTCAATGGTTTGACCACCATTGGCGATACCGTCTATGGGGTGACCGACCAAGGTGAATTGGTAACGCCGACCATCGTCCAAGTACCGAGCATTCCCTCACGCATCGTGCTGAATGATCCGACCACCGGTAATCCGATCAACTTTACTGGATTGTCACGAGGACCTGCGAATGTTGAAAACGGTCGGTTTGCCGATGTTCTCTTTGGATTATCAACGGCGGGCACACTCTATGCATTCAACACCGCTGGCGTTTTCCAACCGATTTTCCCACAAGGTAGATCATCGATCACCCTAGGTACTGCAGCGATCACAGGTATCGACTTTACCTCTTTGGACGTGAATCTCTGGGGCGTGTCCAATTCCGATCCAGACTCCCAAGCCGCCGGACACGGTCGAAGCCGAACATTTAACAATTCGGGAGATTCGCAAAACGGTCCCAACAACACGATGCGTTTTGCGTTCAGCAATCCTGGTAATCAGTTAGGCGTGGATGACTTTGCCAACACCGCCAACACCTACGCAATGCCTGGAGGAGCATGGGGCGCGTTCGAAAGCACTATGATCGACTTGAGTCGCTACTCTTCGAGCGACCAACCAGTCATGTACTTCAACTACAACGTCAAAACGGAGAATGCGACTGCGAACAACGATGGCAACATCTTTGGAGATGGTGCAGGACAAGCCTTTATGGACTCCTTCCGAGTCTATGGGGCCGGCGAAGATGGACAATGGGTTCTGCTTACCACCAACAATTCTGCAGGATACATCGATCAGTCCTACGCTGAGGGCGTACCATTCCCTCCTTACAGCGAATACGATGTTCCAAGAAATGGAAATCAGGATGCATTCGGACGCAGTTTCATCACTTCCTCCGCATTCGACAACCAAGGTTGGCGTCAAGCGCGTGTGAACCTGGGGCCTTTGGCAGGTAAACGCGACGTCAAGATTCGTTTCGAGTTCAATTCCGGTGGTGACTTCCGCACCAACGACCCGACCCGTGGTGGATACGAACTATCGGCGATTGCCGGTGATAGGATTTCAGACGGCTCAACTTTCCGAATAATATCTCCAACGTCGACCGTTACCTTCGAGTTCGACCTTGGATTGGTGCTCAATGTTCCAAGCGGCAATAGTTTTAAGAATGGTGATCAGATCAAGATAGGGACGGATATCTACACTTTTGCAGCAACCGCTGGCACTAAGCAAATTCCGTTCTCGTCCACCGATAGCCCCGAGACCGTTGCCAATTCAATCAAAGCTGTGCTCATCGCAAACGGATATCGCGTCCTTACGAGCACGGCTTCGCCGAACATTTTGAATGTGACTCACAAAGATGGTTCGCCGCTAGCCGATTCTGTCCTTGCCACCGATTATGCCATGATCGGGCCTGATGCAGCGATCATCACCGGTAAGCCTGGCGTTAGCGCTGGTAACACCCGAGTCTCGATCGACAATACACTGCCGGTAACTCAAACGGCTCAAAATCCGATTTTCGTACGAGGCGATTTTTACGCCGATGGTCAGATCGCATTTGCTGACCTTGCGCCTCTGAGCAGATACAATCCCAATGCCGGTGGCTCTGCTCCAATTCCTGGTTTGCAAGATCCCACGGCCGCGTTGGGGCAACCCGATTACGTCGGAAATCTAGAACCAACCGCAGGTGGACAAGGTGTTGTCTCGCTCGGTCGCGGTGGCTCGATGGTCGTTCAATTCGCCGACAACTACCTGACAGGCTCAGGCGATGATCTGCCGGACTTGGCGGTTTACGAAGCTGGTACGTCCGAAAACGTCAATGTGGAAGTCAGTTATGACGGTGTCACGTTTACCGCAGTTGGTACGATTTCCGGCGCGAACCGCTATGTTGATTTGGATGCGTTTGGATTTGGTACCGACAGCCTGTTGCGCTACGTAAGACTAACGGACGATCCAAACCAAGGGCCGAATACAGGCAACTCCGTCGGTGCAGACATCGATGCCGTTGGAGCTCTCTCTAGCCGTCAAAGAAACGTACGCGATGAGATCCGCACCGTATTTGCCAATTCCTTTAATGTGACTGGCCAGAAGAACAATACTGAAGTTTGGAGATACTACAACGATACCATTTTGATCTATGGTTCGGCCGCTTGGAGAGTGGCAAACCCAGGCGTGCTCAGGTACAGCGGTGGTGGCCGTGTTGGAGATAACTTTGGCCCAGCAGACACCAATTTCCCACTGACACAGGCTGCTCGTCGCGCGCTCAACAACGGCACTATCCAAGGCAATCCAAACGCCCCCATGAGCGTTACGATCGACGATATCGTGTTGAGCTTTGCTGAACGCGGAGAGATGGTATCCAATGGCCAATCACTCCAACCCGTATTTGTGGACTCGTTCCAGTACGAACTTTATGGTGGTCCAAACGGTGCTGGTGCTCCCGAACTTGAAACAGGTGCCTATCAACTCGAGATGAGGACTGCACCTGACTATGGTAAGACCGAAGGTCAGGCTTTATCCATCGCACCGGTACCTTTTGTTGGGCCCAAGGGCAGAACTTTTGATACCAATGATCGGCTATTAAAAGCCCTTGCGATCGACACCACGGGTTTGGCTGGACGTATTGGGGACGGATATACCTTTACCGTCAGCAATGGTGTGAATATCGTCACCTTCGAATTCAACGTGTTTACGACGGCCAACTCAAGCGATCCGGCCTACCGACCTGATATTCCTGGTCGTTTCCGAATCCCGCTGGCACCGAACGCTTCGGACAACCAAATCGCTTTAGCCGTTCGAAATGCAATCAATGATGCTGCGGTTCGTGCAATCCTCGGTCTGACGGTCGAGAATAACGGCGATATGTTTGGAACAGGTTTGTACGATACGGCTCATGCTTCTACGATCCAGTTCAACGGAGAAACCGCTTCTGACCTTTTTGCCAACTCCGCATTCACCTTCAAAGACGCCAATGGCAATTTGGTACTGGTGACCGATGCCCTGGGTAACCTTGTTCCACTTGCATTCAATACCATCAAGTATGGACAAGACACCCAGTGGGGCGAAGATGCCGGAGATGCGAACATTCTTCGGGATCAAGGTCAGTTGATTGTTTCTGGAGTTGCAGTTACCCGATCCTCCAACTTCGGGATCAATTTAATTCCGGCCCCACGGGATCTCTCGGATCGATTCATCAACATGGATCAGGTCTCCACCCAGCCGATCGCGACTCGACAAGTCCCTATGTCTAGGGAAGCAGGTCAAAGACCCTATCCTGGTTCGGTTCGCAACATGATCACCCTCAACAATAGCCGTTTGGCTCCCGGTGCGGTGATTGTCAACAACATCCTCTCGGGCAACACCAATGGAGGCATTCGTGTTGGTGGAGATGCCTCGTTTGGTACTCTCGCTCTGGCACCCACGAGCGTGACTCGAATCGTCAACAACACGATCTATGGACTCAACGCGGGTGCGGGTCAGTCGGGCATCCTCGTCGAAGCCAACACCAGTCCGACGATCCTAAGCAATATCCTTGCAAACCTCGCCACGGGTATAAATGTTGATCCAACGGTTCAGAATTCGGTCGTTGTGGGTGCCAACCTCTACCAAGGTAATGTGACCAACATCACAGCGGGCACCAACCAATCGTTCCCGATTTTCCTTGGACCAACCGACCCGCTCTTCATGGATGCCTCGCGAGATCGGTTCTATCTGAAAGCTCTCTCCCAAGCGATCGACTCGTCCATCGCTTCGCTGGAAGATAGGAACCTGCTCGACCAAGTCCGATCGGCAGTTGGATTGCCAACCAGCCCGATCATCGCTCCTGAATTCGATGCCTACGGTTTGCTTCGAAGCGACGACCCATCGGTCAGCACCCCCGGCGGTTTGGGCTCGAACGTTTTCGCCGACCGAGGTGCACTCGATCGCGTCGACCTGGACGGACCACTGGCGATTCTCCAGCGTCCACTGGACAACGACGCAGCAAAAGTCGATCTCGATGGTTCGAATACCTATGTCCAACTCAAGACCGGTAACATCGATTACTTTGAAATCCTTATCGATGAACGTCAAGGAACAGGTCCCGACCCACTGACGATCACCCAAGACAATGTCGTTCTGACCGAAAACGGGAGAATGCTCAGCCCAGGGGTCGATTATGTCTTCGGGTACAGTTTCAACAGCCGAACCATTCGCTTGACCCCACTTGCAGGTTTCTGGCGTCAAGACAGCGTCTATGAATTGACGCTCATCAACAAGCCGACCCTACGAGTGATCGCTCCAGACGATGCGGCCAATCGCATCGATGGTGATCGATTTACGGTGAACCTAGCTAGCGGTGGCACTCGGTCGCTGGAACTCGATAGTGGTTTCATCCTTACCGTTCCGGCCAGTGGTGTCTCCGACGGTCAGACCTTCACCTATACCCCTGCCGGTGGCGAAACCATCACTTTTGAATTCAACCTTGCAGGCAACACTCAGACCACTTTTGCCACTAAGGTGATCACTTATCTTGCATCCGACACCCCTGATCAACTCGCAGCCAAGATCGCCGCTGTGGTCAATCCGCTGATTCGTCAGAATGGTTGGCCAGTCCAAGCGATCCCCGGCGGACGTGTTGTTGTCGGCGGTAACGTCGGCGATGCATTGAACGTCGCAAGTTCCTCGTTGGTGCTCTCTGGACGCCCAGGTGCACAGACTCCAGGTGCGATTCCTGTGAAGTTCCTCCCGGTTGCTGGGTTTGATGCCATCGCCATGTCGACGGCCCTGACTCAAGCTCTCAACCAAGTCGGTTCGGGCGTTAAGGCTTACTCGCTGGCCAACGGATTGATCTTTGTCGAAGGAGTTACATCGATTTCAGGGATGGCAGCATCTCTGAGCATCCCTGCGATCCAGGATCTGGCGGGCAACAACCTACAAGCCAACCGCGCCAATTCGCTGACCCAGTTTACGATCCTCATGCCCGAAGTTGCCGTCGACTACGGCGATGCGGTCCAACGCACAGGCACCGGATCCAACAGCAGCACTTTGCTGGCCGACAACGGTGTTCGTCATGGGCTCTATCCTGACGATGCAACTCTGCTGGTCCTTGGTGCCTATGCAGATGGCGAAACCGATGGAAGACCATCGGCGGCTGCCGATGCCGATGACTTCGATTCATCGATTGACTTCGGATCTTTGGGTAACTTTTTGAGCGTCTCGACCAAAGGCCCTGCACGTTTGGCAACCTCGGCGTTTGATGCAAGTATGATCGGCAAATCGATCACGATTTCCGACACAGTGTCCAAGTCGGTGACTTATGAATTCACCAACGGCGGATCACCCGTTATCGCAGGTGCTCGGGCTGTGAATTTAAACGGTGCCGTCACTGCCGCCGATGTGGCTTCGAGATTGCAAGCAGTCGTGCTTGCAACCATTCTCGATGGCAGCATCACCGGTATCCACGCTAGTGCCATCGGCAATGTCTTGTCCTTGGGCGGCTCCAGTGGACACAGATTCGATCTGTCGAACGCACTCGGTGCAGTCGCACGGTTGCAATCGGGTACCAACGAAGTCGTCGTTGGATCGAACTTGACTGGTCTCGCTGCTGGAAACACGATGTTCCTGACCGATGGGTTCGGCAACAACGTCGGATTCCAAGTCGTCGACACCAATCCATTGGCAGCTCCGACCGTTTTAGGTGTGGGGAATGTTGCTGTATCGGTCAACCTTGCGACAGTAACTCCCAACGCGTTTGCGACGGCTCTTGCTACTGCGATCAACAAGGCCATCGGCGATTCTAAACTGAAGCTTCCTGCGGTAACTGTTTCGAACAATGCCCTAACGGTTTCGGCAGACGATGAAGATGGAGTTCAATTCGGTAGCTGGTTCAACGCCAACTCCCTCTCGACTCCAGTCACACTGACGGCTTCGACCAGCGGGTTCGTGGACGCCTGGATCGATTGGAATCAAGACAATGATTTCGAAGATGTAGGAGAGCGAATTCTGACGGCTCAAGCCGTAGTTGCCGGTGCCAATACGTTCTACGTCACCACACCTGCAAGTGCAGCGATCGGATTTACAACTGCTCGGTTTAGAATCAGCAGCACCGGTGGTTTGTTCACCTACGGGTTAGGAATCGGTGGCGAAGTTGAAGACCATCTGATCGAAGTCCTCGCAGGTTCTCCACCAGTGGCTAATTCCGACAGCTTCATTGTTGCCGAAGACGATGTGCTGATCGTTCCAGCCGCAGGCGTGTTGACCAACGATACCGATGCGGATGCTCAAACGATTCGAGTATTCGACTCGGATCTCAGTCAGCCTGGCGTTCAGCCAGTACGCGGACCTCAGCACGGATACTTGACCCTTTCTGCCGACGGGTCGTTTGTCTACACTCCGAAGCAAGACTTCTTCGGAACCGATACCTTCATTTACCTTGCGACCGATCCTCGCATGACCAGCAATGTGGCTGCTACCGTGACGATCACCGTCACACCAGTCAACGATGCACCGGTCGCTGTCGATGATGTTGCAACGATCAACGAAGACCAAACGATCACTTGGGATGGATCGCTCTTTACAGCCAACGATCGAACCCAGCCAGATCGACCCGCAGGAACCGATGGCGATATCTACGATACCAACGAGTCTGGACAAATCCTCCGTATCGTTGATGCAGAACTGGTAACCGATCGAGGACTGGGTGAAACACTCACCTTGGTGAACAATCGAATCACTTACACTCCTCCGACCGATTACAACAATTTGATCAATGGACCAGTCTTGGTTCGGATACTGATCGAGGATTCCGGCGTGGCAGGTGGTGATGAATCGCCCAAGCGACCCGGGATGGACGATACCCCGCCGACCCTGATCTACAGCACGCTGACGATCAACATCAACGATGTGAACGATCCGCCGCTATTTAACATTCCAAGGCCGACTCAAACGCCGCTCGAAGATGCCAGTGTCAGTGCACCTGGGTTCTTGAACCTCATATTCCCTGGTAAATCCACCACCGACGATGAACTCGGGCTTGTAAATGGTATTCCAGCACAAACGGTGCGATTCCAAGTTACCGCCTTGGATCCAACTCGATTTACTGCAGCGGGTCAACCAGCGATCGATGCAAGCGGCACCCTGACCTACACGCTCAACACCGATGTCAACGCGTTGAATTCTTCGCCGATCTTGGTCGAAGTCATCGCAATCGATAGCGGAAATGCGGCCGGTTCGCGTCCAGGTCGTCCGGATGACAACCAATCGGCACCCAAGACCTTCACGATCCTACCGATCGAGGTCAATGATGCACCGCTGTTTACGATACCCAATCCAGTGATCAGTATCCTCGAAGACCTCGAGGTAACACCGGTTCCAAGCTTCGTAACCAACATCGTTGCAGGCCCGCCGACGGCCACCGACGAACTGGGATTGAATCCACCGACGATCGGTCAAACCGTGTCGTTCGAAGTCACCGCCGTGGATCCAACCAGATTCAACGGATCGGCCGGTCAGCCACGCATCAATCCTGCAGGACAACTGACCTACGATTTGGCTCCCGATGTCAACTTGCTCAACTCCGGTCCGATCATCGTCCGAGTGGTTGCGATTGACAATGGGCCTGCAGCTGGAGACCGCCCTGGCATTCCCGATGTCAATCGATCGATCGAGCAGTTCTTTACGATCCTCGTTCAGGACGTCAATGATGCCCCTGGATTTACAATCCCCAGCACAACGATCTCGATCCAAGAAGACCTTGAAAGCTCTCCGCTGCCTGGATTCCTAACCAATATCGTTCCGGGTCCAGCAACGGCCACCGATGAAATTGGACCTCCAGGACAATCGGTAAGTTTTGAGGTCCGGGCCATCGATCCAAGTCGATTCAGCGTTCAACCGCAGATCACCCCCGATGGAACTCTCTCGTACGATCTTGCACCCGATGTGAACCTGCTGAACTCGGGGCCGATCCTAGTCGAAGTCATCGCGGTGGATAATGGTCCACAAACGGGTAGTCGACCAGGTATTCCTGATGTCCATCGCTCTGCACCCCAGACCTTCACCATCAGTGTACAAGACGTCAACGATGCACCGCAGTTCAATGTTCCCAACTCGACGATCACGATCGACGAAGATCTTGAGAATACGCCCCTGAGCGGTTTCCTCACGGGCATTCTGCCGGGTCCTGCTACCGCCGCCGACGAACTGGCTTCGCAAACCGTGACATTTACCGTCACGGCAGTCGATCCAACGCGCTTCAACGGTGCTAGCGGACAACCTCGCATCAGCCCAACAGGTGTTCTGACGTACGATTTGGCACCGGATGTTAACAATGTGAACTCAGGACCGATCTTGATCCGTGTCCGAGCTGTCGACAATGGCCCTGCTCCCGGATCTCGTCCCGGTATCCCAGATGTCAATTCGTCTGCGGAAATCACGGTCACCTTGAACGTCAACCCGGTCAACGATGCTCCGCTGTTTACCATTCCAAACCCGATCATTAGCATCGATGAGGATATGGAAGTTTCGCCGATCAACAACTTTGCTACCAACATCCTGGCTGGTCCATTGACGGCCATCGATGAACTTGGACTCGTCAACGGTGTTCCTGCGCAAACCTTGACCTTTGATGTCCAGGCCGTCGATCCATCGAAGTTCAATGGCGCTGCCGGTCAGCCTCGGATTTCCCCAACTGGCGTTATGACCTATGACCTTGCTCCCGATGTCAACATTCTGAACTCGGGTCCCATCTTGGTCCGCGTCAGCTTGTTCGACAACGGTTCCAACACCGCTCCGAACGTCAATCGTTCGACGACGCAGACCTTCACGATCCGCGTGAAAGAAATCAACGATCCACCGATCTTCGACATGGCGTTCAACTCGTTCAATATGCGAGAAGACGACGGATTCTTGACCTTGCCAGGATTCATCACGAATCTAGGTCCTGGACCATTGACTGCAACCGATGAATCGAACCAAACGACCAACATCATCGCCGTGGCAGTCGATCCGACAGCCTTCGCAGTCCAACCGTTGGTTACAGGTACTGGCGATTTGACGTTCCAATTGGCTGCTGATGTCAATAGCTTGTTCAAGGATACTCGTATCCGTTTGATCGCAACCGACAACGGAGTACCCTCCGAGAGCACCGAGAAGATACTGACTCTTGTCGTTGCGGATATCAACGACGAGCCTCAGTACACCATCCCGACAACTTTGGTTTCGGTACTTGAGGACAATGAATCGGTCACGGGCGTGACTCCGACGCGAGTCGTTGGTTTTGCGACCAACGTGCGTCCAGGACCTGCAACGGCGATCGATGAAGTTTCCCAGACATTGACCTTCAATGTCACCTTCAATTCCAATACCGGACTCTTCAGCACCCAGCCGAGTATTTCCTCAACCGGCGAATTGAGTTTTGTCACTGCTCCGAACCAAAACGGTACGGCGATCATCATCGTTAATTTGGTCGATAACGGTCGTCCTGGTCCATTCCCCAATGACAACATCGGCCCGAATGCGACCTTCTCGATCATCGTTCGACCTGTCAACGATGCTCCTGAGTTTACAATCCCAACTTCGACCACCTCGGATGAAGACCAAGGGGTCGTTTCGGTTCCCAACTTTGCGACCGGTGTACGTCCAGGACCAATCACCGCCGCAGATGAATCGAACCAGGAACTGACCTTCGAAGTCGTCGCGTTCGACCCGACAGCGTTTGCTGTTCAGCCGACTCTGGGTGTCGATGGTACGCTGGTCTATCAGACGGCCAAGGACATCAATAGCAATTCGGGTAAAGATACTCGGGTGCGAGTAAGGCTCCGGGACAATGGTGCCTCGACTCCGGCTCCAAATACCAACATCTCAGCCGAAAGTGTCTTTACGATAAACATCCTGCCGGTGAACGATCCTCCGATCACTGCTGGATACTTGACCACCACGTCCGAAGACACCCGAGTCACGGTTCAAACAGCGGACGTGCTAGCTAACGATCTGCCAGGTCCAGCAGACGAAGTTGCCGAAGGTCAAACGATTCGGATGACCAACATCGAGCAGTTGACGGCTCGGGGAGGAACAGTCCTACCAGTCTTCAGCGGTGGTCGAATCGTTCGTTTCGATTACATTCCGCCACTGAATTTCGTCGGTCAGGATTTGATCCGTTACGTCGTCACCGACGATGCAACTTACAAACCTGGTCAGCAAAGCGCCACCGGTACGATCACCATGAGTGTCGGACCGATCAACGATCCACCTCAGTTCACCGCTGGTGGAAATGTGACGGTGCTTGAGGATTCGGCTCCTTATTTGGCCACCTGGGCCACCAACATCTTGGCCGGTCCTCCTGCGGCTACCGATGAGAACACCGGTCCAAATGCTCAAACTGTTTCGTTCGAAGTAACGACCAACAACGATGCGATGTTCTCGGTGCGTCCGGCCGTGGATTCCACCGGCAGACTGAGCTTCACGTTGGCCAAGGATGCCAACGGATCGGTAAGCATCGTGGTGGTGGCCGTCGATAGCGGACCATCGGCTCCTCCACCAAACAACAATCGATCGCAAGCAGCGACCTTTACATTGTCGGTGACCCCTGTGAACGATCCACCTGGATTCAACGTCACAAGGAACATCACTGTCGATGAAGATTCCGGTGCATTTACCGGACTGGTCTTGGCTGACATCGTTCCGGCCGAAGGCATGAACAGCAATCCGCCGACGGCACTCGATGAAGCCAACCAAACGGTTTCGGTTTCCACGACCGTCGATAGACCAGCCTTGTTCACCGCACAACCGACGATAGATGCCAATGGTGTTCTAAGGTTTACCCCTGCACCGAACGCTTCGGGCGTGGCTATCGTCTCGGTGGTCGCAACCGACAACGGTCCAAGCACTCCGCCGAACGTGAATCGTTCGCAGGCCAAGACCTTCTCGATCACGATCAATCCAGTCAATGATGGTCCGATCGCATTGGATAACAGCTACAGCACCGATGAGCACACCATCCTCAACGTAAGTGCACCGGGTGTCCTGATCAACGACACCGATCCGGATATGCCTGGCGATACCCTGAGCGTGGCAAGCTTCCAGTCCACCTCAGAACTCGGTGCGGCGGTAACTGTCCGCAACGATGGTTCGGTCGTTTACAACCCAACAGTTTCGGCAAGATTGCGTGCGATGGTCGACGGTCAAAGCCTAGTCGACACCTTCACCTATCGAGCCAAAGACGCGGCGGGACTCCTAAGCAACGTAGCTACCGTTTCGATCACCGTCAGTGGTATCAACGATGCTCCGGTGGCCAACAACGACACCTTCACCGTGCCGTTCAACGTCTCGGAACTGTTGCCAGTTTTGGCAAACGATACAGACGTCGACACGCCACTGGATATTGGATCGATCGAAATCGGACGCTTGCCCGTCAACGGCACCGTCGCTCCGACTTCGTCTGGAACGATTCGCTACACACCGAATAAGAACTTCCGAGGTCAAGATACATTCACTTATCGAGTTCGCGACTCCCTTGGGAAGTACTCTCAAGAAGCGACCGTGACGGTGAACGTCAACACCGCTCCGGTGGCTGTACCAGACTCGGCGATCACCAAGCGTGACACGCAAGTTCTGATCGATGTACTAGCCAACGATTTCGATACCGATGGTACGATCAATCGTAGCACCGTTAGCATTGTGACGCCTCCGAATTTCGGAACGGCAGTCGCCCAAAGCGATGGAAGGGTCTTGTTTATCCCTCAAGCAGGATTCACAGGCACTGCCACCTTTGCTTACGCGGTCAACGACAATGACGGTCTTTCGAGCAATGTCGCGACAGTGACGGTACAAGTCGTCGCTTCGCTTTATCAAAACCCAAGCAATCGATTTGACGTCAACAACGATTCGTTCGTATCGCCGATCGACGTGCTGATGGTGATCAACTTGCTCAATTCGACAGGTGCTTCGATACCCGTCGAACAGCTTCCGCCACCACCACCGTTCTACGATGTCAACGGCAATGGATTCGTCGATGCAACTGACGTCTTGGCTTTGGTTGACTACATCAACTCGGCTGGAAACAGCGGATCGGGCGAGGGAGAGCAAAGCGTAGAAGACTCTGTCGGAAGCTTGGCCATCGGACTGTTGGTCCCACCCCAACCCGAGGTTGTCCAGCAAGCGGTCCGCTACAACGCAGCCGGGGCTCAAGCCAACATTTGGGCAACGCTGGTGGAACCTTCGGAACTCTACGGTCCAGCCATCTTCCCGATAGACTCCGACGACGAGCATGCCACTGAGTTCTGGGCAAGTCTGTCCTCTGGCAAAGACAAACAAGACAGCTCGATGGAACTTGACGATGAGTTCCTCAAGGGGACTTGGATGTAGATCCAATCGATAGAACTAACAATCACAAGGACAAGGCGTATCTTGACGATACGCCTTGTCCTTTTTACGGATCGGCCAGGTACTTGTACTACTCGACCGTTCCGTAGCACAGATACATTGCTAGCACGATTTGACAGAGGCTAACCCCAGCTCCCACGGGATGCCCTAACCTGGCGCGACGCCTGGTGATCGTGAAGATCACCAGCAGAACAATTGCTGTACCCAAGCCCTTGGCAGCCAGGAACCACGTAAGATCCGGGAGGCTATTTTTGGGCAACTGGTCCAATTGCATCAACCATCTGCCGATTGGGTTGAGTTCAAGTTGCCTAAGGGTTTCGCTGTAGCGAACAGTAAGGACCATGTCATAAAGGGAAATCGCACCGATCGTGACCATGTAGATCGTCAGCAAGAAGTTCGAAACGGCTCGCATGGTTTGGCCTGATACTTTGGGATTCATCGAGGATCACTCTCCTGTCTTTTGGTCCTTTTTAAAAAAATCGCGGGAGAGGAACCGCTAAGGAGAACGAAGTGCGTTTTGCGTGCCAAAACCATGCTTTCTAAGAGAAAACTTCAGTGGGGTTTGATCCCCCCTTGTGGTGGTCTGTAAGGAAAGTTGTCTGGTTCTTCCCCACAGGACCGAGGATACGAGTCGAAAGAGTCGCATCCGACGATGCGTTGAATTTGTGCACTTTGGCGATTGGAATTTCAGCAATTCGTGTCGTTGGTGTCCCGAATTTCCCTTCGGACAGTTGTTCAAACAACTATTGTTTGTACAATTGAACACATGAACAACCTAAACCTAGCTATTCAGTTCTTCTTCCAACTGGCTGTGATCCTTGGGGCTTGCAGAATCGTTGGGCTGATTGCAAAGAGATTTGGCCAACCCCAAGTCGTTGCAGAGATGATCGCGGGAGTGTTATTGGGCCCTTCCCTCTTTGGATTGCTTGCCCCCCAGTGGCAAGAATCGCTCTTTCCGTGGGACCCTAAACAGTCCAGCAGGGATACTTCGGCCTACCTCTTCCCGGTTTCGCAGTTGGGGCTAGCGCTCTACATGTTCATTGTCGGTCTTGAATTTCGCGTGGATATCGTCCGCAAGCACCTTAAAAGCTCCATCGCAGTGTCTGCTTCGGGGATGCTGGCTCCTTTTATCCTCGGTGGAGCTTTGGGGTACCTTCTCCATCGATTTGGAGGTTTATTTCCTCAAAAAACCTCAGCACTGGAAGCATCTTTATTCCTGGGAGCATCGATGTGTATCACAGCATTCCCAATGCTCGCACGCATCATCCACTTCAAGGGCCTCAACGGCACCCTCATGGGCACTGTTGCTATCGGTGCTGGGGCTATCGATGATGCTGTCGCTTGGTGCTTGCTTGCTTTGGTCCTTGCTAGTTTCGACAGCGATATGTCTCAAGCCTTGCGCAGCATCGGTGGTGGCCTTGGTTTTGTTCTCCTAGTAACGATGCTCCTTAGGCCGATCCTTGAGCGCTTTCGGGGCCTGTTCGTAGATCCTGCAGGAAAACTCAGCGAATCGGGTCTAGTCTTGGCTCTGATGCTTATGTCTCTTGGGGCATGGTTTACCGATTCCATTCACCTTCACGCTGTCTTTGGTGCATTCTTGGTTGGTACTTCCATTCCACGCGGAGAGATTCATTCGGGTGTGATCGATCGAATCCAGCCACTAACCGTTGCACTCCTATTGCCTCTTTTTTTTACCTACTCTGGACTCAATACGCGCATCGGACTTCTCAACCAATTTTGGCTTCTGGGCATTTGCCTTGCGATCCTGGTGGTTGCGGTCCTTGGTAAATGGGCTGCTTGCTCACTGGCAGCCTGGCTGTCGGGTTTAAGCACGCGCGAGGCGATGGGAATCGGTGTGCTGATGAACGCCCGTGGTTTGATGGAGCTGATCATCATTAACAAAGGCCTCGAAAGGGGAATTATTTCTTATGAGCTATTTGCTTGCCTTGTCATCATGGCCATCGTCACCACCCTCATGGCATCACCACTATTTGACCGTTTCTGCCATGCTAAAGACTCTCAGAGGCAAACCCACAACAAGCTCTGAAAACCCTGAAACGCACAAACTTCATCCGGGCTTTCTAGCTTACTGACGCCATAATTAGCAATACATCGAAGCGATCCGAGCGCATTCATGGACAGTCATTGCGTGGATGTCAACGATGTCATCGACATTTGGAGCATATCCTCCAGCCATGGCCACTGCGATTGGAATCTGACGATCATTGAGCACGTCCAGGACCAATCGGTCTCGCATCCTGAGTCCTTCTTTGCTCAATGCAAGTCGACCGAGTCGGTCTCCGACGTACGGATCTGCTCCTGCAAGATAGATCGCAAGATCGTAAGGTCCTGCTGCCATGACTTGGGCCAAGCCTTGTTCAAGCTTTGACAGATATGCAAGATCTCCTATCCCTTCTTCGAGATCGACATCGAGGTGACTAGGATATTTCCGTGCAGGAAAATTTTTGGCGCAGTGAATCGAGAACGTAAAGACGTCGGTCTCTTGTCCCAGGATCTGTGCGGTACCGTTGCCTTGGTGTACGTCGCAATCGATCACGCAAGCCCGCTTGATGTTCCCTTCGTGCATCAGTGTTCGAATCGCCACGGCCGAGTCATTGAAAACGCAGTAGCCTTCCCCCGCTCCCCGCATGGCATGATGAGTTCCACCAGCAAGATTCACCGCGATGGCTTCCCTCAGTGCGACACGGGCGGCCGCAAGCGTCGCCCCTGAACTGCGGCAAGATCGCTGGACCATCTCTGGCGACCAGGGGAAACCGATTCGCTTGAGTTCCTTCTGTGTCAAATTTCCTTCAAAGACGCGATCGACATATTCTGAATCGTGGGCGAGTTTCAGTTCCACAGAGCTTGCCGCTGGAGGCTCAAGGAATACGTCGCCAAAATGGACCGGTGAAGCGATGAGTCGATCGCGCAACTTCCTGTATTTGGTCATCGGGAAACGATGTCCATCGGGAAGTGGCAACACAAATCGATCGGTAAAGTATATTTTCAACACATTCTCCGGGGGTATACTCGCGGTGCGGCCAACATGAAAAGATCTTTTAACGTTGATCTCCAAGGAACTTCGATGAATAAACCCCAGCAAGCAACAAGCCCCTGTTTGGCAAATCGCATCGGTTCGATAAGCCGATTCGCAGGGATTGGAATCCTGTGCTGCA
>JAGWZB010000519.1 GCA_018969045.1 Planctomycetota bacterium | reverse complement strand
ATCCCTTCGCTGTGACTGGTACTCATGAAAATATCCATGGCAGCATAATACGGCCAAGCGTCCTTTTTTTCTCCCTCAAATCGGACCGAATCTTGAATTCCTAGCTCTGCGGCCAAATCTTCCAACGCCTTGCGACTCGGACCGTCCCCCACAAGAACCAAACTTGCCCGGCCCGAGGGCTGATCCGACGAATGGAGTCGACGAACCGGATCGGATTTTAAAAACAAAGCAAATCCGCGCAAGGCCAACTCGAAATTCTTTACCGGAGAAAGTCGTCCAACGACCCCGACCAGCAGATCCCCAGAGCCGACCCCAAGCGACGCTCGGGTTGTTTGACGAATAAAGTCCCACTTGGGGTCCGACAAAGGATCCTCCGAGTACGGATGGACAAGTCCATTGGGAATCACGGTAATTGGCAGTTCCCTTAGACCGGTGACCGAGCGGACTTTTTCGGCCGTCGCATAGGAATTGCTCATCACCACATCGACACGCCCGAGTGCATGACGCATCAGCCGAGCTTTCAGCCACGTTTTGAATCGACTCTTGGAAGGTGGACCTAGCACTGTCCCGCGTTCGGCGTGGATGTGAAAAGCGGTTTTGGCTCGATTGGCCCAAACGCCCTCGAACAGGGTTCCCCAGTTGTGGGATTGCAAGATGTCGATTTTTTGGTCCCGAATTACCTGCCCAAGACGTCGGATGGCGCGGAAATCCCAGCCCGGTTTTTTGTTCAATTCGATGACCTGGACATCCTGGTTTTCTACCCACTCCATCGCCTTGCCGGAGCGATCCAAACAAATGACCGTGCAACGGAAACGATCCGTTGGGAGTCCATCGAGCAATCGGGTGATCGACCGCTCGACGCCTCCGACATCCATCCGCAGGACGACAAATCCAATGTGGATCGGCGGGGTCACTGGATCGCGCTATCAAATCGATTTGCGAGTTGCGATGTGAGCGTTTTGGCATCGTAGGTTTTGCGAGCATGAGTACGCAAAGAATGCAATTGCGGACCGCCGAGCATGGCGAGGACTTTCTTGATGGCAGCAGCGATGGCATCAACATCCCGGCTTGAGGCGCAGGCTCCACCGGAGCTCTCAACAATCGACTCGGTGCACGGGCTGTCGCTGACCGAGAGGATCGGTTGCTCGAAGGCCATCATTTCGAAGACTTTGGCGGGAACCATGAACGGAGCATCGGGTTGGATGATCACCAGTGCATCGGAGTCCCGCATGGCTTGGAGGACTTGTGGATGGGGCATGGGGGATTCGATCGAGACCAGGGCTTGGAGCCCCAGATCCTTGACCAACTCATCGGCCTTGTAATGAGGATCGATCGAACCGATCTGTCGAAACTGTACTTCAACTCCTTGGTCTTTGAGTTTCGCGATCGCTTTGATCAACGGCACTGGATCGCGATGTCCATAAAGGTTCCCTGGATGAATGAAAACTGGGTGGGCATTCAAGCTAGGGCTTTTCTGCAACGCATCGACTTGCTCGATCAGATGCGAGTCGAGTCCGTTGGGGATGCACGAGAATTTTTCCAATTGGTTGGGATAGTGTTTGCGGAAATCTTCGAGGCTTGTGTCGGTATTGAGGATCACTTGGTTGGCGTGCCGCACGACCTTGTTTTCGTACCAAGGTAGAACATAGTCGCGCAAGGGATTGTCGTGATTCTTCCATGGTTTTCGACCCCAGGGGTCACGAAAGTCGACGACCAAGGGTATTTTGATTTGTTTCGAGACTGCCAGTGCGGCCAGATGGGTCGAGTGGGGAGGTCCGCTGGAAAAGACGATTTGGGCATGGTGCTGGAGGGCAAGCTTTGCACCTTGGACCGAGGCCTTTTTGGCCCAAGCGTAGTGTTTGTCGGGGGTTTCTTGGATCAAGCGAAGGATGGGGCGAAGCGAATTTTTGATACCCGATAGAATGCCGCTCGGGGACGGTTCTCTTAATGGCAAAGCGGCGTTCATTGCGGGGGTGGAAGTGACTTTATTTCCAGATGGATGGCCATCGGGCAATCGATCCACAACGATCGAATCGGGGAGGGAGGCGATGAGCTCGGAGGTATTTTGGGATGGATCGCCGGTGGTCAGAACGATCGGGTTCCAGCCAAACTCGCGCAGGTGCCGACAGAACCGTAGCGATCGATGCACTCCTGGGGTGATCTTCGGCGGAAACTCGGTGAGAATTAAAAGGCAGTTGCGCAAGCTGTGTATTCAGAAAAGGATGTGGCTAGAGTGTACGGTGTTCGTGCTCGTCATCGAAAAACATTTGTTGCAAGCAAATAACGGTCCTTCAGGAAATATGGTGATTAAAACTTCAGGGGCTTAAGTCAATAGCTCCTTAGACTTCATCGATGTTTGTTGATCCTTAAGCCCGAACGGCGGACACACCAATGGGGGCGTACCGTTGAGATAGCTCCATAGTATTTCGGCACCTTCGGGCCTGAAGAAAACTTGTGGTGGCAAGGCGAGCACCCAGTACGATAGTGATCGCAACGAAGCAATCGTAGACATTTCTAGCCACAATAATTCCTGA
>JAGWZB010000518.1 GCA_018969045.1 Planctomycetota bacterium | reverse complement strand
CACGAGCTTTACGGGCCAATTTGGAGTTGCTGTAAGGTCCGTTTTGAAGATTCGTCGCAAACTCGCTGGTCTTGGCGTAACTGTAAACGATGTTGAGGTTTCGCGAGTCGATCAGCAAAATATCCGCAAATCCGAAAATCTTCGCCGCCCGAACAAAACTCGGATGCAACTGCTGATGGATCTGGCGATAGGGGCTGGTGTCACCCGGTGCATCGCTTAAAAGCGACTTGGACTCATACGGATGAGGATTTGCAGCCAAGTAATGGTACTGAAGATAATTGGTAATCGGGTTGGTAGGAATATACTGCTCGACCAGCGGCTCAGATACGATATGCTCTTTGAGCTTTGGAATAAATACATCGGTGTAAAAGGATTTGACTTGCTGAGACTCAACCGGGCCGAGCGAGGCTTGTTCCAAGTCGTCGTAAGCCTTGGCAAACTCTTTCATGCCGTCATGAACTATCCGGCTATCGGACATCGAAACCACCTGATCGCGCAGAGACTCCAAGCGAGTTTTCAGGGCCGTCGTCTTGGCAACCTGGATTCCCTTGAGTTGGTTCTGAACCGATTTTTCCAGGGAGGACTTGCCAGTGACGTAGCCAATCCAAGCCATCACTGCCAAGGCACTCAAAGCCACCAACAACAGCAGCAGGATCATCTTCGACTGGATGCTTAAGCGGTTGAGTCCGAACATACGAGAATCCATCTAGGGCATTGAGTTAAGGTCATGGGAAGGCTATCCGAGAGCCTGCCGAGAGGATATCTTACCGAATCCCATCGACTGGGCCGAATAAATTACCCAAGCGATATTTTTGGTCAAGGAATTCCACGTTTTCCGGTGCCACCGATTTTTCGGGTAGAAATGAGTTTGCAATGCTTCTGCGTTCTTGTTTTTCCGTCAAGATGCTGTGCGTAGTTCTACTTGCAACCCCATTGGCTACGGCTCAGGAGTCTATGCCGCAGTACGACCAAGGCGAACTCTTGGGTTGGAAACTTCAAATCCGCAAAGAGCTCAAGGAGTCTGAGCCCGAAGCATTGTCGCAAGCGTTGACGATTCTGGAAAAGCAGCTTCAGGAGATCGTCGATGTGGTGCCAGAACCGGCGGTTGCAAAGCTCAGGGGGGTCACTCTTTGGTTTTCACCGGTCTATCCCAACGAGCAACCTCGATGCGAATACCACCCCGGTGCAGGTTGGTTGAAGGACCACGGTCGCGATCCTGCCATGGAAAAAGGGGTGGAGTTTTCCAACATAGGCATCTTTGAAAAAGAGTACCGAAGAATGCCAAATTTCGCCTTGCACGAATTAGCGCATGCGTATCACGATCAATTTCTTCAAGACGGTTTCTCCAACCCCAAAATCAAGATGGCCCACGACAAAGCACGCAAGGCGGGCAGTTACGATCAAGTCGAGCAGCGCTTTGGCGATGGTCGATCGGCTCAGACCAAGGCCTATGCGATGTCAAATCCTGCCGAGTATTTTGCCGAGTCGACCGAAGCCTATTTCACGACCAATGACTTCTTTCCATTTACCCGCGAGCAACTGGTAAAACACGATCCAACCATCGCCGAATTGCTCGGGACTCTGTGGAACCACCCCTGAGCCGTCTTTGAAAATAGGTGATGGTGAAAGCCACCGCACTAGGGGGCTGCAAATGCTTGGGGGAAAACAAATTCGCTGTGAGTCTTGCCGGTGACATCGTGATGGCGCATCGCAAGGCTGGGCCTTGAGATCGCAGCATCGTAGAACAACTCACCCGAAAGGAATCCACCCTGGACTCGCAAAAACCGATGCTCGGGGCGCTGATCACCAGGCTTCCATCCCAATTCATGTTCCTGGCTGCCAGGTCCGCATCCAAACTCCCATAGTTTTGTTTCTTGATCGACCGATGCGTATTGCCAATGGCGATCGCCGCAGCAGAGAATGACCCCCGGGACGGTTGCCAAGAATTCTCGGATTTCGCTTCCTTCATGCGCAAAGACGTCATTGGCATGGTTGTCTTTCTTGTTGTCCCGATCGGGTCCGACGATGGGAGTTGGGGTGCAGATCAATTTGAAAGAAGCTTGCGACTCTTTGAGTGTTTTGAACAACCAAGCTTTCTGCTGGGCTCCAAGAATCGTCTTGTTTGGGCCATCGGCCATGGAGTTGGGACTACGGTAATCGCGTCCTTCTAAGATCCAGATTTGAAGATCCTTGCCCCAAGAGACGCTTTGGTAACGCTCGGGTTTGCTTGGAAATTGTTCCTCGTTGAAGAGCTTCACCCCTTGTTCAAAGCTCACTGCGCCATAGATCTTTCCGGGCCAGCAATCGTTGGCGAGAGTATCGTGATCATCTTTGATGAAATAAGTCGTAGTCCGGTTATAGAAATCTCGATTGCTGGGTAGCGAGAAGATTCGAGCCCATTTGAAGCGCATCAGTGGGATCGTCATCGCCCAGGGATCGGGTTTGTCGTAGTACTCGATATCGCCTGCGTGAACGACAAAATCCGGATCCATGGCTTTCATGGCCGGATAGATCTTGTGACCATTCCATCCGTCA
>JAGWZB010000071.1 GCA_018969045.1 Planctomycetota bacterium | reverse complement strand
TTATGGGGCCGATTTGAGAACCTGCTTGGATCGCTAGAACGCTTCGTGTTGAAACGTTCACGGTCGATGCTACTGCGCCGCTAACTATGTCTTGTTTTGCATCCAGATACACTCCGCCAAAGCCCGCTTGGATAGTTCCTAGAACAATATCGGAACCCGATTCAACCCAAAGACTTGAGTCGTTGGTCGTTAATGATTGGATCGTCACTCCTTGGCTCGATGCCAAGTAGATAGTACCACGTTTAGGAGGTCCACCGATTCGTATCTTGTCGTCTAACACCAACGCATCTTTGGTATGGATCGTCACATCTCCCAGTTCGGTCTGGATCACAGCATTGAGAATTACCGTACCGCTGTTGAGTGTTTGTAAAAGGACATCCCCAGAGACGGCGGCTAAAATCCCAATGGGTCCGACTTGGCCCGGTTGGATCCGAATATCTCCAGCGACGCTCTGTAGTTTAACCGGCCCCTCTGTCGTCGTTGTCAAATCCTCGACGATCTGCAACTCATCTTGCTGCGATGAATTGAAATGAACTTTGGAAGTCGCAATCAAGACTGCATCCACGGTCAGTCCGTCGGATTCTCGAATATAGATACCGTTTGCCGAACGGGCTGCCAATTGATCGACGCGAGTTCCGATTGCATGCCGATTGATGTTGGCTGCAGAATCCAAGTCCGAATCACCAATCTTTTTTCCAGCAACCATCGCAAGTGCAAAAGCAGATACATTGGCCGAATCACTCGATGGATCCATATCCAAAATATCTCTGATCGCCGAGAGGTAAACGCTTGAAGTCCCAGCCTGGACAAATCCCAACTCAATATCTCTAAGAGCAACAACTGCAAGATCTGTGTTGCCTGTATTTAACGAATGCAAGAGCACATCTTTTTGAGACGCGAGGTATATCTTCCCCGGACTTTGCGTGCGCAGATAATCCTGAACCTCCAAGACATCGAACGCATTTATGGTGATGTCACCGTTTGCGGATCGCACCTGAGCTTGTAGGTCCACGGTGCCGCTGATAAGCGTTTGCAAGAGAACATCACCGACACCATCGGCCTGAACCCCGTAACTACCAGCCGTACCCTCTTTGACGATGATATCCCCAGTTACACTCTGCAGCTTGATCGATCCATCTTTTGTCGTGGTCAAATCCTCGAGTGTCTTTGAGTCAACTGTTATCGACGAGTTGAAGTTCACCTGCTGAACAACTAGGGAAACCTTGTCAACAATCACTCCGTCGGTTTCCTGAATGTACATACCACCTGATGATTCGGCCGCGATCAGATCCACGCTGGTAACGATGCCATTGCGATTCATGTCCTCGAAATTACCCAGGTCCGGCGTTCCAATCTTGGATCCTGCTTTCATCGCAAGCGCAGAGGCGAAGATGTGAATCGAATCGATCGTGCTGTTTGCATCCAGAATGTTTTCTCCAGCTTCCAAGCAAACTCTTCCGTCACCAGCATTGATACTACCCAAGAAGATATTTCTTCCTGAGAAAACAGCGATATTGCCTTGGGCTTTCAGATTTCCCGTCGATGCGTCTATACCCGATCTCAAATAGATCTCTCCGCTACCGGAGGTAACCAACCGATCGGTCACGGTTATATTTTCTTTCGAATTAAGTGTGATGTGGCCCGAATCGCTTTTTACCGACGCATTGATGAAAATCGAACCAGAATGAACCGTCTCCAAGAGCAGGTCACCTCGACCGTTAGCGGATATCCCCCCAGTACCCAAACTGCCTGCATTGACAGAAATATCGCCTGCAAGGCTCTGCAATTTGATAGGGCCATTGACGGTTGTTACCAAGTCCTCCATCGCTTTTACTTGGGAAGTTCTTGACGAGTTGAAGTTCACGCGATCGGTCGACACAGAGACTGAGTCCACAGACAATCCGTCGGACTCTTGAATGTAGATTCCGTTGGTGGATTGCGCTGCAAGAAACGCGACTCGAGTTCCAATAGCATTGCGATTGATATTGCCCATGGGAGAATCCGGATCGGCATTGCCAATCTTGCCCAAGGCACGCATCGCCAGAGAATCTGCAATAACATTCGTGGTATTGGTACTCAGGTCCGCGTCTTTGATATCTTCAGTCGCTTGGAGATAGACTCGCCCTAGGCCAGCATCGATGGTTCCCAAGACGATATCTTTTCCTGAGACGATACGGATGTTTCCGCCCGCAGTGCTTATCGAGTCGACAAAGGTGGTTTCTCCAGACGTTAGAGATACCGACCCCATGGATCCTATCGAAATGGCATCGTCCAAATGGAGTGATCCCCTTGCGTCCAATGTGATATGACCGGTCCCACTTACGACCGGGGCACTCAAGGTAATATCTCCTGCGAGGGACTCAAGGAGAACATCACCACGGCCAGCGGCCTTAATACCGATGGTGCCAACCGTGCCTGAATGCACGAGGATATCACCTGAAAGACTCTGTAATTTAATCGAGCCGTCTTGGGTGGTCGTTAGATCCTCCAAAGACTGCAACTGCGTGGCTCTGGTGGAATTGAAGTAGACTCGATCGGCCCAGACCTGTACAGATCCGATCTGAACTCCGTCTAACTCCTGAATATATATGCCCTCAGACGATTGCGCTGCGAGTTTCGCAACCTGAACCCCTATTGCATTGCGATTGACTGAAACTGGGAAAGCATCAAGGTCCCTGCTGCCAATCGTACCACCTGCTTTCATCGCCAAGGAATCTGCAATGATATTGGTGGAATTGCCGCTGGCGTCGGCATCCGTGATATCGCCTTGTGCTTGCAGGTACACGCTTCCGGCTCCAACCTCGATACGACCTAGTCTGATATGATTTCCAGAAAGGACTTGCGTGCTGGTACCGGTCACTAGAGAATCAATAGTGATATCCGAAGCAGAAGCCAAGTAAATCGTTCCAGGTGAGCTTGTGCGCAAGCGATCACTCACAGTCATCGCATCTTTGGCGTTTAACGTGATGTGCCCAGAACCACTTTGGACATCGGAATTGATCACAATCGTTCCCGCCTTGACTGTCTCAAGCAGGATATCGCCACTGCCATGGGCTGAAACACCGTTGGTTGCTGAGGTTCCAGCATTTACCACGATACTTCCTTCGAGGCTTTGCAGCTTGATTGAACCATTGTTTTTACTGGTAAGATCCTCCAACGATTCGGATCGGCCGGAGCGGGATGAATTGAAGTGAACTCGATCCGTCGATACCGATACCTTGTCAATGGTTACCCCGTCAGCTTCTTGGATGTAAATCCCCGTTGCCGATTCAGCCGCAAGAATGCTTACACGTGTACCAATCGCATTCTTATTGGTGCTAGGAATCAGTGAATCAACATCTTGATCACCAATTCTCCCCGTCGCCTTGATCGCCAAAGCCGCAGCGATGATGTTCGCTGAACCAGTGTTGGTATCAAAGTCCTTGATGTTTCCCGTGGCTTGCAAATAAACAGCACCCTTGCCCGCATCGATGGTGCCAAGAGTAAGGTCGCCACCTGAGACGATCATCCTATTGCTGTCGCCCGTAATGGTCGATTCAAGCCGCATGGCTTTGCCCGATAACAGTGTTACGTCGCCTTGGGTCTGCACCGTCGATACAAGCCTCATTTCTCCGGAGGAGTCCAACGTAATGAAACCAGCTGCGCTGGCTATCGGTGCAAAGGATGCGATGTCTCCACCTAGCGTTTGAAGAAGGATATCTCCCGATCCGCTGGAGGTGATCCCGTTGGATGAGGCCGTCCCTGGATTAACAACAATATTTCCTGAGAGGCTCTGTAGCTTTACCGATCCGTCACCAATGGTCGTCAGATCCTCAAGCCCCTGGGACTGACCAGTGCGTGTCGAATTAAAATTCACTCGAACGGTCTGGATCGAAACACTATCGATGGTGACCGATCCTGTCTGCTGGATGTAGATCCCATCGGTTGATTGCGCTGCGAGAACATCTACCTGGGTTCCGATGGCATTGCGATTGGTAGTCGGGTCTGTTGAATCCAGGTCCGAACTCCCAATCGAACCTGTGGCCCTCATGGCAAGTGCACTCGCGGTGATATTCGTTGAGTTGCTGGTGGTGTCTGCATCCTCGATATTTCCGTTGGCTTGCAAGTACACTCGGCCAGTCCCAGCATCGATTGTCCCAAGAATCAACTTCCCTCCAGAGATGATTTGCAGGTTGCTACCTCCAGTGCTAATCGATTGAAGCGTCGTGGTTGCACCCGAATGGATCGTTATGCTTGAGTTGGTCTGGACCGGTCCCCCAAGCTTTATATCTCCAGTTGCATGAATCGTGACATTGCCAGTGGAACTCGCGATGGCCGCTGTGGTGGTGATATTTCCACCCAGGGATTCTATTAAAACATCCCCGTTGCCGTTTGCATCGACTCCGCCACCTCCGCTGAACCCTGCGTTGACGACGATATTCCCCGCGAGGCTTTGGAGTTTTACCGGTCCGTTGCTTGTGGTCGATAGATCTTCGAGTGACTGTGATTGCGAAGTCCGAGTCGAATTGAAATGGACCTTCTGAGCCGTTACCGTGACGGTGTCGATGGTGACTGCATCGGATTCCTGGATGTAAATGCCAGAGGTAGATTGCGCCGAGAGCGTACCCACTTGCGTTCCTATCGCATTTCGATTGACGCTCTCGGGTATCGAATCTCTGTCCCAATCACCGATCTTGCCCAAGGCTTTCATGGCAAGCGCACTTGCTGTGATATTGATGGAGTTGGTCGTGGTGTTTGGATCAAGGATGTTTGCTGCCGACTGCAGGTAAACTCGACCACTTCCAGCATTGATTCTACCGAGGATCAGATCTCCAGCGGTGAATATTTGAATATCTCCTCCTGCGGTGACGATCGATTGCTCGGTCAAGCTCGATCCAGCAGATAGATAGATAGTTCCAGATCCGGCAGTCTGCACCGAGGTAACACCAATTGTCCCCGATGCATCGAGGCTGATGTGACCGGTACCACTTACGATAGGGGCACTCGACCCAATGCTTCCGCGGATGGCTTGCAATAGGATATCTCCAGATCCATTGGCGCTGATTCCGTTGGTGCCAGCGGTCCCGGGATTGACCAAGATGTCCCCTGTGAGACTCTGAAGTTTGATCGGCCCACCGTTGGTACTGGAGAGATCCTCCAGGTTCTGGGTTCGGTTGATAACGCCCCCTAGGAAGGTGACCTGCTGGAGGGGATTGCTGATCGACTCAATCGTCACTCCATTGAGTTCCTGGACATAAGTACCCTTGCCCGATCGAGCCGATAGACCTGTGACCTGGGTTAGAATCGCCTTGGAATTGCTATCCGGGGAATTCCCAGTATCTTGATCACCAATCTTCTCTGAGGCGATCATCGTCAGTTTCGAAGCACCTACGTGGATTGGATTTACAAGACCTGGATTGTCAGAGATGTTGACGCCAGCTTGCAATGACACATTCGCCAATCCAGCTTCGATGCTCCCAAGGTAAATAGTCCCGGTAGCGAAAGCTCCAAGGTTGGTGTCGTTGGTCGTTAGAGAATTTAGATACAGATCCCCTTGGCTCTCTAAGTAAATCGTCCCAGGTCCAGAGGTTCGAAGTTTCTGGTCGATCACCAAGTCGGCTTTGCTCGATAGTGTGATATGCCCACTGCCAGACTGAATATTGGAATTGGTGATGATCGTCCCACCGTTTAGCGTTTGCAACAAGACGTTTCCTGTGCCGTGGGCATTGACCCCGTAAGTCCCTGAAAGTCCAGAATTGACAACAATATCCCCGTTTAAACTCTGAAGCAGAATCGATCCGTTGGACAGCGTGGTAAGATCCTCTAACTCCACCTTCTGAACAAACGACAAGGAGTTAAAGTTCACTCGGTTTACCGACACAGAGACTCTATCGATGGTCACTCCATCTTTTTCCTGGATATAGATACCACCTGATGCAATCGCAGAGAGTTTGTCGACTTGTGTCGTCAAAGGACCCCGATTGGTCCCTTGGCCAGTGTCGTTGCCAATCCTGTTGCTGGCTTGCAACAATAGATTCGACGCAATCACATTGGTCGTTGCGGTACTAGAATCCAGATCGTTGATCGTCCTGCCAGTATTCAAAATAACCGAACCGGTCCCTGCATCGATCCTACCGACGATGATTTCTCGGGTGCTCACGACCGAAAGATCCGAATGGTTGGTCGTCAGTTGGCGGACCGTGATTGCCGATTCAGAAACCAAGGAAATAGTCCCAGGCCTGGAGGTTTTGATCCGGTCCGAAACATCCAAAACTCCGCTGCTAAGCACAGTGACATCCCCGGTTTGGGTGACAATGTCCGCATTCAAGACCACCGATCCAGAGTTGCCCGTTTGCAACAGAATATCTCCACTGCCATGGGCACTGATGCCCTGGCTAACAGGTGTACCTGGGTTGATCGTCAAGTCACCGACGGTGGTCTGTAATTTGACGTTCCCATTTCTTCCCGTCGTGGTGACATCTTCAAGCGTTTGTGTCCGGTCAACCGTCGAGGAATTGAAGGTGACCTGAGCAAGGCTAGTCGTGATACGATCGACGATGAGCGTATCGGTATCCCGGATATAAATCGAGTCTCCAGCCTGTGCACTCAGAGTGGTCGCATTGATGATGATGGCGTTTTGGTTGTTATTAAAACTCGGGTTCATGGTGTCCGGTCTGCCGATACTACCGTCGGTCTTGATCGAAACACTCGAAGCGGTGATATTGGTCGCCGTATTGCTAGGGGTGTGCCTAAGAACACTCCCCGAAGCGCTCAAAAAGACCTGACCGCTACCAGCCTGGAGGCTGCCAACGAGGATGTCTTGGCCACTAAAAACGCCCAGGTTGGCGTTGTCGGTATTGAACGTCGCGTTGGCACCAAGGGTGATCGTCTTTGGAGATTCCAAGACAATCGAGCCTGCCGACGAAGTGCTAATGCGACTATCGATCGAAAGCACCTCCTTGCTCGATATCGTGATGTTACCCGAACCGCTTAGGCCAATTTGGTTGCTATTTAAGTCCGTGATCCTTAGGGCCTGATCGGAGTGGATCAGGATAGAGGCTTGGGATTCAGCGTCCAGTTGATTGGCTGTGATTGAAAATGCTGCTTCTTGACGAGTATTCCAAAGGACTCGATCTGCTTGAAGGTCGATCGTTGAGTCCGACGCAGTTACTTCATGGGCTTGGATTCTCAAATCTCCTGTGACCGAAAGGAAGTTCGGAAGATTGACGATCCCGTGTAATGTGGATGAAGTGGGATTGGAGATCAGAGCAAGATCCGTGATCCTACTGGATAGGCCACTGAGGTCGGAGGCATCCAATTGGGAGTCTGATGAGATCCAAAGTTTGTTGGTATCAACAGAGGTGGGGAATTCCGATGAATGAATCGAAACCGTCCCTTGTGTAGCAACCAATGTTGAATTGAGATTTCCGGGTGTGCGGGCTGCAATCTCGATGGCATTTTGGTTCGTCATTGCCATGTCAGCAGAGAGAATGTTGGTCAAAGGCCCACCGATCGATCCGGTCGAAGCGCTTAATAGGACCTCATTGGCACGAATATCGATGGAGTCATTACCATAATCCGAATCGAAAATTCCATCTCTTGCATAGACTTCGATCGTATTTGCATCGATATCGCTTAAATGGACCGTCCCCAGGTTTGCCCTCAACGACGCATTGTGTTGAACCGTTAGGGTGTAATCTAGGTTGATAAAAATCGAAGCATTATTCTCGGAGGCATCAAGGTTTAAGCCGTTGGCAAAGGTCAAATGATTGCCAGCCAGATTGATTGGAGACTGCGAATTGTGGATGGCGATGGATTCGGAGGCTTGAAGGCTCGAATCCTGAGCCACAGAGACTTTGGCAAGAAGGTCCAGAGAAATTTTCGCCAGATCGGATGCGAAAATCTGACCGAGTTGAAAGGTTGACTCCTGGTGATCCTTCCAAGTGAAGGTTCCAATATTGCCAAGTGCACTTGACGTACCGGTCACGAAAATGTTTTTCAGATCTGCTTTTGCTCCGTAGAGCTCGCCGGAATCGAAACTGCTGTTTCCGTTGACATCAAGGTAAAACTCAGACGCGTTCAAGGCTCCAAGAGTTGCGTCGGTAACTCCACCGGGAGTGATATTGACACTCAGATTCCCGCTGATCGCGTCGAAGACGCCTTGGACGGTAAGCACTCGACGTGGTTCGAGGCGTTGGAACCCAGAGCAGATCACCTGCTGAAGTGCTTTGCGGCGAAGGGCTCTCAATTGCCCCTTAACGAACGCTAAGATCGACTTCGAAATGGACTTGGAGAAGGCCTTTAGCATGGGATGCACCGGACCGGCAGGACAGGGAAACGATCGATCGAGAAACGACAACCCGCTGACCGACACTTTTGCAAAGCAATTTTGGGCCGGACGACAACGAGTCAACTATAGTTTGTACGGTACATTCGTGTTCGAACGAATAAACCTTAGATGCCAACAGGCTAAAAAAGTTGCCGCAGGTCAAGAAAAACGATTCGAACGATTATGACGGTCTTCGAGCCGTTACGACGTGGTAAGCCAATGGGCCTTCAGAGACAGAAAACCCCTTCCAACACACCAAAGGGGGGGAATCAGCGCAGGATTGGGTTACAATCACCGGGCCTGCGGTGGCCGAGTGTGCACTGGCAGGAATGTGGGGGTTGGCGCAGCGCATGGAACGGCAAGAGAGCTGCGTCGGCGAAGAAACGAGTTCCAGAGACCAGTGCATTGGTTGGGCATGGATACCCAAGGCCATAGCGTTCTAGGTTGGTTTGTTCGAAGTAGAGGGGTTTGAAGCAGAATGCGGGCGAGGTCCATTGCGAGCTAGTTTCCGGCCAATGTTTGAAGTATCTAGGATCTGGATGGGATACCAGATCTTGATTGCCCTGGGGGACGGTATCTTTCGCCTTCACTTTTTGGACAATGTCAAAGGGAACAAGGGGTTTGGAGAGAACTTCCGGACCGGAAGAATCTCGAAGTTCTTTGACAGAATCGCTTCCGACAATGTTCTTTTGTTCCAAGTTTTTGGGAGATTTCGGATCTTCGCTGTTGGCCAATTCGATGAGGCCATCTGGTGCTGGCGGCAGACTATCTAATGGCGGGATAGGTAGGAATCTACCGGCTATGGGTAAAGCTCCTGAGGCCATTTCCACGGAGCCCTGTTGGACGGGCACTCCTGGAATCGGCGGCAGTGATAAAAAGCGGGCAATTTTGACTTTCGAGGCCGATGCATCGATATCCGATGTGTCGGGTTGGGGCTGTGCGAGCAAACTCGCCGAGAGTGCGATCGTCGAAAGGAGAAACCCGGCTATTTCTAACGCATTTGTTGGTATATGAAACTGAATTCCGAGAATATTAGATCCCGCGTATCTCGATTTGAAGTTCGCAGAATTCATGGTGTTCTCCGAAATGGAGCCAAACAAACGACAGAAAACCGGGGAGAGGCTCGAGCAATCTAAGCCCTTGACCTCCGACTAAGTCTGATATCGGACATCGGGGCTGGATGTTTACTGAGTTTTCTGTGGGTTTTTGCAAAGATGCGGAAAGTCCGGTTCGTAGGGGTGCAGGGTTGGTCAGTTTGGTCCTCACTTTCCAAAAAGCAGCCTTCTGTTTTGAAAACAGGACTTATTCTTCAGATGAATCATGAAAAACTGGACGAGAGTTAGAGTTTCTTGCATACTGAAGGTTTAGTTGTGTCTGTTTTACAACCACGCGGTGTACGTACCTTGAACCAATCCACAAGAAATCTAATTTTATTGGTGGTCGACGGCCAGAAGAAGGGCCAACGCGTAATCATCCCGCCAGGGGAATCCCTTGTGGTTGGTCGAACTGCTGCGTCCCATGTAGCTTGCGAGGATGACTATATGTCATCGAAGCACTTCGAGATCTGCAACCGATCCTCTGATTATTTTGTAAAGGACTTAAACAGCCGCAATGGAACCAAGGTCTTCGATGACTCCATAACACCTGAGAAAACGCTGAGTCAGCCGTGTCGAATCTTTGCAGGAAAGAGTGTGTTTGAAGTCGCTTGGGAATCGAGCAACGAGGAGTGGGGGACTCAGGCGGGATCCTCAATCTCAGTCCGGAGAGGTTCTTCCAGTTATCCTGCTTCTACACCAACTCAAAAACCAGCAAACGCAGAATCTGCGTATGGCTCCTCTGCGGGTTCTCATTCGTATATGGATTCGCACGGGGTTCCAACGAATTACTCCGTCCACAGTTCGCTGGAAGAGCGGACCTCTGCAGCCTGTTTGGATCTGTTTCATACATCGATGGGACCATCGAGCACTTCGGCTGCAACACGATTTGAGAGACTCTATAATTGGTCCCGTCCTCCAGCGCCAGGTGAGTCGTTTCTGAGTGATTTCTACTTATCCAACCTAGACTTCTTTGCCATCGCAAGTTTTTCAAAACTTGGAGTTGCAAACCCTTCCAATATCTCTTGGTACCCAATATTTCCTGCGGTCGACCCAAGCAGTACGCTTGCTCCCATCGCGATCCCCAAGCGTGCTTGGTTAGAGAATTGTCACATCCGATGGTTTGATCGCTTGAGTAGCGTCGACGGAATCTGCTTTGTCCTTACAGATTCAACAACAAGCCCAGATTGGTTACTGAGCCAATTGAATCGGGGATTTGGTGAGCTCTTAACACAAATCAGCCGGGAGGATCAGAACACAACCGGCATCGGCTCGTCCGACGGGCTTTCTGGTATCCTGCCTTGGTACAATCCGATGGATCTGCTTGTGACCATTGGAACTCGCAAAGAAGAGAGCCTTGTCAACTGGATTCCTTCGACATCCCAAGGGGTAGTATTCCCAGTGAGAGTTAGTCGGTTGAGTTTTGCGTTCGTGCGACCAAATGCAGCGGCAGTGCTTAGGGATCGAGGTTTCCACTCCGTCGCCAGCCGCTAACAAGACCATTTCGCGGCTATCGAGTCGTTGCACTTCTACCGAGTCGCGTCGAGAGCATTAGGCGATAGCACCCCTGTTGGAGTTGCAATCACAGGATCTCGGTAATGAGGTGCGGTGGTAGCATCGTGGTTTCCCGCTCGCTGGATACCCTGTGAAACGATAAAATCCGTCGATGGAGATTCGTTCAGGAAAACATTGCAATAGGACAGCAGTGTACCACGCTCGAGATTGACATTTCTAACGGCCAGTTGATACTCAACGGCGGATTGATGGTAGCGAATGGTCGCTTCGAGACTTCTTCGTTGAGCTTCCAGAAGAACAAAAAGTTGTTCAACTTGTCCTGTCCTGTACCGCGCATCTAGACCTGCGATTTGACCTTGGACGGCTTCGAAGCGGTTGCGCTGGATGATCAGGTTCTCGTAAGCGCGCTTAGCTTCGTTGACCGCGTTGCTCAAACCGAAGTGAACAGCACGCTCTTGTTCCTGCAGAACCTGCGATTCCCTAGCTAAGGACAGTTGCGTATGGCGAACCGCTGCGTGTCCCCTGCGGTAGCCCAGAGGCATCAAGTAGTCTAAACCCAAGGACCATTCTTGGAAATCGTTATCCAATGGTGTGTTGAACTGGCTATCAAAACCACGGATCCGGTAAGCAGCGATAGCGTCAAGTTGAGGCTTCAGGAAATTTCTGTTGGCAATCAACTCCAATTCCCGTTGTTTGATCACCCACCGTTGACGCCTTAGTTCTTCTCGTCGGGTCAGCGCCTCGGAAATAGAAGCTTCCCAGTCGAAATCCAATTGAGCTAAGCTCGGTTGGTCCGAAGGATAGAGCAATTTCTGATCATTGATCGGCATTCCAAGAATCAATCGGAGTCGACGCTCTGAAATGCGAACTCCACCGGTACTTCGAAACGTACCTCCAGTCGATCCATTGTTGGACCTGGTGCCATCCAAGGGCCTGCCATTTAACGAATCAACCACGTCGGATTCGAATCGCCAGAGTTGTTCCAGCGCCTGCTGTTTCTCAATTATCCCTTGGTCCTTTTTGAGCTCCAACTTATTCAGAGTCCTCAAAGCTTGATCTCGGGCTTCAATTTTAGAATCCAAATCCCGATAAGCGAAATACAAGTCCCAATAGGCGTTTTCAATCTCGGCGACAAAGTCTCGAACCGAACGTTCAAAATCGACCAGCGTGATGTCGGTGCGGACGCGCGCAAGCAACACGCCGTTGAGTTGGCCTGGCTGCGCACCTGGACCTGCAATGCGATTAAATTCCGAGCCCGCTCCGAGCATCAACGGCTGTCGAACTTGGGCCTCCAGGAAACTATCCCAGGTGTAAGGACCAAAACGATTGGACTGCTGGTTGTTCCGATCGAAAATCTTCACATCCCTAAGCGTGTAAAGACCACCGGTCGCCGATCGTTTGCTCACTCCAAATTGCGTCGTGCTCAAGTCTTGCCTGAAAAGACCGTTGCGTCCAAAAAAGTTGTTGTTGTAGCCCCGATCGTTGTGTTCGTAGATACTCGATGCAAATACATTCGCATCAAAAGCGCTCAGCGCTGCCTCTTCACCTATGCGCGGATCGGTGTAAACAACCGCAGGGTCCACCGTGGAAACAAGAGACTGCGGAGTACGCAATACCGTTACTCCCAAGTCTCGCATCAACTTGGAATTGGCAACACCGTATGCGATGCAATCCTGCAAACTCATTCCGTGGAATTGCTCAGGTGTCAGTGTGCTGACATCGATATCCATGGGCCCAAAAGGCTCCTGGTATTCAGGCATGCACTCAGATCGCAGAGGGTCGGATCTGACCAATTGAGCGAGGAATTCCGAAGCCGTTTGCTGGCCTGCAGTCTGACCTGCTTGAAACTTCTTCGAGTGTGTACAGCCTTGTCCGCTGAGAAAAGCTGCAGCACAGCCTGCAAGCACCCATCGGAAAACTCGACGATTCAATCCAGACGCCCCAGCGACTGCTAATCCAGCCCCGAATCGATTGTCGTTTTGTGTGGTGGGTGCCATAATAAACGGACCAAGCTATACATTCGTCAAATAAACAGTCTTGGTTTCGACCGTCATACTCGGTAGCCTTGATGCTTAATGCACTAAAGGATCAAAGTATCGCCGAAAAGCAATCCAAGCCTTTTCCGATCCCTCCGATACCTAGATTTGCTAGCATCTTTGAACTCCCGGTCGGTATCCCTTGGGAACAAACCCGCAGTGCTTTTTCAAGAAGACCGATTCACCGAACCGTATTGGACCAATTAGCGATTCACGATGTCTGATGCCTCGATCGAAAACACCGACTGGGTTCTCAGCGAACTGGAATCGATGGCCAGAGGCGGTGATTCTGATAACCTCTTCTACAGACGATTGATCCAAGCTCTATTGCCAATCCTGCGATGCCAGTGCGTCCTGCTGGCCCTAAAAACCGAGTCAAAACCGCTTGTGATCCTTCGCGATGGATCCAGTCTTGATCCAGCGACTATCGAAGAAGGATTGTCGCTCGCGTTCCCGAACGATGCGATGCAGCAGTCCAATCATCTGGGTGCAAGAGATAACCAGCGCTGGATCACTTCCCGTTTTCCCAGAAGCAACCCAGGGCAGCCGATGGCCTTGCTTGCACACTTCGAAACCCCTCTGGATTCTTCACAGCGATCTCAGGCAGAGAGCTTGATGGCAGCTTTTTCCGAAGTCTGCGAAGTCCGCGAGCTGTACGTCGAGAATTCACGATCCGTTGGTCTTTGGAAAAACTCTGTAAGTCGTTGCCAAGATCTTTCCAATGCGCAAAGCCATCTGCAGCTTCATCGTGGGGTTGTCGAAGGCCTTCGGGAAACACTCCAAGCCGACCGAGTCTCTTTTTACATCAAACGCGATCCAAGTAGTTCTATGATCGCCTGCAGCGGTGTGGCTTCGATCGATCCAAACTCAACCGTGGTTAAAGAACTCCAAGCATCGGTGGGCGACTTGATATCTGATCGTCAGCCGAAACTCTGGAACTCCAGCGATGGATCACCTCAATCTCCCGCTTACCGATTGTTCCTTCCATGGCCCAGTACGCCTCCCGTAGATGAGTATGGAATTTTGGTCGAATGGTCCGATTCGACTGGGATGATCGAACGCCTACAGCGAGCATCGAGCCTTGTTCCTATGCTCAATCACGCATGGCAAAATCAAAATCGATGGCTTCATGTCCCAGCGAGCATCCAAGAACAAACTCTCCGCAAGGCTCCTGCAAGTTCGCATTCTAAGTATCTGAGCAAAAAGGCATTAGGGCTTGTGGGTTTGGCTGGATTGGTTGGCATTTCCATGATCCCATTCCCTTTTTACATCCAAGCTCCTGCCTACCTTGAGCCGATCCAGCAACGGTTTATTCATGCCAGTGCAGATAGTTTTATTGAAGAGCTACTGGTCAATGAAGGGGAAACTGTAAATCCAGATCAACCACTTGTTCAACTGAGATCACCATCGCTTGAATTGCAAAGCCAGGAGGCGTTGGGACAAGCAAGTGCGCTTGAAGAAAAACGCAACGGACTTCGTATCGCAGTGAACCAATTGTCATCGACCTCCTCGGACCCATCCAGCCAAACACGATTATCAGCAGATTTGAAATTGGTGGAGATCCAGGAAAAGCAAGCCAAAGAAAAAGTGGCATTCCTAAAGATTCAGCAAGGGGAACTCCTGCTCAAATCACCCATCCAAGGCGTGGTCGTCGGTGGGGATTTGAGGCGTGAGCTAAACGATCGCCCTTTGCAAAGAGGGGATGTGCTGTTCCGAATCGCAGAGATCCATGGACCTTGGAGACTAAGGCTTTTGGTAGCCGATCGCGATGGCGCTTACATTCAAAAAGCCCTGGAACAGGGTCCTATTCCAATCGACTGGGGGCTTGAGAATTCCACTGGCAAACGCCTAAAGGCGACCTTGAATGCGATTGCCAAGGAAGTCGACCAGCAACCGACACTGGGCCCCAGCAGGATTGCGATGGCCGATGTAGACGTCCAGCAAATCGATCAACCTGTTATCGGTGCTGTCGCCTACACTCGGATCGCCTGTGGTCGACAACCCCTTTGGTTCATTTGGAGTCGACCCATGGTTGAGTTTTTACAAAAACGTTTTTGGCTAGTTTCCCCACCCAGTCCGATCCCTTTGACCGAAACCTAAAAAACCACCATGAACGCCATTTGCCTTGACCGAATCCATGCATCCAGGGTGATTGCACAAAGTATCTGGCGATCGGCTACCCTTTGGAGCCTGCTGCTGCTTTGCCCTCTTGCCAAAGCGCAAAGCCCAGTTGCCGATTCTGCCTTGAACGTAGAGTCCGCCATTCTAAAAACGGTTGAAATAACCTCCGTAGCCGCTCAGGTTCAAGGTCTGCTGAGCGAGGTGTCGGTTCGCGAAGGAGATCGAGTCAGACTCGGCTCGCCTTTGGCTGCCATCGAGTCGAACACAACCCAGTTGCAACTCAAACGGGCCGGTGTATCGATGGAGGTAGCCCAGAAAAACTTCGAAAACAATATCGACATCGATGTTGCTCGCAAAAACTTTGCCGTTGCAGAAAACGAATATGTACAAGCCGTCGAAGCCAATAAACGCATTGACGATGTCTATCCTCCTGCGGAGTTGGATCGACTTAAACTCGTTCGAGATCGCGCCAACCTGGAAATCGATCGTGCGATCCATGCCCAAAAGATCGCGGAGCTTGAACTTAATAAAATACAGATCGAAAACCAGCAGCTTCAAGACATGCTCCAAAAGCACAAGGTACTTGCTCCCGTCTCGGGAATGGTTGTCGCCATCGAAAAGAGGGTGGGAGAATGGGTCGAGCCAGGAGCGGTTGTCGTACGATTGGTCGAAATCG
>JAGWZB010000517.1 GCA_018969045.1 Planctomycetota bacterium | reverse complement strand
TTGGTTTCCATGAAATTTCCATGGACATAAACGATCACCAATCGGTCGTCGCTGATTAGTGCATCATCGAGTGCTTGAGGTTGCCATCCTGTAGGCGTGTATCTTTTGGCTCTCAAGCCTGGGTTCAGTGGATTGATGCAGCCGAATCGATCCGCCATGTGCCTAGAAGAAATCTCCCAGACTTCAGAAATTCCCGGATCGATCACTTGGCATGGAACATCCGAGTCCTCATGCGAGTTGACTTGTGGTTCGGTCCATGCCGTTGGTGTTTCTGGTGTGAAGGGAGCAGACACAAAACGGTGCTTGGAGGCTGATGATTCCAATTTTTGAAGCTTGGTATCGACGGATTGTTTGTCAGGTGGCCAATTCGCCAAGCAAGAAGTCGCGATCAGCAGAGCCGAGTGTAGTCCGACCCACAATCGCTCGATCGGATAAGACTGCTTGAAAGCGATCAGGGGTTTCAGTGAGGGAGAGGTTTCGGTCAAGGGAATACCCGCGAGGTTCTGCTTGATGTGGCATGTATCGTCAGGAAAATTGAGCAATTCTCTGAATCGATTCGCGAAACTCTAACACCTAGTTGGATTGTGAGCGTTAGAAAAACTTTCGAGAATGTCGAAAATTTTCTTGTGACGATTTGCACACTTGGAATATTGGCGTAGAGTTGCCCGTCGAAGAGTCTTTCGACCGCAAGTTTTGCGAATTCCTCAAGGAGAAAGATGATGAAGCGAACCACACTAGCCGTAGCAGCATTGGCCTTAGCGTTCACAGGATGCAACACCTGTGGGACATGGCGGCCCGGGATTTTGGGTAAATTCAAGAGTTGTTTGCATGGGGCGACGAACATGGGTGCACCTTGCGATGCTAGTTGTGATCCTTCGGCACCTCAAGCCGATGGATGCCAAGGTTGCACCGAGAGTGCCAACTATGGCGGATATGGGGAGACGGTAATCGGTTCTTACGAGACACCGATGAGCTCTGGCATCTCGGAGACCTCTGGAGGCATATCGATAGGTTCGCCGATTTCCTCGGGTACCTCGATTCCTTCTGGATCATCGATTCTACCGGGAACGACATTGCCGTCGGGCAGTCCTACTCCTTTGCGGGGTGAAACGATACGTCCCAAGCCCGCCAATTAGCTAGTTCTCTTTTGCATTGAATCGGGGGTTGAATCCGAATCCAAAATACGGTTAGCTAACAGTACCGTCTTTTTGGAAGGAACAGCCTTGTGAATCAGCCTGAGTCAAGTTTGGACAAATCGACCGAGCGGGTTCGGCGTATGTTTGCCGAGATCGCCCCGCGATATGATTTCCTCAATCATTTTTTGTCGCTGAACATCGACAAGTATTGGCGTGGGCGGACCCTATCGATCCTCAGTCCTAAGGCGGGAGAGCCGTTTTTGGATGTTTGCACCGGGACGGGTGATTTGGCTTTGGCGGCAAGTCGTCGTCTAAAACCAGGGACCGAGGTAATCGGCAGCGATTTTTGCGGTGAAATGCTTCATTTTGCCAGGAAGAAGCAGCACAAGTTGCGTTTGGAAACTCATCGGCTTGCATTTGTAGAAGCCGACACCACGAGTTTGCCTTTTGAGAACGATCGGTTCCAGACCGTTAGCGTTGCCTTTGGTTTGAGGAATGTGGTCGATACCATGCAGGGTTTGCGGGAAATGGTGCGGGTGTGTCGACCCGGCGGCACGGTTGCAATTTTGGAGTTTTCCAAGCCTACTCTTCCGGTTCTTAAGCAGCTTTACGGGTTTTATTTCCGGCGGATTCTACCGGGGATTGGGAATACGCTGGCAAGGAATTCCAAGGAGGCTTACGCGTATCTTCCGGCGAGTGTTTCTGAGTTTCCCAGCGGGGAGTCGATGGCAGATCTGTTGCGAGAGGTAGGATTGAGGCAGGTTCGCTACATTCCGATGACTTTTGGGGTGGCAACCCTTTACATCGGACAAAAATAGCACCAGAGGATTATGACTTCGACTTCAAGACTTCCGATAGTTCTTGCGATCACGGGTGCTAGCGGTGCGGCTTATGCTGCCCGGTTGTTGCAGCAGTTGGTTTTAGCGCAGGAGCGTTTGCATTTGCTGGTGAGCCCATCGGGAGCGGCCGTGGTTTCGCAGGAGTTGTCGATTGAGCTTGGTCCTGATCGTGACAATATCCGAGCGTTGCTCGGCTACAGTTGGCCTGGAACGTATTCGCATCGTTGGGCACCATTGAGCTCCGAACAGGTAGAGGTTGGCTGCCAGTTGACGGAGTATCATGACTACCGAAATTATTTCACGCCGATTGCCAGTGGGAGCTACTTAACTAGGGCGATGATCATTTGTCCGTGTTCGGGTGCGACACTCTCGGGGGTGGTTCATGCTTCTGGAAACAATTTAATCCAGCGAGCGGCGGATGTTCATTTGAAGGAGCATCGCAAGTTGCTGCTTGTGCCTCGCGAGACGCCTTTATCGGTCTTTCAGCTTGAGAACATGACCCGAGCGGCTCAGGCCGGAGCGGTGGTGATGCCGGCCATGCCCGGATGGTATCATGGGGTAGAGAG
>JAGWZB010000516.1 GCA_018969045.1 Planctomycetota bacterium | reverse complement strand
TTGTTTTGGATTGGTTGGGCTTCTGCGTTGACCTGAGCGAGCGCTTGTTCCAATGCGGTTTTTTTGGTTGCGTACTCATTAGCAAGTCCATTGAAGCGAGCCAATTCCTGTTCCAATGCGGCAATTTCTGTGGCAAGTCCATTGGCTGCAGCGTTAGCAGCATCCGACTTGGCTTGAGCCGCTGCTTGTTTGTCAGTGGCTACTTTGAGTTCGGCGACAAGTTCTTCCATCCGTTTGTCGGCAGCAGCTTTGGTTTTGTTGATTTCAGCCAATTTGTTCATCGCATCGGCGTACTCTTTACTCTTTGCTGCATTGGCAGCCGTTAGGTCGACAACTTCTTTGTCAAGCTGAGCTTTTTGAGCATTCAATGCGTTCAGTTCGTTGGTCGCCTGGGTGAGGGCTGCGGCCTTGGCTTCGACGACCTTGCCAGCCTCGGCGATCTGATTATCCAAGGCTGCTGGGTCGGGTACCTGGCCTTCCTTTTGCTTTTGCAATGCCGCTAATGCATCATCGGCTTGTTTCTTCTCCGCAGTGCTTTGGTTGACTTGAGCGGTCTTGGCTGCAATTGCCTCGGCAGTTTTGGCAACCTCTGCCTGCTTGGCGGGGATCTGCGTGGCATACATGTCTACTGTAGCCTTGAACTGATTTGCCAAGTTCGTGGTCTCAGTGATGGAAGCGACATAGGTGGCAATCAAGGCTTGATGATCGGTATTTGCTTTTTGAACTGCAGCGGTTTGAGCCGCTTGCTGTGTCAGCTCTGCAACGGCAGCTTGGGCCGCAGCCGCCAATTGAACGTGCCGTTCTTTGTTGGCAGCGATCGACATCTCCAGAGTTACCGGGTTTGCTGCAAGCCTCTTTTCATCCTTAGGATCAGCCCTGAGCCAGACTCGAACATTGCCAAGCCAATCACCCGAGACGACATGCTGGGAGTCGACCGTGAGGGCGACCTCTTGGCCAGCCTCTTCCAGCGCAGGCATTTCTCCAGCGGCATTTCCTGCAGCGTCCCAAACTTTGACCTTGCGATCCTTGCCAGTGGACACCATGACCCCATCGTTGGCAATGGCGATCGCAGCCGCTCCGCCTGGATGAGCGTCCCAAGACTTTAGAAGCTTGCTCTCGTTCATGTCCCACATCTTGAGCGTACCATCAAGCGATGCGCTGACGACCGCTCCGGAATCAGGCCTCCAGGCAAGCGAGCGTATTTCGTTCTTATGGCCTTGCAAATCGGCATACATCTTGCCGCTTGCCGATTCCCAAATCACCAACCCAGCGGCCCTGTCCGCCGTGGCTAGCAGCAATCCATCTGGACTGAAACGGACTGCGTAAATCCAGTCGGTATGCTTTTTTTGCTCCCACTTAAGCTCACCGGTGAGCGTGTCGTAAACACGAACCATTTTCTGCGGTCCTGCAACTGCGATGAGTCGATTGTCATCGCTGATATCGGCCGCCATGACGATATCAAGCTCATCACCAACCTTGGCAATCCGATTGCCAGTTGCCAAGTCGCACAGCACTGCGAATCCATCAACGCTGTGTCGACCTCCTCCGATGAGGATCAGCTTTCCATCTCGGGAAAAGGTTATCGACTGCGGTTCCCCTTCAGGAAACGGCAAGATACCCAGCAGTTGGCCGGTTTGGGAGTGGTAGAGTGCTACCTGCCGCTGACCACCGACTGCGATCAATGGCGACCAAGGAGCAGCCCCCAAGGCGGAGATCGAAGACGCCTTGGCGGTGTACAAAGGTGTTTGCTTCAGTACGCTTGCTGGCATAGGCGGTGGACCCTCGGGTCGCCCTGCAGCCGCAACGCTGATCGCAGCGGCGCTTGCCATAGGCTTGCGGATAGCCGAACCGCTATTTTCCGGCATGCCTTGCTCTACCCATGTCTTTAGCAAATCGATCTTCGCCTGAGCGATTTTGTCTTGCATCGGAGGCATCGTCGGTTGCTCCTTATGCGCTGTGAGCGCATAGAGCCTGGACGAATCGAGATCTCCGGCTACCAAGACTTCGCCACTGCTACCCCCAGCCATGGTCGCTTGATAGCTCTCAAGAGATAGTCCACCCTTCTTGGCATTGTTGTTGTGGCATGAAGCGCAATGCTCGCGAAAGATCGGCTTGATGTGATCATCATACGTGATCTTCGCGGCATCTTGTGCCAAGGAACTAAGGGCAAGCGAACTTGCAAATGCCCCGGCAAAAACAGGTTTCAAAGCGCGAAAGTATACAGATCGATCGGTGCGCATCGGAGGTCGTAATCGGTTAGTGTCAATTAGTGATTGAAAATGAATTCCCGGCTGTTCAGAACGGCCCAGAACACATCGTGTAGCCCTTGATCGGGATTTGCTGACTCGCTGATCAGTTGCATGAGTCGAGCACGCTCAGACTCGGTCGGCTTTCGAGATAGGCACCTCAAATAAATCCGGTCAATGATGGCTTCTGGGGTTAGACCATCTTTCTTCCAAGCCTGAAGCAATTGACCTTGGTTGATCTTTCCACTGACCGTGCCACCGTTGATCAGGTGGAGCGCTTGGGATAACGATGGATCCGT
>JAGWZB010000515.1 GCA_018969045.1 Planctomycetota bacterium | reverse complement strand
TCAATCGACCGGGTTGTATTGCTCGATCCGGACGCAGACTTTCCCGCCAGGAAAAACCTCGCGACGCTCGATCGAGAGCTTCGAGATCTGCGAATCGTCGTGATATGCACCACCATGCATGAGGGCATCGAGCAATGCTTTTTGAATGTTATCCACATCGCGCCGACGTCGATCGGGAGGATACATATCGATCATGACACTGAGATTGCCAGCAAGAGGTTTGATGCCTTGCAGCAATGCACAGACTCGTGCTCGATATGTCCTCCCATGCTTACTGAGCAACGTGCGATTACCGAATCGACGCCAAAGATGGTTGATGCTTGGTGGAAACGGTAATTCGACGTTGATCATTTCTTTCCTCGAATCTTTCGCGTTGGGCGAGCACAAGTACTCGGCCAACGACACAGGGCACTACCGTCGCCAGGGAGGGGAATTGGTCGATGACTGCGGTGCTTGTCCCTTGACCGACTCTTTTCGGGAGTAGCCTTTGATTTCGTTGGTCACATCTCCGGTGTCATCTCGTCTCTTGCACTTGACGGAGATCTCCATCGGAAGGTTGTGCAACTCGACCGAATCACTCGGAGTCATGACTCCAACGGCTCGGCAAATCGATGACAACTCACGCTGCGCGATCTGGACGGTCATGGGGTTTGGATTGCTCAGATTCAGCCGCGACCAAACGAGCCGGCCCTTACAAGGTCCTTCGATGATCTCGAAAGTCAGTTGTAGGTAATTCCCCGCACCCGACTTGGTAGGCTTGAGCTCTGATTCGGTGATCATCGCCACATATTTGCCTGCTGGAATTGGCTCGTAATCTGAGTTTGGTTCGACTTGGTTTGCATCAAATCCGGTTAGATTCGCCATGGTTTTGCCTCGTTTGGGTGAAAGATTGAAAGAGTGTTAACGCGGAAGTGGATGGTTGTTATTGCGCTGCTGGTTCTGCCATTAGCCCTTGGGCAAATGCGTGCCATGAAAGCGGGATTTCCGGTGCGAGATTGAATCGGTTCTTGGCTACCCACGCGGGGCTACCAACGGTCCGTAGAACACGGTCCTCTCCGTTGGCACCGATGGGCACAGCGATGCTTCGCTCTCTTCCGAAACCTGCATCCTCACTGCGAGTGCGATACTTCCAGTGAGCAAACAAAATCGCATCGACCCATTCGCCTAGTAACGCTCCGGCATGCTTGTGAAGCCGAGGCGAATAGCGGTCGTACGACGGGGTGAGCGGATCCTCGACTTTTTCAACTTTGGAGTGCGCGATCAGGATCACTGCCATGTTGTGTTTATTGCGAAGCTCTGTCAGGCTAGAGACGATTTCTCGCCAGTAGGTCAGAGCATGCATGTAACCTCTGGCATACCCACCGTCGGCCTTTTCGATGCTTTTGACGCCGAAGTCCTGACAGACACGATCCCAGATCAGTCGCTCGAGCCAATCGAGGCTGTCGATACAAACCGTCTGGAATTCGTGTTGCTCGGTACCAAGCGCCCCGAGCGAGCCCATGACATCCGATAGACTCATCGCCAACGGGAACTTATCGCAGTCGATCTCGTCGAGACCATCTTCGGTCTGAATAAACACGGGGTTTGGAGCGCAAGATGCAAAGCTGCTTTTGCCGATGCCTTCTACACCATAAAGCAAAAGCCTCGGGGGGCGATCAGGTACACAGGCAACGTCTCTCCAGTCGCTTGAGCCGCGACGGATCGATAGAAAGCCAGTTGGTTCAGGTAATGAAACTTGCGTGCGTCCGACTCAAACCACGACAGGTTGTCCGAGGTCTTCAGATCAACGATTCCGTATTCGGGTGCCAGCCAATCGAGTCGAATCTGGCAAGGGATCCCGCGATACTCGGCACGAATCACCCCTTCGGGAATCCCTCGTGCCAGAAGCTCTGCGCCAAGCGGATGACAAGAAACGGAATCATTCATTTCCTTGGCGATCTTAGCTTGAGCTTCCGAAAGCACTTCTTTGTCGATCTGCTGTGCCCACTCGGCAAAAGCCTTGGTGTTTGCGCCAAACGGTAAGCCAGTTCGAGGATTGATAGGGCCGCCGACGACGTACTGATCCTGAAAGACTTTTAAGCCTTCAAGAATCAATGAATGTGCAGCTCGCCCTAACACATAGGCTGGTCGATCCTCATCGACCACTTCGCCTAGCTGCCACCTTCGATACAAAAGCGGACATTCACGGAATGCCGATAGTCGATGGCTGCTTAGGTATTTGTTGGCCTGGGCGTGGTAAACGTCCGATGGCTCACGGATGAGAATGTCATTCCAAGAGATGTCGCGACCGCCAGCCCCACTCGACCGTTTCCATACTTGAGTGATGTTCATGAATGAACCTCTTGGGGCTGGCGGGCGATGTAGTGATCGATTCGCTGAACGCGAAAAGAATCAGGCCCGAATTCACGCAGGACGAAACCGGTGAAGAGACGATTGATGTCTCGTCCAACTTGCGTGCTGGCATCGATCACACAGATCCTCTGCTCGGCATCGACGGCGTAAGATGCATCCAGACGAACCTGGCACTCTCCGTGCAAACTTTCAGTTGCAAAAATCGCAAGGATCAA
>JAGWZB010000070.1 GCA_018969045.1 Planctomycetota bacterium | reverse complement strand
GCGCTCAGACAATTGCTTTGGCGTCCAAAGTCCGTGCGCTGCTAGATGGTCGATACAACGTTAGTTTTGAAGACGTCAGACGCGTCTATCTGCCAGCGCTACGGCATCGAGTATTGCTCAATTTCGAAGCCCAAGCCGAGGGGATCGAAGTTGACCGAGTGCTGTTGGATATCCTCGAAAAAGTCAATGAGAAAGCCGATGACCTCTAGCATGCGCTTGATAAGAACCAGTTGGATGATCTTTTTCACGACTGTGGGTGTCATGGTCCTCTGGGGAACTGCGGTAAGCATCGCGCAAGAGAGTTTTAAGAAGGATCAGATCGACGCGGGGGTCAATAGAGCGATCGGTTATTTGGTATCCCAGCAAAAGCCAAACGGATCGATCACCGACCGGGGGCACGAGAATGCGATGACGGCACTTGCTATCATGGCCATGGCCAGTGTTGGTCATCAGCCATCGGATGCGACTCCCGAAGGGATCGCCATGACAAGAGCTTTGCGATTCCTGCTTGGGGAGGGACGGCAGGACAAGTCCGGTTATTTTGGGGCTGCCGATGGCTCCCGCATGTACGGACATGGCATCGTCACGTTGATGCTCACGGAGATGCTTGGGATGGGTGTGGATCCTGAGATGGACAAGCAGTTGCATGAGGCGTGTCAAAAAGCGATTGATCTGATCGTGCGAAGTCAAAGGATTAAGAAGGGTGGAAATGCCAGGGGTGGATGGCGATACACTCCGGATGCAGGCGATAGCGATCTGTCGGTTTCGATATGGCAGTTGATGGCCTTGCGCAGCGCCAAGAACGACGGGCTTGATGTCGCGTCGGCGACCATCGATGATGCGATTGGGTACTTGAAAAGATCCTTCACCTCTCCGTTGGATAGCCAGGGGATTCCCAAGGACCCCAAGTCGGGTTTTTCTTATGAGCCCAATGGTGGGGGTCCCTCGTTTACCATGACCTCAGCGGGTCTTTTGGCGATGCAAGTTTGCGGACAATACGAATCGCCTTTGGTGGCCGGTTCCGCTGATTGGCTGTTGGATCATCCACCGAAATGGAACGAACGCTTTATCTTGTATGGACTTTATTATTTTGCCCAAGGCATGCACCAAAGAGGTGGTTCTCATGCCGAGCGGGCCGCGAGTATCGTGTCGGATTTGCTTCTTTCGAAGCAAAAAGACAATGGAGCTTGGGAGTCCTCATCGGGGGAGGAGCAGAATGCGGGAACCGTGTATTGCACCGCGATGGCTGTTTTGAGTTTATCGGTCAAATACCATTATCTGCCGATTTACCAGCGGTAAGCCGCTTGGCCGAGGGAACTCGGGCGTTCAATTATCCCCCAAATTGGGTATACTGTGATTTCGGTTTGTTCAACGGTGACAACAGTCCAGGAAAAGGTATTAGACATGCGATCATTGGATTCTATCGGTGCCAACCAACGTGGTTTTGCGTTTTTCAGGAAGGCTTTGTTGGCTGGAGTGTGTGGGATCGCTGGAATGTCGACGGTTGCCCTGGGCGAGGACGGTGACTGGGCGCAGTGGCGTGGACCTGGTCGAGACGGAGTCGCTGGCAAGCAGAACTTGCTTCAATCATGGCCAGAAGGTGGCCCCAAGCTTGCGTGGACCTACTCGGATGCTGGTGTAGGATTTTCATCGAGTGCTATCAGCAATGGGCGACTTTACACGATTGGACAACGCGGTCTGGACTGTGTCGCGATCTGCTTGGATGCTAAGACCGGCAAAGAGCTTTGGGTACAGCGATTTGACCGAGGTACCAAATCCGACGATTATTTGACCGGCTGGGGCGGGGGGCCTCGCAGTACGCCGACAGTCGACGGCGATCATGCTTATTTTCTAAGTGACCTTGGAGAGTTGGCTTGTTTGAAAACATCCGATGGAGCGAAGGTTTGGAGCAAGAATCTGATCAAGGACTTTGGGGGAGGTGTACCGCAATGGGGTTGTAGCGAATCGGTACTCATCGACGCAGATCGACTATTGTGCACCCCAGGAGGCAAGTCCTTTCTTGTCGGACTGGACAAGAAGACCGGGGAGAAGGTTTACGAGTCCAAAGGTTTTGAAGATGGTTCCCAGTATGTTTCGATCATGAAGACGACCGTTGGGGGAACACCGATTTATGTGACCGCCGCCAAGTCTGGCTTGGTAGCCTTCCATGCACAAACGGGTGAACATCAATTCACAAGTCCTAAAACTGGCAACAAGACGGCGGTGATTCCCACGCCGATCATTACCGGGGATCAGATTTACCACTCATCCGCTTATAAAGCAGGCAACGCTTTGGTGAAATTGAATGCTGCGGGTGGCAAGGTCCAGATGGAGGAGCTGTACCATCGAGACAAGGAGAACATGGAGAATCACCACGGAGGATACGTTTTGCATGAGGGAACCATCTATGGATTTACCAATGCGCTCCGTGGAGCTTGGGTTGCCCAGGATCTCAAAACAGGTGAGATCCTTTGGAACCATAAAACAGGCAAAGCTCGATCGGGGTCGATCGCTTTTGCCGATGGGATGCTTTATTGCTACGACGATTCCGATGGAGTGTGCTATTTGGTTGCTCCCTCGCGCGACGGCTGGCAGGAAAAGGGCTCGGTGAAGCTACCTAAGGAGTGGTCGGGTGACCGTCAGCGGGGCGCGATTTGGGCGCATCCGGTGGTCGCCGGTCAGAAGCTCTTCATCCGAGATCAAGAGCTGATATACGCTTTCGATATCGCCCGATAGGCGTCTAGTTGGGTAAGCCGCTTGTGCAGATCGACTCGATCGCTTGGCAAGCCTGATCGATCTGTTGAGTTGAAAGATCCAAATGGGTCACCATTCGGATCGCAGTGGGGCTAAAGGCCATCGCTCGAACGCCATGGCGTTCCAGCTCGGTGGCGAACTTGTGTGCCGTCCCCCAAGCTTGATCGATGTGGAAGATAACGATATTCGTTTCCGGCTGGGCTCCCATCACCTTGAGGAATTCGAATTGGCGGATGGTTCTTGCGAGCTGTTTGGCATGCTCGTGGTCGATCTTTAATCGATCGACATGATGATCCAGCGCGTAAAGTGCTGCGGCAGCCACGACTCCAACTTGACGCATCCCGCCCCCGAAGAGTTTTCGTGCTCTTCTTGCTTTGGCAACAAATTCCTTGGTACCGGCGAGGCAACTACCAAGGGGGGTGCCTAAGCCTTTGCTGAAACAGACGCTGACCGAATCAAAGGGCTCGGCCAGTTCTTTGACACTTAGCCCGGTAGCGACCGATGCGTTGAATAAGCGAGCTCCATCCAAGTGGGTTTTTAATCCATTCTCGTGAGCCCAACGACAGACTTCGACGACTTGAGCTTGCGGCAAAACTTTGCCGCTCCCTCGATTATGGGTGTTTTCCAGGCACAAAAGTCGAGTTTCAACCATGTGTTCGTTCAGAGGACGAATCTTGCCTTGAAGATCCTCAACGGATAACACCCCTTGGTTGCCTTGGATCGTCCTGGCGACCAGACCGCTGAGTTGGGCAAAGGCTCCTTGTTCGTAGTTGTAGATGTGGCAATCGCTATCACAGAGGAACTCTTCACCGGGTTTGCAATGCACACGCAAAGCGATTTGATTGGTCATCGTACCACTGGGCATAAAAATGGCAGATTCTTTGGCCAACAAGTCTGCGATACGGCATTGCAGTTGATCCAGGGTAGGATCCACATCGATGACATCGTCTCCGACTTCGGCCCGAAACATCGCTTCTCGCATGCCTAGTGTTGGCCGAGTCACCGTGTCGCTTCGTAGATCAATCATCAACTAGCCCTTGTTCATGAAGTGAAATGTGGAGGGGGATTATCTCGCAAAAGGGCAAAGGCCGCAAAGGTAAAAAGCACGAGCACCAGTACGAATTAAGCCATGATCCTATGCTATGGCGCAGAATCATTCCTGAAGAGCCCGAAGTTGGAATCGAAAAGTGGGATCAGGGTGCAAATTTAATGCAAAAAGCCTTGAGTTCACCGGTCGGAAATCCACCCAATAGGCTCGAAACTACTTACCATAACAAGCACAGTCCCATCGCGCGCTGTTATCCTTGGTTCCTCCAACTTTTCACAGGGGTTCAATCTTGTCGAATTCTGCAATATCGTCATTGATCCAGTCCGGAACGAAACTTTACTTGGACTCGATCGATCCAGAACTGGTTCGCCAAAACCTCGCGTGGGGGGCCGTCGGAGCGACCAGCAATCCCATCATTATTTCCAATCTGATTCGAACCGGTCGGTTCGATTCGATGATTGCTGACTTGATCGCCCAAGGTCTTGATGATGATACGATCTGTTGGAAGCTGACCGACGCGTTGGTATCCCAAGCCCAAGAGGCATTCCTGCCTACGTGGAGGGAATCCAAGGGCAACACGGGTTGGGTGAGTTTTGAATTGGATCCACTTCTGGAGGATCCCGAAGTGAATCTGCCGCACGCACAGCGCGTCGATCGATACATCGCGTTGGGGAAACAATGGTCAGCGGGGCAGTCCAACCGGATGATTAAGGTACCGGCAACTCCGGCCGGACTCGACGCCATCGGTCCGTTGGCAGCCCATGGGGTGACTCTCAACGTAACACTGATCTTCACGTCGCGTCAGTATCGGATCGCGCGAGATAACGTGTGGGCTGGAGCCAAAAGAAGATCCTCGATCGACACCTTCAAAAGCGTCTACAGCATCTTTGTCTCTCGCGTGGATCAGTACACGACCGAGAACTGCAAGGCTTTGTCTGCTCAAGCCCAAGGTCTTTACGGTATTCTCAACGCAAAGCGTATCTGGAAAGAGAATCAGGGATTTTGGTATGCCAACCCGACTCCTTTGCAGCAGGAAATCATCTTCGCAAGCACCGGTACCAAGAATGCTTCGGATGCCCCGTGGAAGTATGTCGGCGCACTCGCTGGCTCCGACATACAAACCAACCCACCGGAGACCAATGCAGCGGTGGCCTCGAGCTCGCAGTTGTTTTCGTCGCAACTTGAGTTGCTACCGACGGATTCCATTTGCCAAGAGTTGGATGCAGCCGTAGACGTTCAGCACATGGAGGACACTTTGATGGAGCAGGGAGTCGCCAAATTTGTCGCCCCTCAAAAACAACTTCTTCAGACCATCCGGGAAAAACGCACCAGTCTGGCCATCCGGTAAACAACGGTTTATCGATGGATCCTCTGGTATCCCAATCCCTACCAAATGCACGATCCACTCCCGGGGGCGACCCGGGAGTGCTTTTTCCTGATCTACCGATTATAGTAAAGCACTGCATGCCGATCTCTAAACCACCTGCGGGCTGCGGCCCGTTCCCACCCGGTGGCGTTCGTGTCTCGAACTATTTTACCTAAACATGATTTCCAGGATCCTTTCGCGGATGGCTTCGCTGGGGTTGTTGTGGCTCTTTGCCTCGATGACCGCTTATGGGCAAACTGCCGATTTAGCTCGATTGGTGCTGCCCGAAGTCGCCGACCGGCTGAGCCTTTCAGATACCCAGCGCGCCGAGATCCAGAAATTGGTCCAGGATCAAGCCACGGCGGTCGCAGCAACTGCCGATGCGGTCTCAAAGACGTCGGCCAAGAAGTCATTCGATGATAAAATCCTCGCGGTTTTGACCCCCCAGCAACGGGAACTGCTGAGCGATTTGGATGCGAACCGAAAACTCCAGTTCCAATTTCGCGAGATGAAATGGGACGATGTTTTGGAGTGGTTCGCTCAGCAACAAGATCTGACGCTGGTCATGGACCGCACCCCCCCTGGTACCTTCACCTACAGCGATGCTCGAACGTACACCCCGACCGAGGGGATCGATCTGATCAACAGCGTTTTAATGACCCGCAATTTTTCGTTGATGCGACGAAACAAAATGCTTGTCGTCGTCGAACTCAATGACTCACTTCCCCTGGAATTGATTCCACGAATCAAACTTGACGAATTGGCTAGCCGAGGGCGATTCGAATTGGTCTCGGTTGCTTTTCCTTTGGCCGGTCGACCAATCGATACGGTTTTAGGTGAAGTCAAACCGTTCTTGAGCAACTATGGCCGCGCGATCCCCTTGGCCCAAGGAAGCCAGTTGCTCGTAGTGGAAAACGCGGGCAAGATGCAAACCATCAACGAACTGATCGCATCGATTCCGGTACCCAAAGCTCCACCCCCCAAGCCTGAACCGGTTCCGCCTCCTAAACCTGTCTTTGCGACTTACCCGCTGGGCAATCTGGATCCCGCGTCGGTCATCAAAACCATCCAAACGCTGATCTCCTCAGACAACATCACCGTGGATCCCAAGACAGCCGTTTTGAGCGCTTATGTTCCGCCTGATACCCAATCGACTATCAAAGCGATCATCGAGAAGATGACCGAGAACGCCCATGGCAACAACCTTCTAGAATCCGTGGCCTATCAAGCTTCAAAGACGCTGCCAGAGGATCTCAAGAAGCAGATTTTAACCATTGCTCCCAATGCCGTCGTATTGACTTCGACCGACCGTGTCCAAGTCACCGCGACCAGTGCAGAACAAGCTTTGATTCGCGCAGGTCTGATCGGACTCGATATCACGCCGGTGGTCGACCAACCGAGCATGAAGGTCTTTGAAATCGATCCGGCCATGGCGACGATCGCCGAGACTGCGATGAAAGCGTTTCTACCGCGGGCTCAAGTTGGGGCCAACTCAGGCGCGGGGGCCTTGATCGTCCGTGGAACCGAGAGAGATCTTCAGCTTGCAACGGACATTTTCGAGATTTGGAAAAAGTCGCAGGTCAACAAGTCCCTGCAGATGAAGTCCTTTCCACTGGACCGAACCGCAGATGCGAAATGGCTTGCGACGGTTCAGAAGCTAGTGCCTAATGCCAACGCATGGCTCAATCCCGAGGGCAAGGAGCTGCTGATGCTCTCGACTCCAGCAGAAATTGCTGCCGTTGAGTCCTCGTTGCCTGCGCTTCTAGGATTACTTCCCAAACCCGCAGCTCGAGAGCTCAAGCTCTACGTACTTACCAAGAATCAGCTATCGCGACGGACTCTCTTGGCCGCCGAACTACCAGCCGACTTAACTTCGGTCAAGCTTGTCGACGGAACCAACAAGGACGAGCTATTTGTATGGGCCGAGCCTAAGCAACATGAGCTCTTTAAGAGTTTTCTCGACAGCCTCGATCAGCCCGCCTCGATGCCTATGCCTACGGTCTTAAAGGCCTATCCTATAGAAACCAGCGAAGCAAGCTTGATTCAAACTCTGCTGACTTCGGAGTTTACTGATGCGAAGGTCAGTTTGGACACCGAAGGCAAGCGTATCACCGTCATTGCAACCGAAGAAACCCAGGCCAAGCTTGCCGAGCGACTTTCGGCGATCGACAAAGAGCTTCCCAAACGCCCCGCGATGATACTTGAGTCTTACTCGGTACCCGGAATGACGGCAACAGCACTAAGCACGGCACTTACACCTCTGACAACCAAAGCACGCGTCAGTGTCGATTCTGCGAAAGATCGCTTAATGATTACAACCGACCAAGCCAATCATCAAGAGATCAAGCAGTTGATCGAGGCGCTGAGTGCTCAGGCAACCCCCGACAAGCAAAAATTGGTGGTTGTCTATCCGATCTTGCATTCGAGCCCTACACAGATCAAGACGGTTTTGGATCAAATCACCATCGGAACGACAACCATCGCCGATGACAAGCTCAAGCAATTGACTGTGACCGGATCGATCGAAAATCACGCGTTTGCGAAATCGACCATCGAGCAGATGGACAAGCCTCGTATTGGAGACGGCAGTCCCAAAGAGATTCGAAGTTACGACACCAAGAAAACGTATGCGACGTATTTGTTACCCTTGCTACAAAAGCTCTATCCAGACGTAGAGCTGGCAGCCGATGCAACGACCAATCGGATCCTTGCCACCGGCGGGAAGAAGGAGCTGGATCAAATTGGTCAATCTCTAGATCGACTAATCGCGTCCCCGGACGGTTCACCTCAGTCGGTCAAAACATATTCTGTGTCCAGCGGAGACATGACGACCTTGCCAACCATCTTGGGGCAGATCGCTCCCCAGGCCTTGATCAGCCCGGATGCGGTTTCAAGAACGGTGACGGTATTTGCAACCGACGAGCAGCACGCTCGCATCGCAGAATCGATCGAACAAATCAGCAAAACAGCCAGAAACACCAAAAGACCTCAGACTTACTTGGTCAAACCTGCTCAAGTAACCGCCCTTCAATCGTCATTAACAGCACTGTTTCCTACGGCTAGTATCGCCACGGTACCTGCGACTGGGCAGGTGATCGTGGTTGCATCCGAGGATCAGCACCAGCGGATCGCAGAAATCATCAAGGACTTTGACTCGCCCAAAAGCGATCACGGTGTTCCCAAGGAGATTCGCAGTTTCGACACCAAAAAAACGTATGCAAGCTACCTTCTTCCGCTTTTGCAGAAACTGTGGCCTGATGTGGAGTTGGCTGCTGATACGACCACGAATCGAATCCTTGCCACGGGAACCAAAGAGGAACTTGATCGGCTAGCTGAATCCTTGGATCGTTTGATCGCCGCTCCGGATGGATCGCCTCAGTCGGTCAAGACTTATGCCGTTGCTGCCGGGGACATGACGACGCTTGCAACCATTCTCGGGCAGATCGCCCCACAGGCTCTAATCAGTCCTGACGCCATTTCCAGAACGGTGACGGTATTTGCATCGCAGGAGCAACACGCTCGCATTGCAGAGTCGATCGAACAGATCACGAAAACCGCACAAACGACCAAACAGCCGCAGACTTACGTAGTCAAGCCGACACAAGTGACCGCCGTGCAGACGGCTCTGATCACCTTATTTCCAACCGCAAGCGTTGCGGCCGTTCCAACCTCTGGGCAGATCATCGTTGTAGCGACCGAAGAGCAGCAATCGAAAATTTCCTCGGTCATCAAGGGACTGGGAACACAGAGTGAATCTGGCGAGAAATCGATTCGAGTATTCCGATTGGATCCTGAACGCATGGATGCGACAGCCATGGCAACCACGCTGACTTCGATGGTTTCTCCGCAAATCCAGATTGAAGCCAATCCCAGGAATCAAACGGTAACGGTAATTGGCACTGCCGAAGAGCTCGACCTGGTGAGCAAGAAAATCGATGAGATCCAGCAGCAGTTGCCACCAGCGGAGCCTTCCGTGTCGGTCGTTTACCCGCTGCAATTTGGAAATCCAGTGTCTGCTTACACGATCATTTCAGCGATGTTGCCTAAGGCTACGGTGGTTTATGACACCACAGGCAAATCGGTCGCTGTGACGGGAAAGCCAGGCGAACATGAGCGGATTCGAGAATTGATGAAGACCTTTGACGCACCCCGCAGCGATGCGACGGTGACCAAAATATACAAGCTCAAGCAATCCAATGCTTATGGGCTAGCGACGGTCCTAACGGCGCAGTTTCCCACCGCGAGTATCTATGGGGGCAGAAGCGATGGAACATTGATAGCGACAGCGACACCGGTCCAACATGAAAAGATTGGGGAGATCGTCAAGGATCACGATCAGGGAGCTGTCGAGATTCTCACTCGCGTGTTTTCACTCCAACAAGCCGATTCGCTGACGCTTCGCGCCGCCATCGCAGCATCCTCTGAGCGCATTACCGCGACTGCCGATACGACCTCAAACAGCCTGATCGTCACGGCCCCTTCGGTGGAGATGCAGCGAGTCGAACAGATCGTTCGGGAGATCGATACTTCGGATTCAGCGGGCAAAGTGACCAAGTATTATCCGCTGACGAGTGCCGAACCGATTCCGATGTCGCGCGCGTTGGCCGAGAGTTATCCAAAAGCGAAATTTTCCTCAGACTCTGTCAACGGTGGGATTTACATCACCGGTACTCTCCAAGAGCACGAATCGATTTTCCCCCTAATCCAAGAGATCAACCAGCAACCTGGAAAAACGCCTGCGTTGAAATCATTTGTGATGCAATACGCCGCACCCGATGTGGTGGCCAGGGCGATCACCGGAGCGCTTGGCTCTCGCACATCGGCTGGGGTTAGCTTCAACCGAGATGCCAAAACGGTGTTTGCCACCGGTACGCCACAAGAGCTCCAATCGATCGAGCAGATGATCCAAGTCATGGACAATCCAGGAGCCAAAGACAGCGCTCGACGCTTGGAGATCTTTTCACTCCAGGGAATCGACGGTCGATCGCTTGAGAATGCGATCGAGAGTTTGTTCAAAGACACTTCGGGTGCATACGTCCAGTACGACAATGTCAACGAGCAACTGCTGGTCACAGGCAGTGCGAATCAGATTGCGATGGTCCAAGAGGCGATCAAAAAGCTAGCACCTCCGCAACGCGGTTTGGAGATCTACAGTCTTGCCAACAATGATCCGTTTGCCATGAGAACGGCGATTGAAGCTCTTTTTCAAGACGAGCCGACACAGACGGCTCCCAGTCTTTCGGTCGATTCCAGCCAACAGCAGCTGATCGTCCGGGCCACCAAAGAGCAATTCGATGCGATCAAGCAGTTGATGCAACGCATGGGCGAGAACCCAACCACTGCCGCATTGGGGGTCCACGCCAACAGTGCAGCAAATCAGACTTCACCCACGAATTCCTCGGGCGCGATGGCTTCAGATCCCAGGGTATCAGGCTCTCGACTTCGAAGCGTTCCTGTCAACAGAAACCCCAAGCAATTGCTCGAAGACGTCGAGCGTCTGTGGCCATTGATCCGTTCGAATCCTATCCAAATAGTCGATCCAAAGGAGCTTGTGAAACCCAAATCGGAAGGTGAAAAGGGAGCCAATAGAATCCCGGCCAATGCGTTTCTGGGTAAGTTTATCTCGTCACAACAGCAGCAACCGCCCGTCGAGCGACCACTCCAGACGAATCAACCTCCGGTGGTTGTCGTAGCCGGAGATGGCCAATGGACGCTGGCTTCTGATGACCCGGAAGCGTTGGCAGCGATGGAACGACTTCTAGGGACCTTGCTCAACCCTACGGTCGAACCGTTTGCGACGGCAGGTAATTTCTCGGTTTACATCCTCAAGCATGCCGATGCCAAGCAGATACGGGAACTACTCGGCGAGCTTTTCCGGTCCAACGAGCGGCGATCGAGTTCCTCTGGAAGCACTACGGGTATGGATGTCTTGCAGAGGGTCAAGATCGTATCGGATGCCCGCACCAATGCTTTGGTGATTGGAGGGAACAAGGCCGACCGCAAGATCATTGAGGAATTGCTTGGGGTCTTTGATTCCAAGGATCTGATCGATCGTCTTCAGCAGATCACTCCGACGCTTATTCCGATTGCAAGTGCCAGTGCCGATACGATCTCGGATTTGGTGAAGGATGTTTACAAATCCCAGCTTTCCAGCGGAGCGGGTCGTGATCCTTTGGATATTCCTGAGGGGGTGTCGACCGAAGTCGCATCGATTCTCCAACAGATCAATGCTCAAACCTCCGGTCCGTTGCTGACGATGTCCGTCGATGAAACCTCGAATCTGATTGTTCTGCGCGGTCCGAATGAACTGACCAATGAGATCAAATCCTTCATTGAGAATATCGACCAGCAGACGGCTTCGGCCCCATCGAGGCGGATTCAGTTACTGAGGCTCGAGTCGACCAATTCGAAGAATCTTGAGAAGGCGCTCAAGATTCTCAGTGGCAAATAACAGATCTTCGATGGTCGCTAGATTGTGGCTTTCAAGCCTTTAGGGTGTTGGACAGCGAAGAAGTAGTCGGATTGGAGACTCCATTGAGGGTCCAAGGTCAATGTCTCGGCTCTCAAGAGCTCGGCGATTGCAATCTTCATAAAGAACATCCCAAAGGCTTGTCCGATGCAGGTGCGAGGCCCTCTGCCAAACGGGAAGAAGTAGTCGCTTCCCAGTGGATTTCTCTGGGTTCCACCATCGGTCCATCGCTGCGGCATATACTCCATCGGCAAATCCCAATGCTGTGAGTATCTCTGAAGATACCAATTCGAAATAAAAAGCATCGTATTAGGGGGAACAGGATGACCACCTACGTCGACCTGCAGGCGAGGATTGGTATTCCTAAAATAAAGCGGCACCGGAGGATGCAATCGCAAGGCCTCACGCAGTGCGTGATCGAGTGAGAGACACTCCACCAAAGGCAGGCTTATTTGGGATTCATCGAAGCGATCAAGCTTTCCAAGGTCCTGCTTGAGCACTGCGCAATAGCTCTGGGCGTTATTCAAGCACCATAATGTGTAGACGATGGAACTTGCCATCGAAAACACACCGCCGAAGTAGACGGGAGCTGAAAATTGATTTGCCAGTTGCTGGGTCGTTAGCATCGATCCAGCTTCGAGAGTCAGCCCAAGCAAATGGTTTGCTGATGGGTCGGGATTGCTTTTGGCTTTCGCAACGCGAGTTTCAAAGTCTTCGTACCAGTGCGATCTGCGCAGATAGAATTCCGGGGATAGCGGGGGTATCTTCTGCAGCACAGGCAACCCAAGCATCCGATGGTTGCCGGCGATGGCAAGTTCCATGAATTGAGAGTAGCTATTATCACCCAGCAATTCTCCCCATATCGCTAGCGAGAATGCATCGTAGCACAGTCGTCTTACCCACGCGATCAGATCGGGAATCTCGCCGGTCGTTTGGCGGATACGACGACGGACGAATTGTTGCAGAATCGGAAATATCTTGTCGAGCCAACCTGCAAAGACCGGATAGCTAAACGGACTATGGCTCCTACCATACTGCCAAGTTGCACCGTTGGCGATAAACATATTCTCCGCGGTGATGATGGGAGCTAGAGCGTCATGCGGAGCGTCTTTGTAATACCGATCGTCTTGGGAACCGAGAACATCCCCAATGATCTTTGGGTCGTTGAGGACTAGAGCTGGTGTGCCAGCGAGCCAGATTTTTGTCACTCCACCAAACCGCTTGGCATACGATGCGCAGACTTCCCATGCAGGTTGTCCTGAGAAATCGGAGATATTCCCAAGCGGAAAGCTGGGCTCTGGACCGGGTATCTTTTCCAACTGGTCCCAAATGGCTTTATGAGTGGATCGGAAAAGATCGAAGGTCACGAGGCGTTCTCGAATCTGGGCAAATCCATCAAGTCGTTCTACTTAGAGCTTCAGACCGAACAGATCGCCACCGTTGCCCGAACCGGTGCCTCCCCGCAAGGGTCCTTGGTACTTCTTCACGACGCTTTCGCGTTTGACCACTTCGGCTTCGGGCTCCTCTTTGGTCTCAGCTTTCTCGCCCGCGGGTTTTGCTTGAGTCGCCTTGAGGGACAATCCGATGCGTTGTGCACCTTGGTCTACCGTCAATACCTTGACTTCGACCTCTTGGCCTTCGCTGAGCACTTGAGAGACGCTGCTGACGCGGCGATGGGCCAATTCGGAGATGTGAATAAGTCCTTCGATGCCGGTAGCAAGTTTGACGAAGGCACCGAATTCCGCCAAGCGAGAAACGGTTCCTTTGACCGATGCACCGGCAGGGAATCGTGACTCGACATCGCTCCAGGGATCGTCCTGGAGGGAGCGGTACGAGAGAGAAATCTTGCCGGTCTTAGGATCGAATTTCTCGATTCGAACTTGGACTTTGTCCCCCTCTTTGACCACCTCCGATGGATGTTTGATTTTCTCCCACGACAGTTGAGTGATGTGGATCAATCCGTCGAGACCTCCGATATCGACGAACGCACCGAAGTCCATCACCTTGCGAACAGTGCCTTCGCATAGCTGGCCAATTTCCAAACTCGCGAGTCTTTCTTGTCTCTTCTGCTGTTTGTCACGTTCGAGCACCGAGCGATGGGACAATACCAAGTTGCCGCGACGGGGGTTGGCTTCGGTAACCATGCACAGGAGCTTTTGGCCGATGTAATCGGCAGCCGACTCGATGCGGTACTCCGAGAGTTGGCTGATCGGTATGAAACCTCGGATATTCCCGACTTTGCATTCGACTCCGCCGGTGTTGGCACTTTCAATTTTTGCTTCGACGATGGCGCCTTCTTCCAGGTCGCTCCAATCATTGGCCGTGATCGCTTCGCCGGGCAAACCTAGTTCGTAAAGTCCCTCTTCTGCGTTGAAGGAACGGATGACCACGTCGACCTGTTGTCCCTCGGTTGGCATGTCGAGGAACTGCAATAGTGGGATCACCCCTTCGTTTGGGCCACCAAGACTCACAAAGACGTTGGGCTGATGAACCTTGATGATCCTAGCTTGGTAGCGGTTTCCGATTTCGAGTGCGACTCCGACCCGTCCGGTGTTTTTGTCACCGATCATCAAATTCTCCAAATCGGCGCCCTCGAGGGCAGCATCCAACTCGGAGTCTTCTTGCTGGTCTTTACGTCGAGAGCTCGGTACGGGAACCTTAGGGGCAACCTCAGGGGCCGAATCCTTGTTGGATCGGTACCGCTCAGGCATGGCCTCGGCGTCGATTTTAACGGGTGCTCCTTCGAGCTCTTTGAGTTGGCCGGGATCGATGGCAGCGGGGTTAGCAGAGTCGGTGTTTTTCTCCGTAGATTCGGCCCTTACCCCGCTTGGCCCTCTGCGTTTTCCTCCATCTCGATTGTTTTTGCCTGTTTGATCTTGTCTAGGTTGCTGCTGGCTAGCATGCTGCTGGGCCATACGAGCGCGTCGGATGGCTTCGAGATTCAAAGGGCCACTTGCGCCCGACTTCATTTGCGGTTCTGCCGCCGATGAAGCCGCCGATATGTTTGAGGCATTGGAGGTTGGAAGGGAACTGGAATTGGCCGAATCCGCTTGCGTGGACTCGTGCTCTTCTTTTTCAGACATGCCGTCAATCCGATGAATGCTAGGAAAACTAGTTGGTCAGTTGCCAACCCTCGAGGTTCCACAGTTTATCAATGAAATACGAAGTTTCTAGGGATAGTCCCACGATCTGGCACCCGATCCATTTTGTCGCCCTGGGTTACCTTGGGGACTGAAAGCGTTATCTTTAGGGAAAAATCGGGTCGAGTTCCGATCCTTTTTTTCAACTTAACACCCCCCAAAAAAACCATAAATGATTGATTTTTTTCATCAGATTCCCTTGGCCGTGAACATCCTTGGTCAGAACGTCGAAAGCTCGGACCTTGTGGTCATAGGCCTTCTGATCGTGCTCGAAGGACTTTTGTCGATCGACAACGCTCTGGTTTTGGGGATGCTCGTCAAAAGGCTTCCCAAGAACCAGCGGGCCAAGGCGCTTTCATATGGGTTGATCGGTGCGTTTGTCTTCCGGGTCATTGCGATTTGCCTGTCCGCTTACTTGCTGCAATGGACGATTGTGAAATTTATTGGTGGGGCTTATTTGGTCTACATCGCTCTGAAGCATTTGATCTGGGACGATGAAGAAGAGGAATTGGTGGTACTTGACAAGGAGGGACAGCCCGGGCTTGTCGATGCTTACACCAAGGAGGAATTAACCGAAGAACGGCTTAAATCCGAAATCGAGCAACGGGTTCCGATTGCTGCCGGATTGGTAACCGAAGAGTCGATCGAGAATCCTTATACGAGTCCTGAGACGCCTCCTGAGCAGGTGGTGTGCGATGTTCCCAAACACAACAACTGGAAATTCTGGAAAACGGTCGCTGTGATCGAACTAACCGACATCGCGTTTGCCGTCGATTCGATCTTAGCAGCCATGGCTTTGGCCGGTTCCAAGAGCGACAAGCTTTGGGTCGTCGTCGCCGGTGGTATCTTGGGCGTGATCTTGATGCGTTTTGCGGCCTCGGTGTTTGTAAAGTTGCTAGAGAAGTATCCGCGATTCGAAGTCTCTGCCTATCTACTTGTGGTGGTGATCGGTCTGAAACTCCTTGCCGACTGGGCATTCAACAGCGACTGGAGTTTCCGAGGATGGAATCTATCGGGATCGATCGGCGAGTTCTTCTCGAATTTTGAAACGGCGCGACGGTCTTGGACCGAGAGTTATCATCAGTGGCTCGATACATCGTGGTTCCTCGGTCGGGCCGTCGAAAAGCATGTCGAAGGGATCGAGCATGTTCCACACCTTTTGGACTTCCACGACTTGCG
>JAGWZB010000069.1 GCA_018969045.1 Planctomycetota bacterium | reverse complement strand
TTCGATAGATTCGGCCCCAGGGGGCTAGCTTCCGGTTTGAAATAGATCTTGTCTGGTCCAAATTGCTCCAGGAGCCTTAGATAAACGCCGAGGTCGATCGCCGCACCGACGTAGCTTGAAGCGTCTTGAACGATCAGTGGGATCGAGATCCCGGAGGCGATTGCAGCGAAATAGTCCCCGGTCTTGGTGCCGCTTAAAGAGCTCGCCACAGGAGGAATGGCCATCACGGCCGTGGCACCCAGTTGCTCTGCATGGTGTGCGAACTCGAGTGCCTCATGGATGCTTTCGGCACCCACACTGACAACGACGCATCCGCGTCCGAGGGCAGCTTGGCATATACGGGTTGCCAGTTCTTTGCGTCGATGGTATCCGAGCCGTAGGACTTCGCTGACCATGGCCATGACGACACCGTCGGCACCGGTTTGGAATGCCCAATCGATTTCTTTCTCAAGGGTTGGGAAATCGATTTTCGAGTCATCGATCAGTGGGGTATGAAGTACCGGCAGTACACCTTTTAGCATGTTGGACATTTTACCAGTCTCCTACGCTACCATCGGAGTAAAAAACCCGTTGGAGAAGCTCTTGCTCGAAGGGATGTTTCTTGACTTGTTGTTCATCGATGGTGATCCCTAGACCTGGGAGCAAGTTGGGGGTAACGGTCCGAGTTTTAGGATCGAGTTGGAATCCTTCTTGGACGATCTCGGATCTCCAGGGGACATCGTTATGAACCGATTCACAGATGATGTAGCTGGGTTGGGAGAATCCGAACTCGATTGAGGCAGCGGTGCTGACGGGTCCTTGGGGATTATGCGGTGCAAGTGCGATGCGATGCGCGTCGGCCAAGGCTGCTACGCGGCGAGCTTCGCTAAAGCCGCCGCAGTGGGTGATATCCAATTGGCAGATCTCGCAACCTTTGGCGGCGAATAAATCTCGGAAGGCGGCAAGATGGGTCATCCGTTCACCGGTGGCGATGGGTGTACTGACAGCAGCGTTGATGGCCGCAAGAGCCTCGATATTTTCGGGCCAGCAGGGTTCTTCCAGGAAGTACAAACCGTAGGGCTCGAGGGCTTTGGCAAACTGCATTCCCATCGCTGGCGAAGGTCGTGCGTGGCAATCGACCATGATGTCGATCGTCGGGCCAACTGCTTCTCGCATGGCTTGGACACAGGCCTGGGCTGCGTGTACTGGCCGGAAGCCTTCGATGGGCATCGTCGGGGGGACCGCCATCGATTTAAAGGCGGTGAAACCTTCCGAGACGGCTTGCTGAGCAAGTTCTGCGAATCGCTTGGCGTTGTCGACTGGGGTCTGGTAAAAGCTTTCCATATCGCCTCCACCTAGGTGGCAATAGAGTCGGATGAAGTCGCGAACTTGGCCACCCCATAGCTGGTGGCATGGGACCGAGTGAATTTTGCCCAGGATATCCCAGAGCGCAAGATCGATGCCGGCGATAGCTGTCGATCGCACGATCCCGTTTCCGTGCCAAAAGTGCTGTCTCCACATCATCTGCCAAAGGTATTCGATGCGGGTTGGATTTTGGCCCAAGAGCAATTGCGAGAGGTCTTCGATGGCTCCTACGACGCTGCGGGTATGCCATTCGAGGGTGGCTTCGCCCCATCCAAAGAGCCCTGGTTGATCGGTCAAGACTTTTACAAAAATCCAGTTCCGCATTCGAGCGTGACATACCAAAGTTTCGATGGCAGTGATCTTCATGATGGACTCCAGTCGTAGTATCGAAATGACCCTTTCGAAGGTGTCTGAGGAGGGACTTCGATAAAGCCGTCCGAGAGGCCCAGGGATCGAAGGTCTCCGGAACCTTGGCTGGGCAAAAGCAAGGCGGTTGAGTCGGGCTGAATTTTGACCAAGCGGAACCAGACCAAGTGCAAGGTTTTTTCATCGGAGTTGGCCAGTTCGGTCCGATAGCAAGCAGATCGGTCGATTTTCCCGGTGAGATGTTCAAGCAGCGGCAGTCCATAGCGACGGAACGTCACCGCAACGCTCACCGGGTTGCCAGGTAGGCCCAAAATCAATTGGCCATGATCGCTTGCAGCCGCCAGGATGGGAGCACCCGGACGGATAGGCAATCGGTGAAAGACGATCTTGCCGCCTGCGTTTTGAACGGCAGTGGGAACATGGTCTGTATCCCCCATCGACACACCCCCGGTGAGGATGATCGCATCGGAATCCTGCAATGCTTGTTCGATGGCCGATTGGATCTTTGGCAGATCGTCTTTGACACTTGTGCGAGTCCACTGTGTCCAAGGCAATGCTTGGAGGGAGCATTCTAGGAGCGGTCCGTTGGAGTCGCGGATTTGCCAAGGTTGGATTGGCATACCGATATCCAGGAGTTCGTCACCGGTATTGATGATTGCGACGCGAACCTTGCGGTGCACAAGGATCTGGGGATGCTGATGCATCGAGACCAAGGATGAGATCCTAGGACCATCGATTCGGCAACCGGCACTCAGTGCGACATCGCCTTGACGGGCGTTCTCGGCTTGTCGCCGAATATTCCAACCGAGTTTGATTTGGTCCAGCGGCATCTGGATCGCGACGCGATCGGTTTTTTCGTCGCATCGTTCGCGAGGGATCACGACATTGGCCCCTTTGGGAACGACAGCTCCGGTAAAAATGCGGATCGCGCGATGGCCAGATAGTTCCAGCGGTGCTGCCCCTGCGGTTGCGGTTTGATCGACAGGAAGTCTTGAGGCGCAGACCTGAAGGTCTTCCAAGCGGCATGCGTATCCATCCATGGCCGAGACATCCATCGGCGGGCTGTCCCGGAAATTCAGAACTTCCTGAGCCAAAATCCTGCCTGCCGATCGAGCGATATCCATCGACTCGGATTCAACGACCCGCAACTTGGATTCAAGCGTCAGAAGCTTCGTTTCGATGTCATCCAGTACGGTTAATTCCATCGTTGCAATTCCATCGTTGGGCAGTCGATCGCTTGAGTGATAACAGGCGCGGGATTAATTTCAGGTTCTTGGGGAATTGTTGTGGGTGAAACGTTCGTTCATCGCATCGGATTTCTTCGTGCTCGATGGCTGTTTGAACCGCGGCGTTGCCGATGGTTGATCGAAGCGGTTCGAGGTAACTTGGGCACTACTGGGCTGAATCGCTACACTAGACCGCTTCGAGTACGAGTGCGAGTACGAGTACGAGAAAAATACAGTAGTATATCCTTGCTAGCCACCATTATTCCTGAAGAGCCTATTTTCAAGAGGGGTATTCTGATGCAGGTTCCACGTTGGTTGGGTGTCGACATTCTACTACGTTTCATCCCGGGTTGGTTGATCGCGGTTTGGTTCTTGCCGTTAGGGGGCCAGTTGCAGGCACAGGCGATTGGTTCGGCGAAAAAGCCCAACGTGTTGTTTATTCTCGTGGACGACCAATCTCCATGGGATCTTAAGTTCTACAACCCTGCCTCGAAGCTCGATGCACCGGTGCTTGAAAGGCTCGCGCGCGACGGGATGGTCCTCGACGGAGCTTACCACATGGGTTCGTTCTCCGGAGCGGTGTGCACTCCTTCGCGTCACATGATCATGAGTGGTCGGACGCTATGGCACCTACCGATTTCCCCCAAAGTCCAAGAGCGGGGGCTTTGCCCTGCGGAGCTTGAAAAGCAGACCATGGCTGCTGTGTTCAATCGAGCCGGATACATCACGATGAGGACGTGCAAGCAAGGCAACAGCTACGAGAAAGCCAACGAGCAGTTCACCGTGCGCAAGGATGCGACCAAACGGGGAGGAACCCCCCAGACCGGGAGCCCATGGCACGCTGAGCGGGTCTTGGAATTCCTCGAAGCCAGGCAGTTATCTGCAAAAGATCCCCAGGCTGAGCCTCAGCCGTTTTTGATCTATTTTGGTTTTTCTCATCCTCATGATGAACGTGATGGTACTCCTGAATTGCTTGCGAAGTACGGGGCGGTCAATCATACCGATCGATCGGTATTGCCACCGGTTCATCCGGATCAGCCTCCGCTTCCGGAGAACTATCTACCTGAGCATCCGTTCCCTCATGGTCATCCGAAGCTGCGAGACGAAGTGGATGTTTCGGGGGTGTGGGAACGCCGCGATGCACGAACGATTCGCAATGAATTGGGGCGAGAATTTGCTTGTAGCGAATCGATCGACCAGCAGATTGGACGCGTTCTGGAAAAACTTCGCTCGATGGGTGAGCTGGACAACACGTACATTGTATACACCTCGGATCATGGCATAGCGATTGGTCGCCATGGTTTGCAGGGCAAGCAAAATCTCTACGAGCACACTTGGCGAGTCCCGATGATCGTCAAAGGCCCTGGGATCGCCGCTGGTACCAGAGCCCAAGGCAACGTCTATTTGCTCGATGTGCTTGCGACGCTTTGCGATCTAGCGGGGATTGCTCCACCGGAGTCCAATGAAGGAATCAGTTTCAAACCGGTGCTTATGGGTCAGCACGATAGCATCAGAGATGTCATGTACGGAGTGTACAACGGGGGGACTAAGCCTGGGATTCGGTGTGTCAAAAAGGGGGATTGGAAGCTGATCGAGTGGGATGTGCTCGACGGGAAAGTCCGCAAGACCCAACTGTTCAACTTGAGCGAAAATCCGCTTGAGTACCTTCAGGAGCATCATCATCAGGACGTGATCGACCTTACGGGTGCCAAGCCGCTTGGCCACCAAGTCAACTTGGCTGACGACCCGCGGTATCGCGACAAGCTCACCGAGATGCGGGAGTTGCTGCTTGGTGAAATGGTCCGTTTGGATGATCCGTGGAGGCTCTCTAACCAGAAATAGCAATTGCAGCGCGAGTCTGGGCTACTTGAGGATCAGCAGCAGATCACCGGCTTCGACTTGGCTGCCTGAGCCGACGAGCAGTTGGGCGATTTCCCCGTCGCGCTCGGCGTTGATGACCGTCTCCATTTTCATGGCTTCTAAGGACAAAAGTTTTTGTCCTTTGGTGACTTGGGATCCAGCGCTGATGGCGACACCGATGACCATACCTGGCATGGCTGCGGCCACATGCGTTGGATCTGCAGGGTCGGCTTTGATTCGCTTGGCCGCTTTGGTCTCGATCGACTTGTCGACGACTTCGACTTCGCGAGGCTGGCCGTTGAGTTCGAAGAAGACGGTACGTACGCCATCGGGTCTTGGTTGGCCCACGGCCAGGAATTTCACGATCAGTCGTTTTCCCGATTCGATATCGACGGAGAATTCCTCACCGATCGATGGTCCGTAGAAGAAGATCGGTGTGGGCAGGAGCGACACATCTCCATAATCTCGGAGGTGGCTGATGTATTCGTCGAAGACTTTCGGGTACAGCGCGCTGGTGACGGTTTCTTGCATGCTGGGTTGGCGAGCAAGTTTGTTTTCGAGTTCTTTGGCTGTGGTTTCGAAATCGTGGGGGGGGAGAGTTTCCCCGGGTCGATTCTTGACTTCTGGGTTATTGCGGAGGATCGCTTTTTTAACGTTATCGGGGAACCCGCCTGGGGGTTGGCCCATCATTCCGCCGACTAGATCGAGGACCGAGGCCGGAAAGGAAAGTTCGCGAGATCCGTGCAGGATATCTTCGACGCTCAGTTCATTGGCGACCATGAACAGGGCCAAGTCACCGACGGCTTTGCTTGTGGGTGTGACTTTGACGATATCGCCCAGGAGTTGGTTGGCAGCCGCGTACATTTTGCAGACATGATCCCATCGGTCCGAGAGTCCCAGCGCTTTGGCTTGTTGGTAGAGGTTGGTGTATTGCCCGCCTGGCATTTCGTGTTGATAGAGGTCTCCACCGGCGACGAGCGATTCGCCTTCGAAGGGTGCGTAGAACTGACGGACTTCTTTCCAGTACTCGGACAAGGCGGTCAGGGCGTCGGTATCGAGTTTGCTTTCTCTTGGGGAGTATCTTAGAGCTTCGACGAGGGTGTTGAGGTTGACTTGGGAGGTTCCACCGGACATCGAGGCCAGTGCACCGTCGGCGACTTCGAGTCCTTGTTCGGCGGCGTTGAGGATCGAGGAGGCTTGGATACCGGCCGTATCGTGGGTATGGAAGTGGATAGGGATACCGATATGTTGCCTGAGTTCTGCGACGAGAACTTTTGCAGCGGCGGGTTTGCACAGTCCTGCCATGTCTTTGATGGCCAGCATGTGAGCGCCCATCTTTTCGAGTTGTTTGGCCAAGTCGACGTAGTACTTCAGCGAATATTTTTGTCGGTTGGGATTGAGGATATCGCCGGTATAGCAGATAGCAGCTTCGCAGATCATTCCCGAATCGACGACCGCGTCGATGGCTACTTGCATGTTATCTGCCCAGTTGAGGGCGTCGAAAACACGGAAGATATCGATGCCGGCTTGGGCGGCTTCTTGGACAAAAGCGCGTACGACGTTGTCTGGATAGTTGGTGTATCCGACAGCGTTGGAGGCTCTTAGGAGCATTTGAAACAGGATGTTTGGGATTCGCTCGCGGAGGTCCGAGAGTCGTTGCCAGGGGCTTTCTTTCAGGAAACGCATCGAGGTATCGAAGGTGGCTCCGCCCCACATTTCCATTGAGAAAAGCTCGGGGGCAAGTTTCGCGTAGGCATCGGCGATTTTGAGCATATCGAACGTGCGTAGGCGGGTAGCCAGGAGCGATTGATGTGCATCTCGCATGGTGGTATCGGTCAGCAAAAGTTCTTTGCTGTTGCGAATCGACTGGCAGAACGAGCTGGCCCCGAGCTTGAGGAATTCTTGTCGGTATCCTTCGGCAGGGAGTTGGCTAGCCGATACCTTTGGGGCGATAGCCGGTTCGCGTCGGACTTTGGCTTGGGTTTTTTCGACCAGTTGATTTCCATTGACGACTGTATCGGCGATGAATCGCAGGAGGCGTGTGGCGCGGTCTCGGCGTTTGGGGAGTTCAAAGAGTTCGGGGGTTTTGTCGATCATCCGAGTCGTCGCATCGCCGGCTTGGAAGGTCGGGTGGGTGATGAGCGATATGAGGAACGGGATGTTGGTTTTGACCCCTCGGATTCGGAATTCCTGCAGGCAGCGTTCCATGCGTCCGGAGGCTTCGAGCAAGTTGCGACCACGCGCGGTGACTTTGACAAGAAGGGAATCGTAGAAGGGGTTGACGACAGCGCCGCTAAAGGCGCTACCGGCATCGAGTCGGATTCCCAATCCGCCGGCGCTGCGGTAGTGGGTGATCCGTCCGTAATCAGGTCGGAACTGGTTCGATGGGTCTTCGGTGGTGACTCGGCATTGGATGGCTGAACCGACGACTTGGATTTCGCTTTGATTGGGTAAACCATGGGTCGGATCGCCCAATTGGTAACCGCAAGAGACGAGGATTTGAGAACGGATCAGATCGACACCGGTCACTTCTTCGGTCACGGTGTGTTCGACTTGGATGCGTGGGTTGACTTCGATGAAGTAGAATTGGTTGGTCTGGGTATCGAGTAGAAATTCGACGGTACCAGCGCAGTGGTATCCCACTTTGCGCGCGATTGCCAAGGCTGCTTCGTGGAGTTCTGAAGCTACTTTTTTGCTAAGGTTTGGAGCCGGGGCGATCTCGACAACTTTTTGGTGCCGGCGTTGGACCGAGCAATCGCGTTCGTGCAAGTGGATGATGTTCCCGTGCTGATCCCCGAGGACTTGGACTTCGAGGTGTCTTGCCCGAGAGACGAGTTTTTCCAGGAAGACTTCGTCGCTACCGAAAGCGTTTTTGGCTTCGCGTTGGGCTTGTTCAAGATTTCCGGCCAATTGGTCTTCGGTTTCGACGACGCGCATTCCGCGTCCACCGCCACCTTTGGAGGCTTTGAGCATGATGGGGTACTTCATGTTTCGAGCCGTTTCGAGGGCTTCGTCGAGGCTTCGAACCGCAGCGGCAGAGCCTTCGAGAATCGGCACACCTACCTGTTTAGCGATATCTCGTGCGGCGACTTTATCCCCCAAAAGTTCGAGGGCTTGGTTGCTCGGACCGATGAACATGATTCCGGCGTTTCGAAGGGCGCGAGCAAACTCGGCGTTCTCTGACAGAAACCCATAGCCGGGGTGAACCGCATCGATTTTGTTTTCCAAGCACAGTTCGACGATCGAAGGAATGTCTAAATAAGAACGGATCGGTTCGCCTGGTTTACCGATCGGGTAAGCTTCGTCGGCTTTGAAACGATGCAGGGCGAATCGATCTTCGTGGGAGTAGATGGCGACGGTTCGAATGCCCAGTTCGTGGGCGCTGCGGAAAATGCGAATGGCGATTTCGCTGCGGTTGGCAGCCAGAATTCTTCGGATAGGAAGCATGAGATGGAGGGCTAGGGGGGAAAGAGGAAGGACTCGCAGAGTATACCGAAAATTCGATCCATCACAGGCTTAGGATCGGCTGTCTTGGGTCGTTTGGCTTTGAACCAAGTTGGCGGCCCCTTGCCAACCGCCATTGACGGAAATGTCTTGGGCATTGAGGAATTCTCCATCACCCAAACTGATAGCCGCAACAACTTTTGCCACGTCGGAGGGAGTGCCCCAGCGGTTCAGCAGTGATTCTTGGTTGGCTCGCTGGGACCAAGCGATGGAGGTGGTTTGTCCCCATTGGGTTTGAATCCAACCTGGTTGGATGCAATTGACTCTCAGTTTGGGTGCATGGCTTTTGGCCAAGCTTTTGGAGAAAGCGCTCACGGCGGACTTGATCGCACAGAAATACTGCCCGCTGTCTCCCTCCATGCCTTGGGCTGCTTGGTCCCAACCGATATGGATCATCGATGGGAGCAGAGCATGCGGGGTGGTTTGTTGGATTTGGCGTTGGGCGACATGGCGGCTGAGGAGCATCATGGCGCGGAGGTCCAAGTCCCACAATTCGGTGAGTTTTTTCTCGAATGACCACGATTTGGCTTGTCCTGTTAGGACATCGGACCCTGCGGCGTGGACCCAGAGATTGACGTAAGCAGACTGCGCAAAAGCGGCGTCGGCGACACTGTAGAGGCTCGTGTTGCTTCGTAGATCGGCGCAGATGCAAAGGGGACTCGCCCCAAGAGAACTTGATCGCGACGAACACTCTTTGGCTGTTTGCATGAGGCCATCGAGGTTGCTGCGCGTGTGCAAAATCAATTTGCAACCTCGGGAGGCAAGTTCGATCGCTATGGCTTGGCCTATGCCGCTTGCAGCACCGGTGACGACAGCGACAAAAGGCGGGTCACTGCTTGGCATAGGATCAGTCCGAAGCTTCGTTGGGAGGTGGCTCGTAATTGAATTCCTGCCACTTGATGGCTTGGTCCATCGGTTCGATGCGTAGGACCAGCAGGCCGTTTTGGAATACTCGAACGGTTCCGCTGGATTGGCTTACGACGATGGCGATCGCCTTGGTGCGTTGCGAGATGGCTGCAGCGGCCCAGTGGCGAGAGCCCAAGCCTTTGGAGAGCTGCAGATTTTCGTGGAGGACTTCGATGATTTGTCGGGAGCGTTCGACGACTCCATCGGGCGAGACGATGAAAGCACCGTCCATTTGAGCGATTTCTTTGATATCTTCTCGGACCCGGGCGTCATGGAGATTGCGATGTTTACGGCTGTATCCTTTGAGGGGGTCGAAACCGCTATCCTTGCAGTGCGCGAGGACTTTGCGGGTATCCCCGACGACGAACAAAGCGCCTACTTTATTGCCTTCGCGGCCTTCGCGACCGATTTGGACGGCCAAGTCGATGACGATTTTGAGGTTGTTCAGCGGTACGGCTGTTTCGAGTCGTTGCAGATCGCGGCTGGTGAAACGCCGCATGCGTTCATCGAGTTTGATGATCGAGATCGAGTCCATGCGGTTGGCTTCGAAACCGCAGTAAACGGCGACCACTTCGCTTTGGCTCGCTAGGTGCTCGTCGGCGACGGCTTCAAGCAAAGCGTGCTGCAGGCGTTCCAGCAGGGGCGAGTCCTCTTTGTTGAGGACCAGGGGGATGAGTCCAAAACCGGTCGCGGCTTCGAGGTCTTCTTCGCGGTCGGCGGCCACCAGAATCCGCTGGATTTCTTGGGGAACGAGTTCTCGAAGTCGTTCCCAGTCGGTTGCACCGTCTAGGAGGAACAGCAGAGAATCGGCTCCGATAGAAACCGCTAGATTTCCGGCGGCTTCCACGACGCTCGAAAATTCCCGGGTGAATTTCTGCGTGTTCATCGTTTGGTCGCGTAAGTCTTTACTAGATTGGAGGTTACGAGTCGATCTGTAAGTGTAGCCCCAGTTTCTAAAACGGCAATCCAAACGTGGCTCAAGAGAGGGTTTTGGCGTTGATTTTCAGGGGATCAAGTCTATACTTTCGCTCCCTGAAACTGCCCAACTGGGCATGGTATGGTTGTTTTGGTCGCTTCAATCGGTTTTGGAAATCGGGTCTAGTCATGGCAAGAGCTTGCGAAGTTTGCGGTAAATCGCCCCAGGTTGGCAATATGATCGAGACCCGTGGTAAGGCCAAGTATTTAGGTGGTGTGGGTACGAAGATTACGGGGATCACACGCCGACGATTCCTACCTAACTTGCAGACGATCAAAGCGTCTTTGCCCAGCGGGGAAGTCAAAACCATGCGTGTATGCACCCAATGCATCCGCTCGGGCAGGATTCGCAAGGCGGTGCGGACCAAGCCATTCTCGTTGCCCAATAGCTAAGTCGCCAGACAGATAACAATGACTCTTTCTGCGGCTGACATTCAACGGCTTGCGAAATTGGCTCGGCTGGAGGTTCCCGAGAACCAAATGGTTGAGCTTCAAAGCGATTTGAGCAGGATCCTTGCGTTGTTTGATCAACTCAAGGTTGTCGAAACCAGTGGCATTGAGCCATTGGTGCATGCCATCGAAACCAGCGATGTGCTTGCTCCTGATCATGTCGCGGATTCTCTTGATGTCCAAGATGTGCTTAAAAATGCACCGGTGCATGACGAATCCTTCTTCAAAGTCCCTCCGGTGATGGGATAGCACGTCGTGAGGAGTATTCGATCGTTTTTGAATGTCGATACTCCAGCCCTTGCCAAAATATGGCATCAGCATCATCAAGCGTTTCGTTCCAAGTCGGATTGCACGGTCGCTTCTTGGGACCAAGCCGTCTTGGCGAAGCCTTACTTTCGCAGCGAGCAACTGCTCATCGCCGAGGATTCAACCCAGGGAGTGGTTGGATTTGTTCATTTTGGGATGAACCCCCAGGCCAAATCGTTTGGCAAAGACAGTGGCATCATCCATCGATTGTGCGTTCGACCCGGAGAGGATGAAGATGCGATCGCCGAGGATCTGCTGACCGAAAGCTTTCGCAATTTGTCGACAAGCTCGGTCGGTCGATGCGTTGGGATTGGGGCATTTCACGACAGCATTTTTTATATTGGAGTGGCCGAAGGGGATGGCTTTTTGGGGGTAAATGCAAACGATCCAAGGCTGCTGCGTTGGATGAAGAACCGAGGGTTTCTTGAAGTCAGAAGCACCCAGTGCTGGGAGTTGTCCTTGGCGCATTTCAAGCCCCCGATGGACAGGAATCAAATCGCAGTGCACCGAAACAGCCTCGTGAGCAAACTTCCTTGCCAGTTTCAATCCGATTGGTGGAAAAACATTATTTATGGACATTGCGACATCGGCAGTTTTCAGTTGGTGACCAAGAGCAAGCCCACGATTCAATTGCTGCTGGATGTTTGGACCCCTGAGGCGTTTGTTCCTGGGGTTGAATCGTGGCTATCAAGACTCACCATCCCCGAATCGGTGCCTGACGACATGGATCAAAATCTATGGATCGAACATTGGGTTTGCTTGATCTGCGAGTGCATGCGTTTGTTGCAGAGCGAGCGCAAGCAAGCCGTCCAATCGGTCATTGATCCGGTTTCGACCCACTCGGTTCAGATCCTCCAACGCTTGGGTTTCAAGATCAAGAGCCAAGGGATGCTGATGGCTTGCGATATTTAAATGCGGTTTCTGCAGCAGTTCCAAAATTTCCATAGCAAGCCACAACAGACCAAGAGGGCAGAAATGGAAAAACAAGCGAACTTTAAACACGTGATCCAGTAGACGGCGTTAGCTATCATCCAAAAACGAATACCTGGATCGAAAGTCGCTAAAGAAGCGTAGGTGATGTTTTCAACCAGATCCGTAACTACGTACAAACTAGGGAAAAGGAGTTTCCACGCGTAGTGTTCCTCGGAGAAGAGTTTGACGATCAACCCTGAAAACAAAAATCCGTGTATGAGCGGGAAAACAAGATCAAGTGTGACCTCGGAAATAGCGTACAAACGTCGTTGATTTAAGCTCCAACCTTCAAGAAGCTTCCTCAGGTCACTCGGTGCGTACAACTTTGCATCCGGTGTGGATTGATCGCTGAGGTACCAAGAACGAACTTGGAAAGCAGCCACGCACAGAACCCACAGGACCGACAAGATCGCCAGTTTCCTACAAGTCACGGTTTTCCCAAGCCACCGAAAAATGTTATCCGACATGTTAAGAACGCCCCTGAAAAGAAGAAGTGCGTTAGCCAGTCATCAGCTTTTGACTGGACAAGTCCCCTACAATAAGCAGTGATCGGTCCACATTCCACTGGGGATAGCTATGCAAAAACGAAGCGACATTGGCGGGATCATTCACGTCTATCAGAAATTCAATCCTACGGAATTCCCAAGCCCGCTGGCCGAACCCAACGCGGACCTTGTTTCTAACGCCTTTGAGCATGCGCTTGCGTATGGAAATTATCGGGAATTGACCGAGGAGGAGCTTGCCCGCGCGATCGAACTAGATCCGAGTCAGATCGCCGGTCTTGGGCCGAGTATCGACGCTCTGCGCGCGATGCTCTTGGAACGCAAGCGAAAGATCCTCGAGACCTATCAGGTCGATGGGTTGGACAAGAAGGCTTCTGATCATTTCGAGAAACTAGCCAAAAGGAACCGACCACCCGCCAAGCTTAAAGGGCTTTACGATCGGGCGATCCGTCAGTCTCAGATTTACCTGCTCGAACAGATCTGGTACCAAGCCGACCGAAGCGATCCGGAGTTTGCCCAAGGGGTTCTAAAGACCATGGAGGCCTTGGGTGATCGATACCAAATCGATGAACTGATCAGTAAGTACACGTTTACCGGAAGGCAAAAGGTCGGCATCCCCGAGGCCATCGAGATCATGAAAGAGCTTGAGCAAATCGACGAGTTGCTCAAACAGCTTGAGGAGGCTGCAAAGACGGCTCAGATCGGATTGATTGATATGGAAGCCCTTTCGCAATTCGCCCAGCCCGGGGATTTGAATGCGATGGAAGAAATTCGCGAGCAAATCCGCAACGTGGTCCGTGAAATGGCCGAACGACAAGGACTTGATCGAGACGCAAACGGATCCTTTCGGTTGACGCCCAAGGCCTACAAAACATTCCAAGCGAAACTTTTGGAGCGAATATTCTCCGATTTGGAAGCCTCGCGCAGCGGCAGGCATGCCGGTCGGATCGTCGGGGACGGAAGTGTTGAATTGCCATCGACGAAGGCTTATGAATTCGGCGATTCGATCGCGAACATGGATATTGTCCAGACGGTCACCAACGCGATGCTTCGTAGGCCCGACGAGCGACCCGTCCGACTACGCAGCGACGACATCGAAGTGTTCAAGACCCGTAATAGTCCCAAATGCGCCACGGTGGTGGTCATGGACATGAGCGGATCGATGCGTCAGGACGGTCAGTACATCAACGTCAAACGGATGGCTTTGGCACTCCAAGGGCTAATTAGCTCCGAGTATCCGGGGGATTTCCTGAGATTCATCGAAATGTACTCGTTTGCCAAACTAAGGCCTGCCGGCCAGATCATCGACTTGATGCCCAAACCCGTCACGATCCATAACCCGGTTGTCCGACTCAAGGCCGACATGAGCGATCCGAGGATCAGCGAAGTCGATATTCCGCCTCACTTTACCAACATCCAACACGCATTGAGGTTGGCAAGGCAAAATCTCTCTACGGTCGATACTCCCAACAAACAGATCATCTTGATCACCGACGGTCTGCCGACAGCCCACTTCGAGGAGCAAATGCTGCTGCTACTGTATCCGCCGGACCCTAGGACCGAGCAGCAGACGATGCGAGAAGCGGTCCAGTGTGGGCGTGAGGGGATCACCATCAATTTGTTCTTGGTACCAAGTTGGTCGCAATCCGAGGAGGACATCCGATTTGCTCATCGGATGGCCGAGCAGACCAAGGGCCGAGTTTTTTTCACCAGCGGAAACAATCTGGATCGGTTCGTTCTTTGGGATTATGTCCACCGCAAGCGAGAAATCCTTGGGTAGGTAACTGTCCACAGATAAACTTGAAAAACATCTGCTTTAAGGTCGCTTGTGGGAACAATAGGCCTGTCTCAAGGGAAGAAAACATCGCGCAGAGCGAAAGTAAATCTGAATCTCCATAACCACTAGTTCGTTGGCGAGCTTAGGTCGTGTATAGTGATGGGGATTAGGTAATTTGATTCAGGAGCGCTATGACTTTTAATTCAAAGGATGATGAACCAGCCGAGGAATTCGACGAAATCCTGTTGGAATTTCTTCGCAAGCACGATTCCGGTCAACCGATCGACCGCGAGGCGTTTTTGCGCCAGTATCCAGAGCATCGCGAGAAGCTCGCGACTTTGCTCGAAGCAGCCGATTGGATCGAGCAAATGGCAGGTCCGACCCTGGCGGATTTAAATCCTGAGGAAACGCCGCAAGTTGGAGCTTCTCAAGTTCAGTCATCGCTGGGGCATGAGGGAAAGAACTCCCACCTAGAGGTAAACAGCCACTTGGATGTTTATGATCCCAACGCCGTAACGATCGATTCGCCGTTGGGCCGAGCCCAAGCCGGCGATGAGATCGAATTCAGCCTTACCCAGAAATCCGACAGGTCTTCCCGCAGCATTGCAGAGTTCCCCTCGTTGGAGAACACTCAAGCCGCCTTGCCGTGTCGATTTGGGGATTACATTCTTCAGCGAGTGATTGGGCGAGGCGGCATGGGCGTGGTGTACCTTGCGACCCAGACGGCGCTGAACCGTCCGGTTGCCGTGAAGATGATTCGCTCCGGAGCACTTGCTAGCTCCGAGGAAGTGGATCGTTTTTACAGCGAAGCTCGAAGCGTTGCCAAGTTAGATCACCCCAGCATTGTGACGATCTACCAGTGCGGCGAGAGCAATAGTCATCATTTTTTTTCCATGGACTATGTGCCGGGCACGGACTTGGCAAAGATACTTTCAGACGGGCCGTTGGAGGCCAAGCGAGCCGTCAAATACGTGATGGATGTCGCTCGGGCGATCGATTATGCCCATTCCCATGGTGTCGTGCACCGGGATCTCAAGCCTGCCAATGTCCTGATCGATGAGCACGATCGGGTGGTGATCACCGATTTCGGGTTGGCCAAACAGATGGGTGCAGAACAAGGGCTAACTGCCACAGGCGCGACACTCGGGACACCCAGTTACATGTCACCCGAGCAGGCTTCGGGGAAAACGCAAGCCCAGGGAGTGGCTACAGATGTTTATGCGATGGGTGCTATTTTATTTGCACTGCTGACTGGCAAGCCACCGTTTCAGGCAGAGTCGGTGATGCAGACGATCATGCAGGTGATTCATCGTCCGGCCCCCTTGGTTAGGCAACTGCAGGCCAACATCCATGTCGACCTTGAGACCATCGTCGGCAAATGCTTAGAAAAGCAAGCGAACCTTCGTTACAGCACCGCTTCGCAATTGGCTGATGACTTGGAGCGATTTCTCAATGGCCATCCAATCGAAGCCAAGCCTCCATCATTTTCCAGGAGATTTCGGTTTTGGTTTTCTAATATCCCCATCGTCGCGGCGCTGCACGGCGGCAGGCAGGTCGAACCAAGTCGTTCCCAGCGACTAGCTCAAAATTTATTCCTGGCAACAGCAGCCGGTGTGTTGGCCTTGGCCCTGTTGGGAAACAACTTGTGGGATCGGTTTCGAGACTCGAGTCTTCCTAATCGCATCGTCATTGCGTCAGGTTCCCCAGGGGGGATGTACTACGATCTGGCGGGAAAGATATCCGATCGAATGAAAACCGGTAGTGGGCGAGAACCGA
>JAGWZB010000514.1 GCA_018969045.1 Planctomycetota bacterium | reverse complement strand
CGCACTGGGTGGCGGACAAATTTCGGTCTGCGGGATTGAAAACCGATCTGATCCCAGGAGATGGCCCCGCCTTGGTCTACGCGGAAACCGACCCTGTGCCTGGACAACCGGTCGTCTTGGTTTACGGCCACTACGACGTTCAACCTGCCGATCCTTTAGAGCTTTGGAAAACCCCCCCTTTCGAACCCACAGTCCGAGACGGAAACATCTACGCGAGAGGGTCGACCGACGACAAAGGTCAAATGCTCACCCACGTTCTGAGTATCCTGTCGTGGAAGGCCTGCGGCATGAAACTTCCCCTTCAGGTGAAATTCCTGATCGAAGGCCAAGAGGAGCAAGGGAGCGAAGTTCTCGAAGCCAAACTGCCTCAGATTGCCAAGCAACTGGCCTGCGATGTCATCGTTATCAGCGATTCGTCGCAGTATGCCAAAGGCCAACCGGCAATCACCTATGGTCTTCGCGGGATCGCTTATTTCGAACTGCGCGTCCATGGCCCTAAGATGGATTTGCATTCGGGGTCCTTTGGCGGTGCTGTTACCAACCCCGGGTTGGCTCTGGCTAGAATTCTGACCGAAATCAAAACGCCCGATGGCAGGATCCAGCTGCCAGGTTTTTATGACTCGGTGGTCGAGCTTGAACCATCCGAGCGAAAGATGTGGGACTCCTTGGGCTTTTCCGATTCCAAATTTGCAGAGCAGTTGGGTGTGGATGCCCTGACGGGTGAATCCGGCTACACGACACTTGAACGCCGATGGGCAAGGCCAACTTTCGACGTCCATGGACTGCTAGGTGGCTACCAAGGAGAAGGGGGCAAGACCGTTATTCCCTCTTGGAACGGCGCAAAAATCAGCTTCCGCCTGGTTCCTGACCAAGACCCAGTGACGGTCGGCAAACAACTCAGGCAATTCATCGCATCCCATACACCACCTGGGGTTCGCGTCGAAGTCATCGATCTGCATGGAGGCCGTGGAGTGGTTGTCGATCCGAATTCCAAGTTTATGAAAGGTGCCGTTGCAGCGGTGGAAGAAGGGTTTGGGGTCAAACCCGTATTGATTCGCGAAGGCGGGTCGATCCCGATTGTCGCTCAGATGGTCGACGCTTTGGATTGCGATGTATTGCTGATCGGCTGGGGGCTTGATGACGACGGTGCTCATAGCCCCAATGAGAAATTCTGCTTGGCCGATTTTTATCGAGGGATCCGAGCTAGCAGCCGACTATGGCATCATCTAGCTCACTAGTTTGACGCCTGAGGCGATGTGGTATCTACCCGATGCAAACACTTCGCAGTCGGTGAACCACCGCGGCAGATTTTCTTCGTACCAAGCGGGCTGTTTGGTGACTAACACCAACCGGCCTGCATCTCTTAAAGATCGGTGGGCGGCCTGAATCATTTTCTCTGCGATTTGAAAGTCCCCAAAGTAAGGTGGATTGGCCAAAGCCATGTCAAAGGTTCCCGGTTGGCTGTAATCACCATCGGCGTTTAGCTCGGTCGTCAGATTCGAAAGTTTGTTTCGATTCGCACCGTGTTTAACGCACCAGATCGCGCGGGAATTCGAATCCACAGCATGCACCTTGGCCGAACTATCCCGCATTGCTAGTCCCAGCGAAACCGACCCGCTTCCGCATCCGATATCGATCAACCTAGCATCTGGGAATACATCCACAGCATCGAGCAATTGCCTGGCACCGTTATCGAGTTGCCTGTGGGAAAAAACCCCAGGACGGGTAGTCAGGTAGATCAGTTCGTCGCAGTCGCGGAAAGCCAGTTCGCAGCTGAAGTCCTTGAGCTTTTTGAGTGGTTTTGTTTTTTCGATCAAGTACACGCGGGCGTCTTTGTGATCCCGCACGCGGACGCTCTTTTCGAAGAATTTGAGTTGATCGTGCAGCCATCGGTCCTTGGGATTGTCGACCGAGGCGATCAGAGTGCCTCCGATCTCAAGCCGATCGTAGCATTGTTGCAGGTAATCGCGAGAGAGTTCCTGCTCTCCTTGGTGAGGTATTGGAGCCAAGCACAGATCGAACGATTCGTTTGGCAAATCCGCCATGCATGCGATGGTTAAATTCGCTGGTGCTTGGACAAGTTCAACCGGACTTGCATCATTTGTTTCGGGGATTTGGCAGTGCTGCGTCGAGCGTTGCTGATGGAATAGATCGATGTACCAAAGCAAAACCGTGGATTCCGGGTACTGCCTTGCGACGTGCTCGGCAGCTTGCCCCCGCCCGGTGGATATCGAAGCGATTCGAAGTCCTTCTGGGGAAGCGATCGGTTTCTTGGATCGATTGCTTTGAAGATGATCGCAAGCGACCTGCATGGCTGCCTGTTCTTCAGCGCGAGGGGCCAATCGATAAACAGGAGGGGTTGACCCTTGGGCGAACTGCCCATCGGAATGCGTAGGTTGGTCTGAAGAGTTCATGGCCGATGCGTTATAGACGTAACTTAAGTGGACAAAAAAGGCCATTCAAGAACGGATCTCGAATGGCCCTAAGCTTAGACGAATTTCTTCGTTCCAGGGAGGTTTTATCGACGGTCGCCGCGGTCTGAACTGCGTCCACCGCCACCGCCACCTCCGCCGC
>JAGWZB010000513.1 GCA_018969045.1 Planctomycetota bacterium | reverse complement strand
TCTTCGGTCCATTTACTTCGGCAGGACAGCTTCGAGGTGCCCTGCAAGTCATGCAGCGTGTCTTTCGCTTCCGTACCTGTTCGTTGGACATCGAGCAAAACGATCCTCGCTGGCAATGGTTTCGACCTTGCTTGCTGGCTTCCATCCAGCAGTGCTCGGCACCTTGCAATTTGAGGATCTCCAAAGAGGACTACAAACGAGATATCCGGCGCTTGCAGACGTTTCTCGAAGGAGGGTCGCAGAAACTGCTGTCTCAAATGCATCAGGAAATGCTTGATGCGTCGAAGCAACTGGATTTTGAAAAGGCCGCGAAACTGCGCGATGAGATTCGTTTGTTGGAAAACCTCAATCGACGAGGTCAGATCGATACCCATGCGCAACCCGAAGTCTTTTACATCGACCCTAAGCGAGGGATGAGAGCTCTTCGCAAAGTCCTCGGGTTGGATCGCGATCCGCGTGTGATCGAAGGGATCGACATCGCCCATCTTGGGGGCCAAGACACCGTCGCATCGCTGGTGCAATTCCTTGATGGATTGCCCTTCAAGCCTGGTTATCGGCGATACAAGATCCAAGGGGTTGAGGGGATCGATGACTTTCGCTCGATCCACGAAGTCGTATCGAGGCGATTTAGGCGGATGGCCATCGAAGAAGACACCTTTCCTGATCTGCTGATGATCGACGGAGGCAAAGGCCAGCTCAATGCCGCGCTGGCCGCGTTTCGCGATTGCGATTTGACACCCCCGGTCCTGGTATCGCTTGCCAAACGCGAAGAAGAAATCTATTTGCCTGGGCAAAAAGAACCGCTTCGACTGGGCAGAGACTCTTTCGCGCTTCGACTGCTGCAGTATGTGCGCGACGAAGCCCACCGGTTTGCGCAGCACTACCATCACATGCTCCGCCGAAAAAGCGCATTCGATGCAACGAAAGATCGCAAAAAAGGTCCTAAGCGTCCGTCCGATCGCAGGCAAAGCCCTCCAGACAGTGCAGCTCAGCCGCCCTCGGGCCCGTCACCTTCGGATGATCCGATCGACCAATGAGACCATTCGCCTCATGAGGAAACTGAGATTTATCGGGCTTGAGAGCATTCTCATACCACTTGGGGTGGGTTACCGTAAGCTAAGGAATCTCTTCTGAAAAACCAACCGTTCTTCTTTCCGGGAGGATCGTCCATGAGCAAAGCCGAATTAGAAACGCTCCCTTTTGATTGTCCCAATGCGGCGCTGGACAAGTGGATTCGCAAGATGGCGGCCATGTGCCAACCCGATCGCATCGTCCTGTGCGACGGCAGCGATCGAGAATGGAATCAGCTGACCGAACAATTGGTGGACGCCAAAACGCTTATCAGGCTCAACCCCGAGCTTCATCCGAACAGTTTTCTGGCGCGAAGCCATCCGTCGGACACCGCACGTGTCGAAGATCGCACCTTTATCTGCTCGCTCAGAGAGTCCGATGCAGGGCCCACCAACCACTGGCAGCATCCGGAAAAGATGCGGGCGGAGCTGAAAGAAAAATTCACAGGTTCGATGCGAGGAAGAACCATGTACGTGGTCCCGTTTTGCATGGGACCTATCGATAGCCCGTTGGCACTTGTAGGGGTCGAATTGACCGACTCGCCCTATGTCGTCGTGAGCATGAAGATCATGTGCCACATGGGAGAGAAAGTCTTTGCCAAACTCGGAGCCCATGGTGGCTTTATCCCATGCCTTCACAGCGTCGGAGCTCCCCTTGCCCAAGGCCAATCCGATGTCCCATGGCCATGCAACGATGACAAATACATCGTTCATTTTCCAGAAGCCCGAGAAGTCTGGTCGTATGGATCTGGCTACGGAGGCAACGCGCTGCTGGGAAAGAAATGCGTCGCGCTGCGCATCGCCAGCACCATCGCTCGGGATCATGGCTGGATGGCCGAACACATGCTCATCATGGGACTCGAGAGCCCCGATGGTGTGAAGACCTACCTGACGGCCGCATTCCCAAGCGCCTGCGGAAAAACTAACTTGGCCATGATCGTTCCTCCAGATCAGTACCAACAAGCCGGCTGGAAAACGACCCTCGTGGGCGATGACATCGCTTGGCTATGGCCGGGCAAGACCGGCAAACTGCATGCGATCAACCCAGAGACCGGTTTCTTTGGAGTCGCTCCAGGGACCTCTTGGCAATCCAACCCAGGTGCCATGCACGCACTCTCGAAAAACACCATCTTCACCAACGTCGCACTGACCGATCAAGGAGGCGTTTGGTGGGAAGGACTCTCCAGTGCTCCTGATCACCTGATCGATTGGACCGGCCAAGACTGGACGCCAGGATGCGGACGACCTGCCGCGCACGCCAACTCCCGCTTCACCGCTCCAGCCGAGCAATGCCCGAACATCGACCCCCGATGGCAAGACCCAGAGGGGGTACCCATCGATGCGATTGTTTTTGGAGGTCGCAGACCCAATACCATGCCACTGGTCTTCCAAGCCTTTGATTGGACCCATGGTGTCTTCCTAGGTGCCACGCAAGGTTCCGAAACCACTGCCGCGGCCGCCGGTGCCGTAGGGACCGTCCGACGCGATCCGATGGCCATGCTCCCCTTCTGCG
>JAGWZB010000512.1 GCA_018969045.1 Planctomycetota bacterium | reverse complement strand
CAGCAGACCCTCAAATCGGACCCGACGGAGCATTGTGGTTTGGGGACTGGGCCAACGCGCTGGTCGGTCACATGCAATATAGCCAGAGAGATCCCAATCGCGACCATGTTCGCGGACGGCTATATCGATTGGTTTATTCGGATCGACCGCTTGTTAAACCTGTGATTCAGCATGGCAAGCCGATTCCGGAACTCTTGGAACAATTGACTCAGTACGAGTGGCGAACTCGCTATCGCGCCCGTCGGGAACTCAGAGATCGGCCCGAAGCAGACGTGTTGTCGGCAACCAGCCGATGGCTTGCCAGCAAGGATCCCATGTCAGCTGATTTCGACCGCTATTGTTGCGAAGCACTTTGGATTCAGCAGTCGCATCACAGGATCGATGTGGATCTGCTTGCGAAGGTTCTCAAGACTGCGAAAGCACCTGAAGCAAGAGCTGCAGCCGCACGCATCGCATCCGATAGTCGCGACGAACTATCACAAGCCCAAGAGATGCTCGTTGCTGCCGCGACAGACACTCACCCCAGAGTTCAAACCGAAGCGGCAAGAGGCCTGAGTTTCTATTCCACCAAGCCTGCGATGAGGGCCTTGTTTTCCATGACCAATGCTCCAGCCGATTACTGGCGCGATTACACAGTCCAGCATGCGCTGGGTGCTAATGAGCGGTCTTGGATTGGTGATTTTGTAGCGGGCAACATCGCGGAAGCGTCGGATCGAGGAAAGCAAATGGTGGCTCAGTTGATGGCATCCAATGCGACTGGAGTTGCCGCCCTACCCCACCTGCAAGTCCTCATGTCACAAGAACCAAAACCAGCCGAAGAACGAAACAAAGCGATGACCGCACTGACTGAAATCAAAGGGGACGTGAATCGAGGTCGCGAGATTTTCGTTCGGAACTGCACTGCATGCCATAAAGTTGGCAATGGGGATGGTCGGGAATTTGGCCCCAATTTGGCAGGAGTTGGCAAACGGATGCCAAGGACCAAAATCATTGAATCCATCGTGGATCCCAATGCGGAGGTTGCTGAAAAGTATCGCTCGACAGCAATTGTCACCGATGATGGAACCATCATCACTGGATTGCTAGTTTCCGATACGGATCAGACCGTGGAGATATTCGACGGCAAGGAGTCTCGCAAGATCGCCAAGAGCGAGATCCAAGAGCGAAAGACCTTGCAGCAAAGCTCGATGCCTGAAGGTGCTGCTGCTACGGTTGCACCGTCGGAGTTCATCGATTTGATCGAGTATCTCTCGGCACAGATGCAAGAAGTTCAGCCGTAGAGAAACGCTTGTCATTCGTTCAAGAAAGCCGATGGGTAGATGACCGATCGATCATTGAAACTGGTGCTTTTGGGGACCGGGCCTTTTGCTGTCCCCAGTTTTCGCCAAATAGCAAGATCTAGGCATTCGATTCTTGCCGTAGTGACGAAACCTCCGGTCGAGAAACCCTCTCGCGATAAAGAACCACCGGAGAGTCCCGTGATGCGCTGGGCGAAAGAATCCGGATTGAGGGTCGTGACACCATCATCGATGAACGAACCAGATTCGCTTCAGTGGCTCTGTAGCCTCAAACCTGATCTGTTGATCGTGTGCGATTACGGACAGATACTATCCAACGAAGCTCTCTCGATGGCAAGACTCGGCGGGATCAATTTGCATGGCTCACTTCTGCCCAGACATCGCGGTGCGGCTCCGGTGCAATGGTCGATTCTATCGGGCGATCAAACGGCGGGCGTGAGCGTGATCCACATGACCCCAAAACTCGATGCCGGACCAGTCCTCGAGCAACGCTCGCGAGATATCGAGCCTGATGAATCGGCCGATGGGCTTGAAGTCCGTTTGAGTCAGTTGGGTGTTGAGCCGACACTTATGGCCATCGATACCCTAGCCGATGCTTGCACTTTGGGGGACGACTTACAATCTGGAGTTCCGCAGGATCGACAGCTTGCAACGAAGGCACCGCGATTAAAAAAGAGCGATGGGCAGTTGGATTTCAGATATCCAGTCGAATGGATCGATCGGCAGATTCGGGGATTGCAGCCTTGGCCCGGTGTCTTTGGAAACTTGCTAAATGCGCAGGGCAAGTCGGTGCGGATGGTAATCCTCAAGGCTCATCCTTATTTGGTTGCCTCAGAAGTATTGTCTGAGCAAGGGCTCAAACCGGGTCAGATTGTATTTAGCGATGTGGCTAGTGGCCTTTCTCTGAAAATCGAGCAACCCAAGCAATGGGTAGCGGTGGTAGCAAAGAATGGTCTATTGATCCTCGAAACCATGCAGATTGCCGGAAAGTCCCCGATGCAAAGTGCTGGGTTTGTCAGTGGTTACTCAAAGCAGCCAGGTCTATGTTTTGAAACGCCAACGGAACCTCATCCGCTCTTGGAAAAAATGATGGCCATGGGCAATTCTTGATCGATCGATTCTTGAGTGATGGACCGAAGGTGATCTCCTACCGTGCAAAATACATCCCAACCTCGATCGATCGGCATGTTGTCATTGGTTTGTTTGGTGATCGGTAACATGATCGGAGCGGGGGTGTATATCTCGACCTCTTATGCGTTGGATGCTCTTGGGGATGCGAGATTGGTTTTGATTGCCTGG
>JAGWZB010000068.1 GCA_018969045.1 Planctomycetota bacterium | reverse complement strand
CGGTGTGCCTGGTTCTACGGACCTTTTTGGCGGTTCTCAAAACCTTGATCAGAGTGTGCAAGGGATCCGCGGTGAATTCGGTTACAGGTTTGGGTTCTCGAATTGCAATACGTTGCAGTTCCGATTTTTCGATGCAGGGGCTCAGTCTCTGACTTTCGATAGCCCGCGTTCGACCGCAACGTCGATCGTTCGTCCCTACCAAGACGGTGCTTCGAATCCGATCGTCCAAGACTCGGTTTCGATCAAAGAACCCGGAATCTCCAACGGTTCGGTGCTTGCCCATGCCTACTCGGATGTCCAGGGAGGTGATATCCTCCTGAAGCGGTTGTGGTTCAAGAACTGCGATGCAAGTACCGAGTGGCTCCTCGGGTACCAAAACACGCGGATCAACGATGCGATCGATGTCCACTCGACGACAGTTCCTATTGGTTCGACAAACGTCTTGGAATTGCGCGATCAGTTCCGATCGGTCAATCAGTTCAACGGTGCCACCTTTGGGCTCTCGCGGATGGTTTATTCTCCGCGTTGGAGTTTAGGTAGCATGTTCAAGCTGGGGCTAGGCGATTTGCAACGCGATGTGACCATTTCCGGGTTCCAGAAAGTAGGAAGTGCACCTGCAAGTACCAATGGACTGCTGGCTCGAAGTCCCGCCAACGGATTCTATTCCACCAATACGTTTGTTTTCTCACCGGAAGTCAACGTCACGCTTGGATACAGATTGACACAAAACCTCGAAGCCACACTCGGATACACGTATTTGGGGCTACCCAAAGTGGCTCGAGCCGGTCAGCAGATCGACACGGTTTCAGATTTAGATAGCGCAAGTCCCACGCGACCTCGATTTACGTTGCAAGAGAGCAATTTTTCGCTCCATAGCTTGAACTACGGTCTTCAGTACCGATACTAGGGATCGATCGAGCGTCGAGTTTGCTGCGGCGCTGCTTAGCAACTCCAATAGGGACAAACCCACCGTGGACGAATTGGAATTCGGATTCTTGGGTGGTGGCCAAATGGCTACTGCGATTGCCAAAGGCCTGCTGCATTCAAGCGTGGCGGACTCGGGTCAGATGGCCTTTTTCGAGCCGAATCCCGACCAAGTGGCCAAGATCCGTGAATGGTTCCCTGGAGCCTTGATCGCAGCGAGCGCTTCGGAGCTTTTCGATCGTTGCCATCGGCTGGTTTTGGCCGTAAAACCTCAGGTTCTTGAGGGGATCGCCATGGGGTTGGCCCCGCATGTCACGCCCCATCACCATCTGATTTCCATCGCGGCGGGGGTTTCATTAGCCAAACTCACGCACTGGTTTCGCACCGAGCGACTTACGCGCGTCATGCCCAATACTCCTTGCCAATGTTTGCAGGGGGCAAGCGGGATCGCTCATGCTCATGGGGTCAGCGAGCTTGATAAACAGTGGACCGACAAGGTTTTTCGCTCGGTTGGAAGCATTGTTCATGTGACCGATGAGCAATTGCACGCCGTCACTGGTGTTTCGGGTTCTGGACCTGCTTACGTTTTGATGATGATCGAGGCCTTGAGCGACGGCGGGGTGGCCGCGGGTCTGAGTCGGGACGTTTCTTTGAAGTTGGCCACTCAAACCGTCTTGGGTGCTGCAGCGATGGTTCAGGAGACGCAGATCCATCCTGCCGTTTTGCGCGAGCAAGTTACCAGCCCGGCTGGGACGACCATCGAGGCCTTGAAAGTTCTCGAAAGCGGTGCGTTTCGATCGACGGTCATGCAAGCGGTCATCGCTGCGACCAATCGTTCCAAAGAATTGTCCGGGCCAATACGCAAATCGGAATCTTCTTAGTACACTATCGTTTGACCCTTTTGGTTCATCAGAACCTACGTAACGTACTCTCCTTTGATTCACCCCGATCATCCAGCAAGTTTCATGGTTTTTCAGCGAGTATGCATCATTGGAGTTGGGCTTCTTGGAGGCTCCATAGGGCTGGCCTTGCATCGAAAACGGCTGGCAAAACATGTCGTTGGAGTCGGTAGGAGCATTGGTAAACTCGATACTGCGATCCGTCGAGGTGCGATTGATCAGGCGACCGACGATATCCTCGTCGGAGCCAAAGACGCGGATCTTGTCATCGCATGTGTTCCGATCCAGTCGATCGTCGACTCCTTGGAGCAAGCATCCAGGGTGGCATTGCCCGACGCGATGCTCACGGACGTTGGGAGCACCAAGCAGACGATTATCCAGGCAGCCAGAGGGCGTCTTTCGGACAAGCAGTTTTTGGGAAGCCACCCGATTGCTGGCGGACACCATAGTGGGGTCGAGCATGCCACAGGTACGTTGCTCGATAGCGCCCTAGTGGTCATGACTCCGAGTCAGGCGACCTGCCCTGAGTTGGTCAACAGGATGTCCAATTTTTGGGAGTCGATGGGCTCTAAAATCACTTTGCTCGATGCAGCCTCCCACGATCGAGCTTTGGCGATCTCCAGTCACCTGCCGCACATGGTCGCGTCTGCCTTGTCGCTTTCGACCCCTGAGGAATTTCTCCCTTTTGTGGGAAAAGGTTGGCTTGATTCGACTCGGATCGCTGGAAGTAATCCTCAGTTATGGCGGCAGATCCTGGAGGAAAACCAGGAACCTGCCCTACACGCATTGAAGAAGTTTGCCACAATCTGTGAAACTTGGATCGAAGCGCTCGAAGGTTCAAATTTCGACCGCGTTGAAGAACTTCTGCAATCGGGAAAAACGACACGTGAATCTGTGGCAAGTCGAAATACGACCGGCTGAGGGTCAGCCGGATTCTTTGGGGATACAAGCCGAGACGGCGGCTCGAGAACTTGGTATCTGCGATGCTCTTGAGGTACACGGCATCCATGGATTCTTAGTCCAGGGTTCGCTGGATGCTAACAGCGCCGCGAAAATGGCTCGGGAGTACCTTGCGGATCCTATCGCTCAGCGTGTTCAGACGTCGCTAGTGGGTGATCCAAAACTCTCAGTCTACACCGGCCAAGCCAAACAATTGGTTCATGTGCTGCTCAAGCCCGGAGTCATGGACCCGGTCGCCCAAAGCACCTTGCAGATGCTCAAAGGCTTGGGGTTCGCTGCAGACGAAGTTCGCACGTTTCGTAAGTACTGGATCGGCGGTCAAGCGGCCAGCCAAGCCGAGGTTCTTGGACGTTTGACCAGTCGAGTGTTGTCCAACGATTCGATCGAGCAAGTCGTTGTGGGGCCTTTGCAGTTGGACAAGCTTTCGATTGGGGCTCCCTACTTGCTGCAGTTAAAGACCGTCCCGATCGATCGACTCAGCGACACAGAGCTCATGGATCTGTCGAAATCCGGTCAGCTTTATTTTACGCTGCCGGAAATGCAGCAGATTCAAGATCACTATCGGCAAATCGGTCGCCAACCGACGGATATCGAGCTGGAAACCATCGCCCAGACATGGAGCGAACATTGCAGCCACAAAACATTGGGAGGTCGAATTCAATACAAGGACGAGAACGGGACTCGCGAATTCTCGAGTATGCTCAAAGAGACCATCTTTGCCGCGACCCAAAATATTCGCCAGATGCTTGGTCCAGACGATTGGTGTGTGAGCGTCTTTAAAGACAACGCGGGGGTTGTGACTTTTGACAAAGAGCACCACATCGTTTTCAAAGTCGAGACGCACAACCACCCCTCTGCGATCGAACCCTACGGTGGTGCCAATACCGGCTTAGGGGGTGTGATCCGTGATCCTTTGGGGACGGGGCTTGGGGCCAAGCCCATCTGCAGCACGGATGTGTTTTGCTTCGCTTCGCCCAACTATCCCCCTGATCAACTTCCTCCGGGGGTCCTGCATCCCAAACGAGTGATCAATGGGGTCGTTTCAGGAGTCAGGGATTACGGAAATCGTATGGGGATTCCGACCGTCAACGGCGCGGTTTACTTCGATGATCGTTACCTTGGCAATCCGTTGGTCTATTGCGGTAATGCGGGCTTGCTGCCGGTGGACAAGGTGGAAAAGAAGCCGCAAGCTGGGGATTGGATCGTCGCCTTGGGAGGTCGAACCGGACGCGATGGGATCCACGGGGCGACCTTTAGTTCCGTAGAATTGACCAGCGAGAGCGAATCGATCTCCGGAGGTGCGGTTCAAATCGGAAATGCAATCACCGAGAAAATGGTTTTGGAAGTGATTCTTCAAGCCCGTGATGAAGGACTCTACAACGCAGTGACCGACTGCGGAGCCGGTGGGTTCAGCAGCGCCGTGGGTGAAATGGGTGAGGAGATCGGTGCTGAAGTATGGCTCGACCGAGCACCGCTGAAATACCAAGGGCTTAGCCACACGGAAATTTGGATTAGCGAAGCTCAGGAGCGGATGGTGCTTGCTGTTCCCCCGGCAAACCTAGAGCGTCTCGGAGAGATCTGCAAGAAAGAGGATGTCGAGTTTGCAGTGATCGGTAAGTTCGTACCGACCGGGACCTTGCGATTGATGTATCAAGACACCCAAGTGGGTCTGCTGTCGATGGAGTTTTTGCACGGAGGGAGACCTCCTGTGGTTCGCCAGGCGATCTATGAGCCCAAGCAGCAGAGCCCTTGCGATCTGGGATCGCTCGATCGCGCCGGCTGTGAAAGCTTGCTGGGTCAGATCCTGGGCCATCCGACAGTAGCCAGCAAACATTGGATCATCAGGCAATACGATCACGAGGTTCAAGGAGGCAGTGTGATTAAGCCTTTGGTGGGGCCCGCGTGTATGGGCCCAAGCGACGCAGCGGTTGTAAGACCCAAGCTTACCAGCAAGCGTGCGGTGGTCCTCTCCTGCGGAATGAATCCACGATTTGGGGATCTGGATCCTTATCATATGGCGACCAGTGCGATCGACGAAGCGGTCCGAAATGCGATTTGTGTAGGAGCCCGTCCGGATCGAATTGCGATTTTGGATAACTTCTGCTGGGGCAACACCGATCGTCCTGAGACTTTAGGTTCCTTGGTTCGAGCCGCAATCGCATGCCATGACCTGGCCGTGGCATGGAAAACGCCCTTTATCAGTGGCAAAGACAGTCTCAATAATGAATTCACTTGGATGAATTCCCAAGGGGCCAAGAAATCGATTGCCATTCCATGTTCTCTGCTTATCAGCGCGATGGGTCAAATCGATGATGCAAGCCAAGCCGTCACCATGGATTTAAAGCAGGCTGGCAATGCCATTTACCTTATTGGGGTAACACGCAATGAGCTGGGCGGATCTCATGCTGCGATGTTGCTGGGCAAAGAAGGTGGCAGTGTACCTAAGGTCGATGCAGCCTTGGCCATGCGATGTTACGTGCGGGTCCATCAAGCGATCCAATCGAGGCTAGTAGCATCCTGCCATGACTTGAGCGAAGGTGGATTGGCAGTTGCACTTAGCGAGATGGCATTCGCCGGTGAGCTTGGGCTCGACGTGGATTTGACCAAGTATAGATCGATGAATTTCGTCGACTCGACGGTCGTATTGTTTTCCGAGTCCAATAGTCGTTTGCTGGTCGAAGTCCCAGAGTCTCAGTGCAGGGCTTTTGAAGAATTGATGTGCGATTTGCCTGTGGAACGAATCGGCACGGTCACACAGTCGTCGACGGTACGAGTGTCTTGCGACTCACAGATACTGATCGATGTCCAGTGGAAGAAGCTCAGAGACATTTGGCGATCGCCTTTGGATTTCGCCTGATATCGCACAGTACGCGGCTCAATGAAACAGTCCGTGCAAGAACCAATCCTTGGTGGTTAGATCCTGAAAGATCCACCACCAAGTCCCTGATTCGAGAGCTACTTTAAAGTAGCTGCGTCGAAGGGTTGGCCCAGACCACCAGCTGCTTTCAATCCTTTCTGGGCCGACACATTGAGCGATGGTTTGCAAGCCGGTATCGATTGGGAATTCGACGGCAGAAGGGGTACCGGTCGAGTCGCATTGGACTTTGATCGGCGTGGGGTTTACCAGCAACTGCGTTGGACGAGACCAAGCTGCTTGTGTGCCTGGAACGACAGAGCGAGTGTTTTGAAAATCCTGCGATGGTTTCTTGCGAAGTTTCTTCTCTGTAGATTGCTGGCTCCCATCGTTGCGAATGCCTGTAAGGGGTTTGAATTTGGATTGACGTTCCGGGATTGGATCTTGGACGACCGAGAGTCCGACGACTTGGTTCCTTCCTAATCGCGAGGTTAGTCCGTCGATCAGTTTGGCGGCTTCATCGCGGTATTTGAGCGTTTGGCAATCGAACAAGGGGTTCTGTTTCCAACGCATCGCCGAAGTCCATGGGGCTTGGACCAAGACCTGTTTGATTCCAAGGTTCTTGCTCAATTGTGGAGGATTGCGTTCCAAGCACCCATGAATGAGCCACAGCAGGTGTGTTGGTTCATTGCTGGATTGAAAGAGACCCAGTTGGATGACATGGCTTGGGATCGCTCGAGGTGCAGTTTCCTGAACTTGCATGATGGGGGTTTCAAGTGCCAGGCGAACGACCAGTCTCCAAGCACCATGGCTGACCGAATCGAGTTTTCGGCACAATTGGTAAACGCACTCCTGGAGGGTTTCTTGAAGTTGTTCCAATTGAAAGATTGGATGCTCGAAATCCAAACAGACTTCCATCGATTCACCAACAGATCGAACTGAGATTGGTTCGGGGCGAGCGAGCAAGCATTGATCGATACGATCAAGCAGACGGCTACCAAATCGCGATGTCAGGGACGCACGTGGGAGGGCTTCGAGGGATTCGATCGTTCGTATTCCCAGCCTGTGAAGCTTTGCGACCGTTTCGATGTCCAGTCGTAGCGACTCGATCGGTAGCGGGCTGAATCGTTTGTGGTTTGCAGCATGATCGACGATGCAAATCCGTTGGTTGTGATGGAAAGCTTCCTGGAGCGAATGTTCCGCACGTTCGATGCTGAGCATGGCTTGGTGGATTTGTTTGCGAAAAGTGTAGTTCGAGACCGCCCAGGCTTGGCCGACGCTATCGGCGACTCCGATGCACCCAAAAAGTCCTTCGTCGGTCAGCCACTTCTGTATTTGCTGAGCCATGGCAGTTTCGCCTGAGTACCAGCTTTCCAAGCCGGTGATGTCCATCAAGATCGACTGCGGTTGGAGAATCGAGCGTCCTGCCCAGAGGTTTTTTTCGATGGGTTCGACGCCCACCATGGGGCTGAATTGCATAAGCCGTTCGGCGAGCGAATAGATTTCCTCGATATCCTCTTGAGGTTCGTGTTCGATCCAATCCCATTGCATTTGAGGGCTTGTGCCTGCGACCGATTTGGCTTGGGTCGCCGTCATGCTCGGTAGGATTCCCACGGACCGAGCGGTCGCATTTGCCGCCGATACCAATCGTCCACGGCGAGGATCTTGGCTTAGCAAGACGGTGGCCGGGACTGCTTGCGGGGTTGGTGTTGGCCGTTCAGCTTGCTGCCACGTTTGGGCGGCGAGGCGTTGCCAAGGCCAGTTGGGCAGCCAGATGCTCAGTACTCTTCGAGGCTTTGCGTTCATCGCAGTGTTTCCACTCTCCTTGAGCATCGATCCCCAGACGAACGCGTCGGGTGGTTTGGAGTCCTGGGGCGCGAAGCAGTTCTAAGTCGAACCATCGCTCCATAAGGATCGGTGTTTGCGAGCTTGGTCTGGTCGTTACGGATTGGACTAGCCACTGAACCTCTGCCCAGCTTGGGTTGCGTTTTGCCGAACCTTGGTCTCTTAAAAATATACCCACTCCCCCACCTTGCTCTACGGCTAGTTGCAATCGTCTTGCGGAACGGTCGCCCAGTTCGGTTACAGGGGAGATCAGAGCCCCGACGGCAGGGCTTCGTAGGACTTGATCCAGTCCCCATACCCAATCCGTAGCGTTTTGGGTTCGGATCACAATGAGTCGTTCTAAAGGGATATTCATGGCAACCAAGCTCGGGGCACAGAGTCGTCGGTGCGAATCGACGATCACTAAATACTTGCCGTTTTCAAGCCAAGGTTTGGCAATTCTCAGGGCAAGGCTCAGTCCACCCCAGCCTGCAGTTCGAGGTTTCTTGCTACAAGTCAATTCCAGGAGGCTACCAGCGGCATATCCGCCCCATGGCAAGCATCGGTCCATCGGCTCTGAACCGCTTGAAACGTATAGGCCTTGGGGACGTTGGGCGGTCTGAAGCGTACGGATTTCTTGGGCTAGTTCCTTGACAAGCATCCCTTTTGGGCTGAGCAATTCGGCTTGAGTCATTGGGTGCATCTAAGGTGTAAGGCTCAAAAACGGTCGTCAGCGATCGACAGTCCCAGGCGGAAAAAACCAGCGGAAAAAACCTTCCTTGAATGCTAGCATTGAGCCATGGGAGCGTCCACGAAATTCGCTGTGGATTCCCAAGTAGAGCATGGGTAAGTGACACGTTTGGTCACGGGTGGAAAAAAGATCGCGGGAAATTAACGTGAATTAAAATTGCTTAAAAGCTTGACAAAGGAGTCTTGTTTTCCGAAAATCACAATTGTGAGGTTTCGCAGGGGGCATAGCCCGGCGAAATTGCAGGCGTCACCAACACCAAAACGCGAACCATCCGAAGGACCTAACTCTATGGGGCAATCGATCCGTTTCGCTGGAGCTTGTCCGAACTGCTCTCGAGCCATGTTTGTGGCTGTCCATCCTCGGTGTGAGGTCTTGCAGGAACCTCCGACGGTCAAATGTTATGGGTGCGGCGTGGTTTGGAAATTGCCCTCTGAGGTACATAACCCGCCCCAAATGCCTATCCTGCATCCACCCCTGTCAAGCTTAGACCAAAGGGTCGAATCGTTGCTCCAAGCCGCCGACGAACAACTGGCACCCCTTGCCAGTCCTCCTGTTCCTTAAGTCAGATCCCTTCTGCGGCAAAACGAGCCCGTGCCACCGGCGATGACCAACGGGTACTTGGCGATCGCCGATGGGCAAGCTACCCTAGCGTGTAGGTGTATCTTTTGGGTTCCTCTGACTTTCTGGATCGACATGAAATTCCCAGGTAAAACAGTCCGCCGCAGTTTCCTACAGCTGGGCCTTGCAACCATCGCGCTTTCAACCTTATCGCTACGTTTGATCGCCGACGATAGAAACCTTGAGCCTAAAGAGCACACCAAAGACACGCTCAGCGCGGTCAAAGAAAAGATTGGGGAAAAGAAAGCCGTCCTTGTAGACGTGCGAGATCTTGTCGAATGGAATGCCGGACATGTCCAAGGTGCCGTTTTCCTTCCATGGCGCGATTTGCAAGACAAATTGACCGAGGACCAAGTCAAAGAGAAGTTACCTAAGGACAAGATTGTTTACACCCACTGCGCTGTTGGGTATCGATCGCTGAAAGCGGCTAAGATCCTCAAAAAGTACGGCTACGATGTAAGGGCCTTAAAACCAGGTTACGAGGAACTGATCAAAGCCGGTTTCAACAGCGAAAAGAAAAACCAACCCGACGCTAAGTAACCGACCCACGGGGTGCTAACCGTCGGGCGATTGTCCCAATCGTCCTGGCTGTTTGAGTCTGGAAGACTACCCCACGGGCTAGATAAGTGAATAAGGTCGTCTTGCCATCGGGGCTGGTTTTTTGTTATGCCACCTGTATCGGATAGCCCCTTTTTTCGCACCACCACGGACGGGTTGCATGCTCGGTCGCTACGTCATCGTTGCCATCCTAGCAATTTTTTATGGCAACTTGGCCGGCTGTCGTATGCTCGTAAACAACTCGCGCAATCAGTCCCTTTTGGCAGCACGTCAACTTTCGTTACGCGGTACCGATGCCCTTCAGCGCGGTCGCCAGCAAGATGCTGAATTGCTTTTCTCCCAAGCCTTGGCCAATTCCACCAACGACGAGCGAGCGCAATGGGGCTACGCGAAAGTGCTTTGGTCTTCGGGGGATAAATCCAAAGCCCTCGAGCATATGAACGAGGCTTATCGTCTCTCGGGTAAAAATCCTGAATATGCGGTGGCTCTCGGCGAAATGCACTTGGACCAAAATCAGTACGACGCCGCCAAAACGCTCGCTTTGGACATCCTCTCGAGCAATCGCACACACACCAGCGCGTGGGCTCTTCTGGGCGATGTCCATCGAAACCAAAAAGATTGGCCCAGTGCACTGGAATGCTACCATCATGCGCTATTGCTTCGCAGCGACTTTCCAAAAGCCCAGTTCGCGATCGCCGATATCTACCAAAGAACCGGACGACCAGAACGGGCTTTGGCCACACTGGATCACATGGTTGATCTGCATGCCTCGGTGGCCGAGGACACAGAGCATCTTGTGCTGCGCGGTCTAGCCTTTGCCGACTTGGATCGTCCGCTCGAAGCCAAAGAACTTCTGGCAAAAGGCTCCGAGCGACTGTCCAGCGATCAATGGGACCAACAACTTCAAATCATCGAAGCTCAGATCCGACTGGGGGATTTGGTCCAAGCCCGAATGGCGATGGGGCGGGTACCCCTAGAGCAGGCCTCCAATCCCCAGATCCAGCGTTTGAAAAGCCGCATGGATAGCGACTTTATTCGACTTGCCAAAACCGAATCGATGGGGACCAATTCCGATGAGAAAAAAACGTCAGAACCTGAGCTAATTCGAGGCGTTTACTTGGCCGAACCCGGAAGTCCTTCGACAATCCAGCGTTAGTCGGCACGCAATTCTTGCATTCTCAAAAACCAAGATATTGTTATGATTCTGGCTCGCGCTTGCTTAACAAGAGCATGACATTCATCGGACCCCCCAATCTCTTTTTATCCCCATGGCTCTGATTGTTCAAAAGTTCGGTGGAACGAGCGTCGCAACACCCGAGAAGATCCAAGCGGCTGCTCGCAAGGCGATCCGCACCCAGCAAGAAGGAAACCAAGTGGTCGTAGTCGTTAGTGCCATGGGACACGAGACCGACCACCTGATCGATCTAGCCAGGAAAGTAAACGAGGAACCTCCGGCTCGCGAAATGGATATGCTCCTGAGTACCGGCGAGCAAGTCAGCGTAGCTCTGATGGCCATGGCGATCCACAGTTTCGGCCATCAGGCGGTTTCTTTGACCGGTGCGCAAATGGGGATCCGCACCGATAGTTCTTACACCAAAGCCAGGATCAAGACGATCTCCACGGAGCGTATTCGCAAGCATTTAGATACAGGGAAGATCGTCATCGCTGCGGGTTTCCAAGGTGTCGATGATGATTTCAATATCACCACCTTGGGCCGCGGAGGTAGTGACACCACTGCGGTGGCTCTTGCTGCAGTCCTGGGCGCAGACGCTTGTGAAATCTATACCGATGTCGATGGCGTCTACACGACAGACCCAAGGCTATTGCCTGAAGCTCGCCAAATGGGGCTGATCAGTTACGATGAAATGCTTGAGCTGGCCAGTTTGGGTGCTAGTGTCATGCACAATCGTTCGATCGAGTTTGCGAAAAAGTTTGACGTTCCGATCCGAGTCCGCAGCAGCTTTTCCGACGCCCCGGGATCGATGATCGTTTCGATGCCCGAATCCCCATCGGTTCCAGTCTGCGGAGCGGCGTTGACGCGCGACGAAGCCAGATTGACGATCAAGAACGTTCAAGACACACCTGGGATGAGTTACGAGATTTTCAAAAGACTTGCGGACCGGAAAATCACCGTCGATATGATCGTGCAAAATATCGGCATGGAATCCCGCGCGGATGTTTCCTTTACCGTTCCAAGCGACGAACTTCGAGACGCCCAGCGCGCCATCCAAGAAGCCTTGCCCCTGGTGGGGGCTACCGAAGTGACCTGTGATGACGCGGTAGCAAAAGTCTCTGTTGTGGGGCTTGGAATGGCCGAGCAAAGCGGTGTGGCCGAAAGGATGTTCGGCGCGTTGTCGGCCGCCGGCATCAATATCCAAATGATCACCACAAGCGAAATCAAGATCAGTTGCCTGGTCCAACGCTCCGAAGGCACTCAAGCCCTGCGGGCCGTCCACCAAGCTTTCGAATTGCATCGCAAGCCCAGCGACGCAAACACTTGGCTCATCGGCCAAATGAACCACGCAAAGATGAGCCCGAGCGAAGTGGTCGAAAGGCTCCGGTCTACCAACTTGGAGCAACTGACACTGCTGGATATCAGCCTCTTGGACGATCAAGCCCGGGTGACGCTCAGCGGTGTTGCCGACACACCAGGGCTGGCCGAGAAGGTTTTCAAATCGGTCGCAGATGCAGGTGCCGTGGTCGACATGATTGTCCAAAGCTGCGATGGATATCAAGGTGAAACTTCGATCAGTTTCACGGTCCCGAACGACCAGATGCAGGCCTGCCTGGACGTACTTACAAACGGCAAATTCGGCGTCCGGAAGGTCACCAGCGCGAGAAATATTTCCAAGCTTTCGGTAAGCGGTATCGGGCTTCGCAGCCACACCAGCGTTGCCATCGCCTTGTTCAAGGCCTTGGCCGACGAAGGGATCAACGTGCTGATGACCAATACCAGCGAACTGAGAGTCAACGTGGTTGTCGAAGGCAAGGATTCCAAACGGGCTTTGGATGCTCTGAAAAAGACTTTCGAAAACGCCCTGATCTAATCATTCACCTCCAGCCGGTGGTCCCTCATGCAACGACCCGAATTCGTTTACTTCGATCTTGGAAATGTCTTGTTGTTCTTCGATCATGGGATCGCAGCTCGGTCGATGGCCAGGCTCATCGGAGTTGAGCCACAAGACATCAAACGACTTGTTTTTGATTCCGACTTTCAGCTCGCCTACGAGCGAGGAGAACTGTCCAGTCGGGATTTTGCGGCAATCCTATCGGAGAAGTTCCAAAAGGAACTCCCCTTTGAAGAACTCATGGTAGCTGCTGCAGATATCTTTGTTCCCAACATGAACATATTGCCAGTGTTGGAGAAGATTCGCAGCCTGAAGATTCCGATGGGGCTCTTGTCGAACACCTGCGATGCCCATTGGAACTGGATCGTGCAAATGAAATACCCGCAGTTGCAAGGATGGTTCGATCCTATCGTGCTTTCCTTCGAGGTTCGTTCCATGAAGCCCGAGCCAGAGATTTATCGTTTGTGCTCGGAGATTGCGGAGATCCATCCAGAATCGATTTTCTTTACCGACGATCGCCCGGAGAACGTCCAAGGTGCGATCGAAGCTGGCTGGAACGGACATGTCTTTACCAGTGCTGACCGCCTGATGGAAATCGTTGAAGCTTGGTAAGAGGACAGGGCACCGCAATCGCAATGCAGAACGGTAGCCCTGTTAGTTTCGTCAATACAGCGTCCGAAGAATCGGTTGGATCAAGCTTCTTTTACAGACGTCTTGACCAACGCTTACCCAAATAGCCACCTAGTCCAAGCAGCAGCATTGCCATGGAACTTGGTTCGGGTACTGCGGGAGGCGAGTCTTGGTAAGCTCCGACGCGGAAACCGATGTTGTAATCGTAGTCCGGTGGTGCGATCGACGACCAATTGACCGACCTGAGGAAGTGGTGGGTACTGGACCAGTCACCACCTCGAAACGAGCGGAATTCGGCTGGATCGTCATTGACCAGGTCAAATGCAGATTCCTGCCACTCGTAAGCGTTTCCGCCCATACCCATAATGTTGTAGGCGCTCAAGCCGCCTGCGTTGGTGATGTCGGCAGGACCAACTTGCGGTAGGCTCACGGTGGAAAACACTGCTGTTCCACTGAGAACTCCGCCGGTTACCGCAACAGGTTCAGCGTCGCTTCCGGTTGGATAGTCTACGTAACCACCCGTCCCTCCTAAGTTAGGAGCGTAGTAAGCGGCCTTGTACCATTCGTTGTAGTTGGGCAGAAAGTACTTGGCTCTTCGACTGCGAAAGGGATTGTTTGGGTCGTAATCCAGCGGGTGAAGCACGGGATCCCATAGGAGAATATTATCGTTGACATTGCCGTCAAAGTACCGGTAGGCGACATTACCTCCGGTGCTGGTGTTAAGCCAGTTGATGAAACGAGCCGCTTCATTCCAAGTAATACCCGTAGCGGGTTTGTTAGGAAGATTGCCACCGTAGGCAGTCATGTCTTGCATGGTGATATTCAACGGTTGGGATGCGTTGAATTTAGCGATCATGTCCCGACTGACTTCGTATTTACCCATCAAAAAATTGTAGCCTACCGAACCTGCGGGTCTGGGTACTCCGGTGGTATCGGGGGCGTTGCCCGCGTTACCAATTGACTCGAAAACCATTGTGAATTGATTCGATCCGGTGCCAAAGACACTCGTGACTGCGGCTGTCGAGTATTCGGTAGACGTTGCTACAACAAAGCTTGCCATAAAAGCGATGATCCAATGAAGTTTCATAATATCACTATTTCGATAAAAGGGACGAACAATGAACGAAAAGGTGGTCTTGCAACCGCTTGATGTTTGGCAAGTTGAATGCCTAGGCGTGCTGCAAGACCACCGAGGGGTGGGAAGAAACCAATTAGGTTTTGATTTCGATATGCCGAGTTGTCGCTTCGGCCGTTTTTGGCAACGTGATCTTCAAGACGCCGTCTTGGTACTTGGCGTCGACCTTGTCGTCCTGAACTTCGCAGGGTAGAAGGATGGATCGGGAAAACCGACCGGATCGCCTTTCGATGCGATGGTATGTTTCTCCCTTTTCCTCTCGGTCCTCTTTTCGCTCACCGCTTATGGTGAGTTGGTTCCCGCTGACTTGAACATCGATTTCTTTCGGCGAAACACCTGGCAGATCCAGTCGTAGGCTGATTGCTTTCTCCGTTTCGCACATGTCCAAAGGTGGAGCCATCATGCGAGTATTCCAACCGTTAGAGTCTTCCTCCCAAAACCGTTCCATGAGATCTTCCATATCGCGAAACACCGAGAGTGGACCGCGGCGGAACCATGGTGCAGGCGCAGCCCGCTTGGTGGTACTAAGTAATCCAGTCATCACAATCTCCTTCATCATGTCTAAGAACACAAATCGATTTGAAACCATCATGCGACTTACCTTCGTCGCTTTGACTTTTGAATTATGGGTATGAGCATGGTCCACTTGAATCGAGGGAACTGCTCAAGCTCTGGTGGTGGAAACCACTACCTGTTCGTTAATAGCGAAGAATCGCAGCGATAGGTTCCTGTGTAGGCATCATGGCTGATTCCAGCGTGTAGACCTGACCGCCGTGCAGGAGAGTCTCAGCGGCTGCATGATCCAACAGATCGTCATCGCCAGGCTGAGGATCCATGTGAGTCAAATGGACTTGTCCGTACGAATCGCATCGACCCCAATGGTGTTTGGTTGTATCGACGAACAAAGTGTCTATGCGGCCATCGCAAGCCGCCTTCATGGATGTTTGAAGATCCCAAGAGGTTAGTTCAGTGCCGGATAAGTCATGAAATTTCTCGATCGCTCGAGATTGTTTGCTGAGGAGGTAAGGTTGAACTAGCGGCCATGCTTTGCCGTGCAATTGGGATTCAGATGCGTGATCCCAGTTTCCTATCAAGCTTGCATCGATCACGTTGGGATAACTAATTGCCTTGCGAAGAATCGGCAGGAGATAATCGACACCTGCAAGAACTAGCGGAGCGTGCTGGTATCGAAGCGTTGGACCAAGGTGCTCATCGATCTGTTGGAAAAAGAGAGCCAATTCCGACTTGTGGGTGTCTTTGACTCCACCTTGTCCGTGAAAAACCGATGTCTGTTTGCCCCGGCCCCATCGATGGGCCAAGTGCCTTTGCTGGCCTCTGTCGGCTCCTTGGATATTCAAGGTCGGTCCTATGTGCTGAGCAAGACCCGGAAGATTAAGTCTTTCAATATGGAACTGCGTGGCTTGGTACAGCGCCACATGATGTTGACTGACCGTAAGCACCAAGAATCTATGGTTACCGGCAGCCAAGCGAATCAAAGGCTTGATGTAGAAGCGATGGTTCACCAAGGCAAGTTCCTCTAGGGGGATTGGGAGTCGAAAGCGTTGCAGCAATCCGGATCGCAGGAACAGTGCAAGGCCTAAACTTCGCTTGCACCAAAAATCATGATCCTGAGAACACTGCCGAACCGGCAGGAGCCAGTCGCGAGCTTGGCTAGCTCGCAACCAGTCCTTTGCCAAAGACTCTTGGGCTTGATCGGCCAGGTTCCTTAGACGCAGCGAATCCTGTTCTTGGTCCGGGCCGCTGACATTGGTCGGCAGCATGATCGTTACACATGGGCCTTGGTTTGATTTCATCAACCCGATCAAGTCCGAGATTCGCAAAACATCCATTGCAAGCACCTGCAGTATTGGGAAAGTCAACAGTTACAAACCAGGGTTACAA
>JAGWZB010000511.1 GCA_018969045.1 Planctomycetota bacterium | reverse complement strand
CACGAGGAAGCTCAAAGGGTGGTGGCTTACCATCATCCCTGGTCAGCAAAGGCTTAGGGTCAAACGTATCGATATGCGAGGGTCCACCCTTCATGAATAAAAACACAATTCGCTTGGCCCTCGGCGCAAAATGCGGTCGCTTGGGCCCCAAGAGACTCTCATCTCCAAAGACGCTCTGTTGACAAATCCCTCGCAAAGCAAGGTAACCAAAACCCAATGCGGAGTGCTTAAGCAACCCTCGTCGGGTATTCCACCAAGACAGATCCTCAGTAACATCTTTACGGAACATAGATAAACTCACTGCATACCAATAGGTTATGTGCGACGTTCTCCCAAGGGTCTTGGTTGGTTGGATGCTCCAAGGCGATGTAATCCAGCAGACGCTGTCGCTCGTGAGGCTCTGGCTCTCGACCCAGAACTTCTTGATACAGCCAGTCAACCCTAGCGGACGAATCGCTCGTATACTCTCGACTGCGTTCAGAAAGAACCTTGGCCGAATCGATAATCCAAGGAGAATTCATCAACAACAACATCTGCAACGATACCGTACTAGTGCTGCGATTCCCCACTGGCATCGTAGGATCAGGAAAATCAAATTGCTCAAACCATGTGAACAAGTGGTTGCGTATGATTGGCAAGTAAATCGATCTACGCAACGAGTCGTATTTGGTGTGATCAATCGAAGTATGATCGAACACAAATTGCCGATTCCGAAGCGGCACGGATTTACCCCCCAACTGCAAGTCCAACCGACCAGACGCTTGTAAGATCGAATCTCTGAGTTGCTCAGCGGCCATCCGTTGAACCTTAAATCGCCAGATAAGCGTGTTCTCTGGATCGATGGCCATCGCCTCTTGTAGGTTTGGATGCACGCTAGACATCTGATAAGTCGCCGAATTCAAAATCAATCGACTCAGTTCCTTAATCGACCAACCCGACTCAATCAACCAGCGAGCCAAGTAATCGAGCAGTTCGGGATGAGATGGTCGATCACCTAAGACGCCAAAATTCTCAGTGGTCTCAACAAGCCCACGGCCAAAGTGCCAACGCCAAACGCGATTGACAATCACTCGAGCCGTCAACGGATTGTTGGTCGATGTCAACCACTTAGCCAATTCCAATCGACCGCTGCTATCACGATGAAAGATAGGCTTAGCCCCGTCTGAGATCATCACCTCAGGGAAACCTCGGCTGATGAATTCCCCGAGATTTCGGTAGCTTCCTCGAATATGAATGGCCAAACCATCGACAACCCCTTTGTCCCTAACACCCATGACGGACGTTTCATCCGGTGCACCGCTTTCAAACAATCGAGCCGACTCGGCAAGTGCATGGATTTTGGACAAGTTCTCAGCGTCCAACGCATGCTCGATCTTGGCTGGAATTGCTAAAAATCCACTGGCATCGGCCAATGCAATTCGCGCCGATTCAAGCATGGAATCTTCTAGCCTAGCAACCTTAGAGTCCAAAGCCTTGGCCTTGTCCCACTCCTGCTCAGAACGATGAAACAAGTCTCGGTAGTGCTGTCGTATCCCTTCGAAATCCTGCGCCGATGCCAGCTCATGCCACTTGATGAACAATGGCTCCTGAGAATGATAGTCCAAATACCGTCGGCAATTTGCCAACACCCTTGGATGAAGTCCTAGTTCCTTTCCTGCCGCTTCCCATTGATTCAAACTCGCATCGGATGTCAGTCGGCTTGAAACGGCCAAATAGTCGGCTGCCTTTCCCCTGACTTCTTGGCGTAGCTTTGCGATCGCCTCGTTCTTGATCTTGTTCCAGGCTGCGTTCCTTTCAGCGATCTGTGCATCGATCGCCTTAAGATCGGCCTTTTCTTGCAAGCTGGCAAAGGAGACCTCATTCCAGTGCTTGATCGCACCGAAATTGCTATCACCAAAGGTCTTCGTCCCCTTGAAGATTGCGGCCAATGCATAGTAGTCAGACTGCTTGATCGGATCGAACTTATGATCGTGACATCGAGCACAACCAAGTGTCATGCCCATAAATGCTTTCCCGATTGTATCGATCTGTTCATCGATGGTATCCATCAACAACTTGTCGCGATCCGGTTCGGCTAGGACCTTCGCACCCAACACCAGAAAACCTGTTCCGGTCATTGTCTGCCGGTCTGCATCTACAAGCAGATCTCCAGCGACCTGCTCTTGGATGAATCGATCAAATGGCTTGTCTGCATTCCATGAATCGATCACATAATCGCGATATCTCCATGCGTTTCCAAATGCGATATTCTCGTCCAAACCATTAGAATCCGAATAACGGGCGACATCGAGCCAGTGACGTCCAAACCTAACCCCGTACTGCTGGGAGCTAAGCAAAGTGTCGATCTGCCTAGAAACCGCCTCGGGTGCCGTGTCTTGCTCAAATCGATGGTACTCATGTACGTCAGGAATCAGCCCGGTCAAACCTAGGCTTAGCCGCTTGAGAAGTTCACGGCGAGTTGCCGGCGGAGCTGGATGTAAACCTCGTGATTCAAGCCGATGCAACACGAAAGCATCGATCGGATTCTGACACCAGGATGAATCCACAGGCTCAGGAATCTGGACTTTCCCAAGAGGTCGAAAGGACCAGAACTCCCTCCCTTCC
>JAGWZB010000001.1 GCA_018969045.1 Planctomycetota bacterium | reverse complement strand
ATTCGGGCTAGCCCGGGGACTGTCCCCACCTCTTGCGACTCAGATTGCTAGCAATTGCGCGATGGAAAACCCAGGGACTGTCCCCGGTGCCTGCAATGCGGATTGCTAGCAATTGCATGCTCTAGAATCCCGGGACTGTCCCCGGTAGTTCAGAGAGGGATTAATTGCTAGCAAATACGATGCCGAGTGCTCGGGGACTGTCCCCCGTAGTTCCCTTTAAATTGATGATCGATTCAGGATTCGCTGCGCATATTGTTTAAGCCCCCGCCATCGAGAATCGGCTTCCAATTCACCAAATATTTCGGATTGCATTAACCTTGTGAGTCCGGCAATTCGATCCCGATGGATTTGCTGTAGATTTTGTCCATCTGCTGGCTCATGTTCTATCAACCATTCTCGGTATCTCTCTAGACTGCTCTCATACAAGTTACGATGCCCATCCCCCCCTGGCTCTCGGACATGCAAAAACGCAGAGGCAATCAATAATTCGTCCCCATTGCTGTGTCCAATCCCGGGATCTTTTAAAATCACTTCCTGCTGAGCCTGATGCAATATCTGTAAGCCTCGCCCCTCGTTCCCAATCGAAAACTCCGAGTAGAAACCTCGAAGCACATTGACAACATACGCCACCTCCGATTCCTTGCTCCGATCGAGCCGAACCCACTGCCGACATAACTCAATCGCTAAATTACGATGTGGTATCGATGCCTTATTCAGTTCCATTCGGCAAGATTCGTTCATCTCCGGAGTGATAAAAATCTCATTGGTGTATGTGTCTGCCAAATCCCAAACTGCATTTGCCGCTCTCCTAAGACATAACACCGACTTGGGAGCTTGATCCAACTCCTGTTTGCTCAGTCGCCATGCTTCCTGCAACATGCCTCTTGCGCGACTAAAGTCGCCTTGCTGTGAGTAAGACATTCCAAGGTAATTCGGGATCCTTAAACGAAGCTCTCTGGCCACATTTGCGTCTTCGTCGGTCAATTTATCTTGCAAACCTTCTTGAACCAAAGCTTGAGCTTCGATGTATCGTTGCTGCACGATTCGAGCCAATAGTGAGTAATCATCTACCCCAGCCCACCAAACAGGACTCAAAAAACCCTTATGGATCATAAATGCATATTGGCATTCAAGAGCCGCCAGTGGTACACAAAGGGTTTTGTCCTGTCGATTAACACTCTTAGTTGCATGTTCATAGACTCGCTGAACCACCGGAGTTTTTGCAAGCAACCAGTCAGAACCACGGAACACGTAAATAGCACTTCGAAGCAGGTTCTCGGCACAACACAGGGTTTCGCGATGTAATAACTCGATTTGTGACTCTTTTGATGTTAAGCTGCGACCACTTTCCTTGTTCAGTAAATCCATGCTCAGAAAATCGTCAACAAGCTCTTTAGCAACTCTCTGGGGGTCCTGCCCCAAGGGCATTGGGTGGTTGTATTGAACCGCAAGTCGTATCAGTTTGCTTCTTATTCGGATCGTTAATAACCGAACTAACGGATTTTTGTTGATGGACTGGCCCGCAACCCTTTGGATCGCTTCATACGTTCGAATCAAGCACGCATGTGAGCTTTTAGATTTGTGAAATTCCAACATCGCTTGCGATGCGTCCACCAATAACCTTAATGCCGTAATGCGAACCTGAGGGTTAAGGTTTGAATTGCCCCAAGTGGCTAAACTCTGTTCAACCAATCCATCGATTTGTGATTTTCCTTGTCCAACCCCGATCCGCTCCATAATTGCAAGATCTGTGATCTGGCCGAGCATACTTGAATTGCGATGCATGAGCGACTCTACGGTTTGACTCAATTGTGCATTTAGCTCTCTTGCTTGAGAGCTCAATTGTCGCTGGTAGATAGCATAGGTTGCAGCAAAAGCTACAGTGCTGAACATAGCTACTACCAAGGCAACCGTTTTTGTATTGCGTCGGAGTCCAGCACGAATTATTGATAAGCTATGCCATTTCCGCCGGCAAGTTCCATTGCGCATTAGTCCTACAAGATCTCCTCGAAATTGCCCTGCATCGCTTGGACGCAATTCGGGCCGAGGATCGGTAGCTAAGCGCCAATAGGATTCGAAATCTCCGCTTTTAAGATCTCCTGCATCGGTGAATGCCAAACACGTCGACTCTTGAATCAGCAACGCTAGGCACGCCACGTCATACGAAGCACTGATAGGGCATGCATATCGAATCTCATCGAGCGGGCCAGCAAGCCGATGCGCAAAACTTGGTCGCTTCGACGGACTGAAAAGCCCCCAACGTCGAGAAAACGCAACACTGCCAAAATCAAGGATTTTCCAATCATACTCCTCTTGAGTTAAAGCTTTTTGGCCGACCCGGGAATCAACCATCATTAGATTCTCTAGTGTTAAATCACCGTGAACTATTCCTTGTTGATGGATGATCTGAAGAATCTTGAGCAACTGGCAAATGCTCGCTACTGAAGTCAAATCCTCCGCCCGCGCTTTGCGCACTGAAAAAAAGTACTCCGTTACGAGATATTTCGTCTCAAACGATCCAATCCGTATCGTGCCTGCATGAATAAGCTTAGGAATCTTTCCATGCAATTGCGGAATCTTAGAAAGGATTCTCAGCGACTCGGTCTCTTTATCGATACTTAAGCGGCAATCCTCAAGTTCGGAAAAGCTAAATCTGCCATGTTCGCTGTTTACGCATGCGAGTTTGATGCAAACCGAGTGTCTAAGTGGGATCGGCGTGATCCGAGGATCGCTAATCGCTAAGAAGATACTATGAAGCGAATGGCTTGGTTGAATTTGCTCGATGATGCAGTAACCAGGTACTGAATCGATTTGAAGTTCACCAAGATCCACGGGGGAATCGATCAGCGAATCGAGCAACTCATCATGCGATTGGACTTGAGCAAGGATTTCCTCTTTGATCGCTAGTGGATATTCGTCCCAATGTATCATTTGTATCGTTTACCGCGAATTCGTTTATCCGAGCAACTCGGAGACTAAAGGATATTGGCCAAGCAGGCATTTGCCGACATGCCGGGCCGTCGATGCAATTTCTTCTGCATAATGCGCCAGGGTTGCCTCTTGGTCGAGGTCTTGAGCCCAAAGGCTATTGAGCAGATCAGAGAGTTGTTTGGGCCATGCGGCAATACCGCGATCAAATAATAAGCGGACTCGATGCTGTACATCATCAAGACTCAAGGGAGGTTGCGGATCTGCGTGTCCAAACTGGAGCACGAATAATCCATACAGTAGCATCACCGAGTGGCGCTGAAGTTGTTGGTTGGTCAGGTTCCTGATCCCGCGCTGGGAAACCCGTGGGAACTTAGAGCGTGTAGCATCCCATGTGTCTCGAAGGCTTGGGTATTTATTGCTGGTGCTCGGATTGCTAGAGGTTTCCATCTGCAACTTGCAATCGGGTTGTTTATGGAAACGGATTAAGAAGGACGCTAGATTCGAGATCAGGACATGCGAGTCGGGATAAAAATCAGTGATCGAACTACCTGAGTTAATTGCAAGGTGCATTAAATCTGCTAGGGTCATTCCGCGAGTTCGTTTTGGATTGGCGATCCTGAGAACTTCCAACAAATGCAGAGATGAGGTGTTTGGTTGGATCGCATCAAATGGAAGTGAGTTGGCTAATCTGTCGTGCCGTTTTAACCTTAGAACACTCTGGATGGCTTGCATTGTCGGATTTGCAAAACGTACGTCGATACCCTCGCTCATGAAGAGTTGGATCGACTGTTGCCGACACGCATCGATGGCTCGGAGGGTATTTTCGGGGGTATTGAGCGGTTCTATGTAAAATGAACTTTCCAATTCGGCGAATTGTTGCTTCGCCCAACGGATGGCGCGCCCAAGCGCACCATGACCTGTATCGCTCAGTTGGGTAGTGATCCATCCATTGCTGAGGCCTACGGATTGGAAAAGCAATTCAGATTGGGATTCGCACTGGGTGGTTTGCATAAGGGTGCTTGGAATACAACCAGGGATGCTAAATGATCACAGGCTTTTCATTTAAGTAACAATGATTTTGCTAACCGAGGAAAATTATCGGTCGATCTGTGGCGTGTGTTTACGCTAGGACTTGCTGCAAAATGCATCGAGGGCCTTGATCCATGGTCCGATGTAGTACCCATGATCGTGATAGGTTCTACCTGAGAACATGTGCTGATCGATCACGCAGGGTTCGTTGACATAGATTCCGCCACATACTTCTAAGTCGAATTTGCACTTGGCCACTGTCGCCATCCGCAAGCCCTTGACAATACCTGCCCTAGCCGGGATCTCAACCCCATGGCATACACTAGCCATCGGACGTTTATTCTCCCAAAACCAACGCGTCACCCGCAGTAAGTCTTGATCCTCGCGGATGTACTCAGGTGCCCTGCCTCCACTAAAAAAAATCCCTGCATACTCCTGAGGTTTGATCTCCTTGAATGCCACGTCGGCGGCGATCGTGTATCCCTCCCACTCTTTGGTAATTGTCCACCCGGGTTTGACCTCATGCATCACCATCTGATACACCCTTTTCTCAGGACCGGCTACCACTGGCTCATAACCAGCTTCGATCAAGCGATAATAAGGGTATAGCGTATCGACGGTTTCGGTGGCGTCGCCAACAATGATCAGTACTTTGTGCTTGCTCATAATAGTCTCCTGTGAACGGCCCAATACCGGGGCTACCGATGCTGCGATGGCCGATGAGGTCATAAATTGCCTTCGATCTACCGACATCTCTTATCCTGATTGTATTAGCACTTGGTCTTCAAGTGCTCGACTAAGTATTTTGAATCAACCTTTTGATCGGTGGCTTGCTCGATCAGTTGCATGGGCAAGTAGCTTTGGCCATGCCGATGCACTTTGTTTTGTAGCCATTCCAAGAGCGGTCGAAACTCACCTGCGCGAACTAGACGATCCAAGCCACCGAGCTGTTGATCAGCGGCATGATACAATTGGGCCGCATAGATGTTTCCCAAAGTGTACGTCGGGAAATAGCCGATCAATCCAGCCGACCAATGCACGTCCTGCAAAACGCCTTGTTGATCGGTAGTAGGAACGACTCCCAAATACTCTTGGTATTTGGACTTCCAAGCATTTGGCAATTCCCTAGCATTTAATTGACCGTCCATCAATTGCTCTTCAAGCTCAAAACGGATCAGGATATGCATATTGTAAGTGACTTCGTCGGCTTCGATGCGAATCAAACTGGGTTGGACTCGGTTTAGATCTTGAACTAGTTGCTCCAAAGGAACACCTTCGAAGGAACCGGGAAAATACTCTAGCAAATGCGGATGGGCCCAGTGCCAAAAAGAGTCGGAAAGTCCGACTAAATTCTCCCATAATCTGGACTGCGATTCGTGGACGCCTAGACTCGCCGCACTACCGACAGGGGTACCATACCAAAGAGGATCGAGTCCCTGTTCGTACATTCCATGGCCGGCTTCATGCAGTACTCCGAAAAATCCTGTGGAGAAGGATTCCTTTGAATATCGGGTCAAGATCCGATGATCATGGGGCCCGAGAGTCGTGCAAAAAGGGTGCTCGGTTTGATCTAGCCTGCCTCGGTCGAAATCGAATCCGATCTGCCTGGCCACCCATTTAGCAAACTCTTCTTGCGGCTTGATTTCAAAGCGACCTTCGACAACCGATGGCCCGAGTTTGGCAGACTTCTCTGAAGCCTCTTGGATCAAGGGTACCAGCGAATCACGAAGCCTATCAAAGATTCGACGGATCCGTTCTTTGGTAGCACCTTCTTCGTAACTATCGAGCATCACATCGTATCGGGATTGCCCGGGTGCGGCCAGGCAATCGGCTTCTTGACGCTTGAGCTCGATAATTTTTTCCAGACAAGGCAGGAAGCCTGAGAAGTCATCCCGGAGTTTGGATTCGACCCAGATCTGTTGGCCTATACTTGTGGCATGCGAGATGGCTTGGACAAGCGACTGAGGCAGTTTGATAGCGCGCTGATATTCGCGTTTGATGCATCGAGCCATTACGCTTGAGGGAGCCAATGGGTCTTGATTTCCCGTTTGCTCACTGAGTTGATTTATCCAATCACCCAGTTGCGGGTCGACGCGTCGTTTGTGCAGCAACCCGGCGAGCATTGTCAGTTGCTCGGCGCGATACTCAGCGGCATTTGAAGGCAATCCTGTATTTTGATCCCATTCCAGCAGCGCCATGGTCGATTGGAGCATTGCTGTTTGGCGGGTGTGCTTTAGTATCTTTTCCAGAACGTCGCTGGTCATGAGTTTGTTTTTTTGAAGGTATTATCGTTCAAATCGGATCTGAGTTTATCGCGCTGGTGATCGATTTGTTCAGCGGTTGCACCGAGATTTCTTAGAATCGTTTCGGCCAATGCCAATGCAACTTCGGACTCCTCGGCAATCACGTGATCGGCACCTTGGGCCAGGAGGCTGTGTCGCTGGCCGATATATGCCGATCGGACCAGGATCTGAATCGTCGGATTCAGAAGCCTTGCCATTTGGATGACATTTGAGGTTTGATGGATATTCGAGGCGCTTAGGATTAGGCTGATTGCGGTCTGGACCCCGGCGGCTTTGAGCGTTTCGACATGGCTAGCATCCCCAAGTACAATTCGGTGGCCTGCCGCGCGGATCGGCTCGATGCTACCGGGATTCATTTCGATGATGGTGGCTTGGATTCCATTTTCAGACAGAAGTTTCGCTGCTGTTCGTCCTACTGGACCATAGCCAACTACGACGGTACGAAATTCGCCGATGGGGGGAGTTTCTTCAAGCCCTTGGGTCTGCAAGCTGGGTCGAAGACTCAAGGGTAAGCGTGAAATCGTCAGCCAGGACAGTTTGGTAGAACCGCGTGCCAAGCGAACGACAGGGTCGATCGTCATTTGCAAAAGTGGGCAAAGAGCGATCGAAAAAATCGAAACAGCTACCAGTACATGTTCGAGCGACTGGGAAATCAGACCTGAATGTTTGGCTAGACCTGCGACGATGAACGAAAACTCGCCGATTTGTGCAAACGAGAGCCCAACTCTCAGAGCGTTCTTAAGTGGCAAGCCCATCAAGAGCATCAGCCAGATTGCCAGGGCTGGTGTTACAACCATGGCGATGATCAGTATTGCCCAAAACAGACCTGGGGTATCGAAGAAAACAATCGGGTCAAAGAGCATCCCTACCGATACGAAAAAGAGGGCTGCAAAGGCGTCGCGCATCGGCAGGGCATCGGTGGTGGCTCGCACTGAGAAATCGCTTTGCCCGATGACGACGCCAGCAAGAAAAGCACCCAGTGCCATCGATACGCCGAAGCCTTTGGAGGAGATCAGAGCCAGACCAAGCACGATCACGAGGATCGTCAGAGTGAAAAGCTCTCTGGATCGAGTCTCAGCGATGCGATGGAGCATTTTGGGGATGAATTTCCCCCCCAGGAAAAAAACCGCAAGAACAAGGATCGCGATTTTCAGAGCCGCGATTTCTACGATCCCGATGAGACTCAACCAAGATGCACTTTCGATCCCTTTGAGATTAGGGAGCAAAACCAGTGCGAGGACTGCAAGCACGTCTTGAACGATCAGCCAACCGATGGCCAGATTTCCTGTTGGGGTTTGAAGTTCATTGGCATCGGTAAGCAATCGAGTCACGACGACGGTGCTTGCAAACGACATCGCGATGCCCATAGCCATGGACTCTTGCCATGAATACGACAGCCAGAGCATCAGCAGAAAGGTTGCAAGGAACGAACCAGTGCATTGCAGCAGCGCACCTGGGATTGCTATTTTGCGAACCCGTCCTAGTTCCTGCAGATCGAAGTGCAGTCCGACGTCGAACAGCAGCAAGACCACGCCGATTTCCGCCAGTTGCGCGGCGATCTGTGGATTGGCTATAAACCCTGGGGTTCTCGGGCCGACGACGATTCCTGCAACAAGGAAGCCGACGATCGGTGAGATTCGAAGCAGGTGGCATATATAGCCGAACACCAAAGCAGCCGCAAAACCGCCTGCGAGCGTGGAAATGATGTCGAACTCATGCATCAGCTATTCTTTGGTCGGTTACGAATGCGAAACATTTCCTGGTAGGGAAGGACGATCCCACCGTCGATCGACAGCGTCGCACCGGTGATATAGTCGCTGCGAGGGTCGCATAAAAAAACGACGCCGTGGGCGATATCTTCGGGTTTAGCAAGGCGGCCCCAAGGGAGGTTGCTACCGTGTTGTTGAAGTTCATCTTCGAAGAAGAATTTTCGCTCACCTGGGGTATCAGTCCAACCAGGGTGAACCAGATTGACTCGGATCCGGTATTCGGCCAATTCCACCGCAGCGGTTTTTGCTAACTGATCCAGGGCTGCTTTTGCCATATTGTATGCCGTTGCACCGGGGATTGGTTTGTAGGCATGTGGCGACGAGATAAAGACCATGTTGCCTTGGATCTTTTCTGCGATCATTTGGTTAGCGACCGCGCGTGCCAAGTAAAATGGGCCCCACATGCACACATCGATCGTTTTACGAAACCCCTCCATGTTCGCTTGATAGAATAATTCGCGATCGCTGAAAGCTGCGTTGGAGACCAAGATCGAGACTGGACCGAGTTGGTCTTTGGCTTTTTGAACCATGGCTTCGACAGACGCTTGATCCGAGACATCGCCGACAAGTGAAATGGCTTTGCGGCCCATGTCCAAAATGGCTTGTACGGTTTCGGTGGGTTCTCGTATGTCGTTGACAGCGACGTTGGCACCTTGTGCTGCAAGTGCCTTGGCGATCGCTGCACCGATCCCTCGGCCGGCTCCCGAAACGATTGCGGTTTGTCCTTTTAGGATTGACCCTTCGGTAATTGTCCCTTGTGAGTTTGTCCCCTGAGAGTTCGTCATTGTGTCACTTGCTAAAGCTGGGTTTGGATAAAGAGATTGATGATGGTTTGCGTCCGGGGAGGCTCAATCATCCGACCCAAACTCGTTGAGTGCATTGCTTGAACCTCCTTTGCCCTGGCCTCTTGGTTGGCCAGGACGCTGCCCGACGGGTTGGCCGTCTTGCGAGACTTTGAGATTCTGAGGGGACCTTGCATTTGGGTCCATACCATTTTGGGGCTTGAGCATATTCTTGAGGGCTTTTTCCAGGGCTTGGGTGCTGGTACCGTTGACCTTGAGAACTTCGATGGTTTCATTTCGTTTAGCTTTTTGATCGAGTTCTTCAATCATTTCGCAAACGAGTTTGAGCAGTTCTTCCCCTTTGGCACTAACGATGATCGTGTTGGTGATGGCATCGACCCCCAGGCTTAGTTTCCCCGAGAATTCGTAGTTCATACCACCATCTGAGATGGAATCTTCCGAGCGATGCTTGGCCTCTTTGCCGGCACCTTGGTTGGAATCTTGTTGGTTGCGTGCCAAGGCTTTGTCATTGGAGCTCAGTAGATCTCGGAATGCGTCTTTGATGGCATCGGAGATATTTTGAGCTTTGGAGAATTCGACTTTGACGGTTTTGGTAAATCGTAAACTTTGTTTGTCTTGCTTCTCGGGTTTGTCCCACAGATCGATCAGTCGTCGGATGGTTTTGAGTTGTGCGTCGCTAGCACCGCTGACTAGCAGGGTATTGGAGTCTGAGTCGGACATGAATTTGAGTTTGCGTTTTTTTCCCAGCTGAGGTCCATCGTCCTGTTTTGGGGCGTCCATGTCAAAGATCCAGCGAAAAAGGACATCGGTATCTTTCTTGCCGGAATCTTCTTTGAAGTAATCTTCGAGGTTGAGTTTTATCCAATAGGGTCTGGTGTGGCGAATTTGGAAAACGTCGTACTCTCTTTCGGGGGGAGTGTTTGTTAGCATCCATTCTTCGAGTTGATCGAGAGCTTTCGGATCGGAGGACTCGAGGACCAAGTTCCCTTGATCATCGAAACGGATTTTTACACCTTTGTTGCTCGCTGGAGACTGCGGATCGGATGGCTCTTGAGTGGTGATTTCTTGAGGTTGATCGGTATTGACAAGAACGACAGCAGATTGGGCTCGAGGGTTGGGCACTACTGCACCGACGTTGCTGATTTCAGGTAGGATGGCAGGCTGGCTTTTGGGAGCAGGCTCTGTTGGAGTTGTCGGAGTGTCTTTGGATTCGTCTTGGAATTCCGAAGGGTCAGGAATTTCCAATTCAATTCCTTTTTGTTTCCAAGTCCTTTTGAGGTTCTCTAGGTACTCGCGCATTTGAGGGCTGCGATTGCCGTCGATCAAGCGCTGGGTTTGATCGCTTCGGGCTTCGGGGGGTATTTCGCCGAGTTTTGAGAGCAGTTTTCGAATCTCTTCGGATTCAAACTCGTTGGCCCAGAGGATCAGTTGATTGCTGTTGGCGTTGACTCCGACTCGCAGGGCGTCTTTGGATTTGTCATCTTTGTTTCGTTGGGAGTAGGGATCGTAGTAAAAGGAGCGTCGAGAGGAGTCATCTTTTTTGTCTTGGTCGATGCCCATGAGCAAGCGAATGGTGCCGGCGACTTCTTCGGCTCTGAGTCTTCTGAGGGTGATGACTTCGACTTGTCTGGCTGAGCCATCGAGTTTTTTGAGGGTTTCTTGGATGGTAAGGTGATCGGCCAAAGAGGCATAGGCGATCATGGACTTGTTTTTATCGTCGGCTTCTAATCGGGTGGTAGGTTCTAGGACGTTTAGAGCGATCAGCGAGCTGACGAATTGCTTGGGGTCGATGCTTGTGAGTCGATAGACCTTCATCCGGGTCGTGAGTGCTTGGTATTCTTCGTTGGGGCTTGCGACATCGACACGGGTGATGAAGGCGGCGATGATCGCCATTTTGTCGGGTGGTGCGTTGACGATGATGCTGTTTCGCCTGGCGTTTGCGATCAAGTAGACTTCGGAGCGTGAGGCAGCGGGTGGTTTGGGTGCTCCTTGCCGACCTTGCTGAGCGGCTAATTGTTGTTGGATCATCATCTGTTGTTGGGCTTCCATCTCTTCAGGGCTCATGCGACCTGGGATGGGTGCGGAGCTTTTGGAAGTTTCCAATTTTAGGAACTGAGCCAGTTGTTCTCGAACTTCGGTGGCTCTGACATGCTGGAGTTCGAATTCGCGGGCCAAGTTACTTAGTACCGCTTCGGATTGTTCTTGGCTTATGATGCGATGGATCTCGGCTAGATTTGCGGCGGTGTCCATGGCTTCGAGGCGATTGGTTTTGCTTAAGGCTCTGATCGATCCGTTGGGACTGATGAGTTGTTTAAGTTCCTCGATGAGATCTTTGGCGATGAGGGTATCGAGGCGATACGTCGTGCGAACAAAACGATTCGCAGGAAGTGAATTGAGTTCTTCTGGTTCGACGCGGGGCACAAGCGATCCGTTGATCTCCTTGGTCTTGACCACTTGCAGCACACCAGGGAATTCCAGGATGGTGAAACCGCGAGCAAGCAGGTGTCGATTCAGGACGTCTCTGGTTTCCAGGAGGGACATTTTTGAGGGTGTAGCGATGCTCAGCAAATCCGCTGGCAATTCTTGCCAATCGAGTGCGAGCCCAGAGACGTCTGCGACCCATTGCAGGACATCGGGCCAAGTTTGATCTCGGAATTGGAATTGCAACATGCCTTGATCGTCGGGTTTGATATCAAAGGCGCGAGGGTTTGGAGCAGGCTTGGGCTCTGAGGATCGCTTGAGCGTAGGATTTTCATTTGCTGATGGGTTTGGTCCACCTTTACCTGGGCCGCCTTTGGGTTGACCTGGGGCATTGGGGTCTCCCGGAGCGCCTTGGCCAGGGGGTTGAGCTTGCTGAGCCGAAGGGTCTTCGTTGGGGTCTTGGCCAAGGGTCCAATTGGATAATTGCAGAGCAACTAGGATGAGAATCGCGATTCGAAGCGATGTTTTCAAGTTCATAGAATAGGATTGGTTCGCGGAGATCATCATGGCATGCTGGATGATCCGTTGGAGGAGTTTAGGACTGGGAATTGGATCGATGGCAAGACCGATGTTTCCTGCAAGATCCACCATGCGAGTGCTGCAAAGACAGCCAGTAGCAGAATGGTTTGCAAAGCCAGTCGATTGGGTTGAACCGTCTCGAGGTCCGTCATCGAGAGGTTGGCATCGGAGACAGCGGATTCTAGATCGATACCAGAAATATCCAGATGGCCGCGCTGGTTGGCTGTGGAAGTAGATTTGGTCGTAGAGTTAGACTTCGCCGGCGAGCTGATGGCCGTCGGGTTTTCGGCTTGGGAGTCTTTGGGGTCGTGCAAGGCATGGAGTCTGGCCAAGAAAGCTTGGGACGGTTGACTCGATGGATTTTTGCTGGTACCCAATAATTCTCGAGCGAGGATCGAGTGCACGGAGGCAAGTTCGGCGAGCATCGGGTTGCTTGCGATGCATTTTCGCTCCATGGTAAAAACACGATCTAGCGACATAGCGCCATCGAGGAACTCGGCCACTTCGTTGGGCGCGGCCGTCTGTTCGATTTCAGCAAGTTCGATTGCAAGAGGCTTGGGTTTTGTCAAAGATCGATCGATCCGATTGGAAAGATCCAGTGCGGTTTGGCTATCTCGGAGTTTCTGACCAAGTTCTTCGTGAGCTTTGGTCGGCAGCACACCGTCTCGGTAGGACAACAGGGTTCTTAAAGTCAGTCGCATGCTAGGCCCCGGCTAGAATCGATCAGTGGCTTGATCGTCCCAACGATGCGACCGGGCCATGACATTCATATCCTATTTAATCGCAGCGCAAAGGACGAGTTAATCCAGGCGGATTTGGTTAAAAATCGGTTAGTTTCGTGCCGCCGGGGCCATTTGAAGCGAAAAACGACTTGGCCTCTGCCGCGATGAAGAACGATCCGGTGATTACGTGGACTGGCTCGATATGGGCAAGTGGATCGGCCATGGGGAGGCGACTGAGCTGGACAGCTTGGGGTAGATCTTTGGCCGAGACTAGTTGGCAGATCTTTTTATTTTGAGACTTGAGTCTGGGAGCGTGGTGGCTAATCAATTCGTTTGCGATGCTGACGAGTTTCTCGACGGGGGTGAATCGGGGATTGCATTGGTACTGTGTCAGGATGATTCGATCTGCGATTTGGATAAGTCGATCGAGCATTTCGGATGCTTTTTTGTCTTTCGAGCATGCGAAGATCACCGATTTGGGGAGAGCTGGAAAAAAGCTATCTAGCGTATCGGACAGGGCATCGATCGAAGCTTCATTGTGGGCGGTATCCAGGATCCAGAAGGGAGTGTTTGAGAGAACTTCCATCCTGGCTGGGACTTGGGTATAGGCCAATGACTCGACGAGTGGGCGGAGGGCTAGATTCCATCCCAGATGTTTGAGTTGGTTCCAAGCGGCGATGGCAAGGGCCGCGTTGTCTGCTTGATGCTTTCCGAGCATTCGCAACGCGTAATGGCGGCTTGGCCGCAATCCATCGGAATATTCCAGCGACGCCGAGAGGGGGTGTTGACCTAGAGACCAATGAACATGGAAATCGCGGCCAAGTTGTTCCAAATGGGATCCGGCATCGAAGGCTTTTTGCTCAATGACCTTTGCAGCTTCGATGGCCCTAGCTCCGCAGATCACGGGGATTTTTGGTTTGATAATCCCTGCTTTCTCGCTGGCGATTTCAGCCAAGGTGTTGCCTAGTTGTTGTTGGTGGTCGTAACTGATGTTGGTGATGATGCACAGAGTTGGGTTGCAAACGTTGGTGCTATCAAGCCTTCCGCCGAGTCCAACTTCGATCACATTGACTTGGGTTCTGTGTTTTTGAAAGGCAAGCCATCCGATGGCTGTGGCCATTTCAAAGAAGGTGGGGGGTCCATGTTCGCTGGCTGTGCACGCTCTTTCGGCGGGGCCTAGTTGCTCGACGATTTCGACGAGTTCTTGGGGTTCGATGGGCTGGCCATCAACGACGAAACGTTCTTCGAGATCGACCAAGTGTGGAGATGTGTACAGGCCCGTTTTGAGTCCGTTGCGGCGGAAGGCTTCGGCCATGAGCCAGGAGACCGAACCTTTTCCTTTGGTCCCCGCGATATGGATCACCGGTGCGGCTAGATGTGGGTCACCCAAGAGTTCCAACAGATAAGCCATCCGAGCTAGCTTGAATTCGCTTTTGGCGTAGGGCCGGTCGGTCGATTTCTCGAAATTGATGCGGTCCAGGAGGTGGTCTAAGGCGGCGAGGTATCTGGGGTCGGATCGGTGCATGGGAGGATTATAGAAACCGGAAGTAAGGCGACACCATTGGTTCGATCAAAAAACCGGGTGGATTCGTGAGTTTAGCGACCTATAAAACGGCAGGAACCACAAAACCAGGACCGCTAATATTTGCTCATTTGCTGTTGTTGGCTGATGAAACTCTTTGTGGACGGCAGGCAACGGCAAGGGTTCGAAATGTCATTTACCTTGGTTTTTCCTGGATAAACATGAATGGTTGGCGGGGGTTGTGAACCAAACTGGTGAAATGCTCGTAGATCCATTGCATCCGTGGGGTAAGAGTGTACTTTTTTGGCCCCCGAAACAACTTGTCCTTTCTATTTGAACGATCCCATGTCAACCTCAACGGACTTGGAACCACGTCCCGCTAGTTTCGATAACGATCCCACCAAGACGATCGTTGAAACCCGCAATCTCGGCAAAGTCTACCGCGACTTTTGGGGGCGGAAAAAAGTCCAGGCCCTCAAGTCTTTGGACTTGGAAGTCCGTCGGGGCGAAATCTTTGGTTTGCTAGGCCCGAACGGTTCGGGTAAGTCGACCACGATTAAGTTGATGCTGGGTTTATTGTTCCCGACCCAAGGCCGAGTGTTTGTGTTTGGCAAAGAGGCCACGGATGTCTCGAAGAATGAGCGGATTGGATACTTGCCTGAGGAGTCTTATCTTTACAAGTTCCTCAATGCCGAAGAGACGTTGGACTTTTACGGGCGACTTTTTGATATGCCTGCCGATGTACGCCGTCAGCGAATCGAGAACTTGATCAAGATGGTTAAGTTAGAGCATGCGCGTCGTCGCCAGTTGAAAGAGTATTCCAAGGGGATGACTCGTCGGATTGGGTTGGCACAAGCTCTGATCAATGAGCCGGAGTTTTTGGTGCTTGACGAGCCGACCACGGGTTTGGATCCTTTGGGTACCAGGGACATGAAGGATTTGATTTTACGATTGCGGGACGAGGGCAAGACGATTTTGATGTGTTCGCACCAGTTGGCGGACGTTCAGGACGTGTGCGACCGCGTTGCGATTTTGCACCAAGGGGAGCTTAAGGAGCTCGGTCGCGTCGATAGCTTGTTGAAGATCCAGGATTTGACGGAGATCCATGCAAGCGGGCTTACCGACGATGCCAAGCGGCAGATACGTGAGATCATTGAAAAGTCGGGTGGCAAAGTCGATCGGATGGATAATCCTACGACGACGATGGAGGATTTGTTCTTGGAGATTGTCAAGGAGAGCGAGCAGCGTCCTGGGCGTCGCGGTGGTCGAGGCGGCAACTAGTTTCGGTTCGTTTTCGAGTTTTACTTATTGGTTGGTATCTCCTGAGTTGGTTTTGACTACGCACAGCGGACATTCTCATCATGCGGCTTAATCCTGATCATTTTTGGACCTACAGCGAGTGGTTGTTTCAGCACAATGCGCTTCGCGATGGCGCGATTTTGTCGGTCATCTTGGCTTTGTTGGGTTTCGTTGTTGGCTACATCATTTCGGTTGTTAAGCATGGGCCGTCGGAAGGATTTTTAAGGGTCTCTCAGATCATCGGACAGCTTTTTACTGTCGATTTGCCCAAGATGTCGTTTCGGCGAATCTTCGCTGTTGCGAAACTTGCGGTGAAGGAATCGATACGCAAGAAGATCCTGGTTTTGATCGCCATTTTCATTGTGGCAATGATGTTTGCGGGTTGGTATTTGGATCCCAACGCCGACTATCCGGCTCGGCTGTATTTATCGTTTGTACTTACAGCCACCAATTATTTGGTGCTGCTGTTGGGGCTCTTTATCAGTTGCTTCAGCATTCCTGCGGACATCAAAAGTCGGACGATTTACACGATCACGACCAAACCGGTGCGGCCTTTGGAGATTTTCTTAGGCAGAGTTTTCGGGTTTGCTGCCATCGGGACTTTGATTCTAGGGATCATGGGATTGCTCAGTTACATTTTCGTGGTTCGGGGTCTGGATCACGATCATGGCGTCGAGTCGATCGACCCGAGTGGCAGGTCTGGGGAAACGTCCTTTGACAACCGGCATCGGCATACTTACACGCTCAATTCTGAGGGTCGAGGGACGACCAACGAGGTCAAGGGTCACCGTCATATTGTGACCAAGGTTGGTGACAAGGTGGTCGTGGGTGGTCCGATCGATGATTTGACGGCTCGGATTCCGATTTACGCCAAAGGGTTGTCCTTCACTGGCCGGGATGGGGAGATCAACGAAGGGTACAATGTCGGTTACATGTCGGAGTATCAGAAGTACATCGAGGGCGACTCACTTTCGCGAGCGGTGTGGCGATTCGAGGGGGTCGACAAGTCGCTGTTTAAGGACGTGATGCTCTATGACTTGACCATCAGTGCCTTTAGGACTTACAAGGGCGACATTGTCACTCCGGTGGGTGGGTTGATTCACTTCCGAAGCATTGATGGTAAGGTCAAGAGCGAGGACGAGCCGTTCAAGGTCAAGGAGTTTCAGGTCGACCGCCGATCGGTGCGTACAAAGCTGAAGGGTTTCATTGAAGACAGGCCTGCGGACTTGGATTTCTTTAAGGACATTGCTCCGGATGGGAATTTCGAGGTGGTGATTCGATGTCAGGACCGTGGGCAGTATCTTGGGATGGCAGCGGCTGACATTTATTTGCGGCCAGCGGACTTGCAGTTTTGGTGGAACTTTGTCAAAGGCTACATCAGCATTTGGCTGCAGATGTTCATTGTGATTTGCTTTGGAGTCATGTTCTCGACATTCCTTTCCGGGCCGGTGGCTGTGATTGCGACGGTTGCAGCGTTGGTGCTTGGGTTCTTTGGTTTCTTTGTCGACGATTTGGTGGAAACCACTTCCAAGGGTGGTGGTCCGATCGAGTCGTTGATAAGACTGCCGACGCAGATGGGATCTCAGATCGATTTGGATTTGGGGAACGAAGCGTTGCAGACGGGCATCTTAATGGTTGACCGGGGAATTTTGGCGGCGGTATCGCAGCTAAGGAATGCGGTTCCGAATTTCTCTCAATTGGACACGGCTAATTTCGTGGCCTACGGATACAATCTGTTTGGCGGACTGCTGGCCCGTCATTTGACGATTGCGTTTGGTTATTTTGTATTGACAGCCTTGGTGAGTTACTTCTTCCTCAAGACGCGGGAGATGGCAGCGTGAACAATCGTTCTTTGAGTCGTAAGATCATCTACATCTTGGCCATGGTAGCACTGCTTTTCCCATTGTTTTATTTGGGTAAGCCGCCGACGAAGGGCTCGGGCAAGATCGCTGAGCTTCGCAGTCGCTACTCGATTGGCCAAGCGGATTTAGGAAAGCTCGATCCAGCTAGCGAGAGCATGAAGCTTGCTACGTTGGGATTACGGGGAATCGCCGCAACGATTTTGTGGCTTCAAGCTGACCACTACAAGGAAGAGAAGTTTTTCGATCGATTCAGCGCTACTCTCAATCAGATTGCATTGTTACAGCCACACATGATCAGTGTTTGGCAGCACCAAGCGCACAACCTTAGTTACAACGTTTCGCCGGAGTTCGATGATTACCGTCAACGGTATGAGTGGGTTAAGAAAGGGATCGATTACTTGGTCAAAGGGACCAAGTTCAATGCTCGCAAGCCTATTCTTCAATACGATCTTGGCCAATATTTGGGTGCCAAGATGGGCAAAGCCGACGAGAAGCTTCAGTACCGTGAGCTGTTCCGCAACGATGACGAGTTTCACAAGTATTTCGTCGAGCAGGGCTTGAATGCTAAATCCGACGATGCGTTGGGACCGGATCGCAAACCCGACAATTGGTTGGTCGGCAAGCAATGGTTCGAACAGGCTTATCAGTTGGTCTCGGCTGGGGTTCCGATTAAGAAGTCACCTCACCTGCTTTTTAGCTATGGACCGTTGTGGCAGATGTACCATGGCGAAGCGATCGAAGACGAGGGAGTGCTTGACGAGCGAGCCAAGTTCGTATGGGAAAAGGCTAGCCGTGAATGGAAGGATTTCGGGAACCGGGAGTTGGCCACGACTGGTTATGTCCCAGTGACACTGCGAAGCCTCGATACAGCTAGGAAGAATGTTGAAGAAGTCCGCAACAAGTTCTTTGAAAGAACGGCTTCGGTGCGTGAGAAGGTGATGGCATCCAAGCGAGAGAAGTTTGCAGAAGCCAATCCGCTTAAAGCCAAGGCGTTTGACAAGCCTATCGATGATCGCACCAACGAGGAGCGCATGTGGGCCTCGGAGTTTCAGTTGGCGATCGAGCCGACCTACCAGGAACTTGCAAGCGAACTACCTAGAACTGAGCAGATCGAAGCGTTGGAGTTGGCCTCTCAGTTGCGCTCTGCCGAGGAGTATGCTCGATCGACTGGATCGCTTCGCGAGCAAGTCAACTACACGTACTGGGAAACCAGAGCGTTGGCTGAGCAGCAACAGATGATGGTCGATGCAAGACGTCTGATTTTCGAGGCTAACAAGCTGATCGATGTGGCGGACATCAAGGGTGCTGTCGAGAAGTATGAAGATGCCTTTGTGCGTTGGGACAAGGTTTTTCGATATTACCCAGTCATCATGACGGAAGATGTTGGAGGAGATGTGCTTAAGGCGATCAATCGCTACAAGAAGTTGATCGACGAAGACATCGACGAGCGGTTTGTGCTTTATGAGTTCATGCAGTTCCGCCGAGCTTACGATGCAGACTACTTGGATTTCAATATCGAGAAGACGCTTGCGGACTGGAACGCCGATGCGTTGAAGCTTGGTAGCCCGGAGGACTTTTTCAGCACGCCTTTGGCAAAGGCTTATGGGATCAAGGGTGAGGATTCTAAACCTTCACCTGGAGTGACACCCAGTCCTGGGGCCAACAAGGTTATTACACCCCGGGATTTGATCCCTGCAGTTGAGGCTCCGATGCCAGAGAATCCCAAGTCCGGTGAGGCTTCCGTGAAGGGGACAGAACTCCAATTGGAGAAGTCCAACCTACCGCCCACGTTGGAGAACCCCGGCCAATAGTTATGGGGTTGTACGACCGCGGCTATTATCAAAACGAACAAGACTTGGATTTGCGTCCGGGGTGGAATCAGCAATCTGCGGTTTCGCAGTTGATCATCCTGAACGTGATCGTTTTTGTCGTCAATTTGCTGTTTGGTGGCGTGACGACGGCTTATCAAGGCTCGGTCAACGAGGCTTTGGCACTGCAGAGCGATACGCTCTGGAAGCCTTGGGCTTGGTATAAAGCGATCACGTATGCCTTTGCGCATTCATCGCGCGAGATTAGCCATATCTTTTTCAACATGCTGAGCCTGTACTTTTTGGGTCGGACGGTTGAAATGCGGTATGGCCGCAAAGAGTTCCTGAAGATTTATTTGCTTGCGGCATTGTTTTGCGGTGTGTTGTGCATGGTGATTCGGGGGTTGAGGCCTGAGAGTGCGACGGTCCTTGGGGCATCCGGGGCGGTGCTTTGTATCTCGATGCTTTTTGTCTACAACTTTCCCAATGCGACGGTTTACTTTTTCATCTTTCCGATGCCTGCGTGGGTTTTGGGCGTTATCTTTGTGCTGACGAACTTCCTTTCCAATCCGGGGACAGGGATCGCGGTCGATGTCCACTTGTTTGGGATATTGTTTGCAACGTTGTATTTTTTTCTTGGCTGGAATTTCTCGAAGCTTCAAGATCCCATGGAGGGAGTTCAGTCTGTTCAAAAGTGGTGGAAGCGTCGGAAGTTAAAGATCCATGTTCAGGACGATCCCACTCTGAGCGATGATGAGTTGGAGGCCAAGGAGGCGGATCGGATTTTGGAGAAGATCCATGCTTCGGGCAAAGACTCCCTGACTGGCAAAGAGAAGAAGTTCTTGGAAAAATACTCGCAGAACGTTCGCAGCAAGAAGCGGATGGGTTCTTAGGTTAACCGGTTCAAGTTTTATTCATTGTTGGAGATAAGTCGTTTACATGTCGAGTCCAGATGCATTGTTTCCGGTGGTACGAAGCCAGATCGCCGGCCAGTTGATCGAATCTTTGGTTCAGCAATATGGAACCCCGTGCTATGTATACGACATGGCAACGATTCGACAGAAAGTGGCTGACCTTCAAGCCTTTGATGTCATCCGCTATGCGCAGAAAGCTTGTTCGAACATAGCGATCCTGGATCGTTTACGGAGGCTTGGAGTCGTCGTCGATGCGGTCAGTGCCGGAGAGGTTCAAAGAGCCTTGTCGGCAGGTTTTGATCCCCATAGCGACCCGCATGGAATCGTTTATACCGCCGATGTTTTTGATCAAGAAGCCTTGGCGATGGTCAAACGTTTGGGGTTGCATGTCAACTGCGGATCTCCGGACATGATCGACCAGCTCGGACGCGTCGCACCTGGATCGAGCGTCACACTTAGGATCAACCCTGGGTTTGGTCATGGTCATAGCCAAAAGACCAACACGGGTGGACCGCAGTCCAAGCATGGTATATGGCATGAGGAGATCGATTCATGTTTGCGGCTAGCTGATGTGCACAACATCGCCATCACTGGACTGCATATGCATATTGGTTCGGGTACGGACCTAGAGCATTTGTCACAGGTTTGCGAATCGCTTGAGAAGATCGCAGTGCAAGTTGGCCGAACGCTCACGAGCATCAGTGCTGGAGGAGGATTACCGGTTCCTTATAAGCAAGGCCAGAGTTACGTCGATTTGGGACGGTACTACCAGCTTTGGGATCAGACACGCAAGCACTTGGAGGGGCTTTTCGGGCATCGGCTTAGGTTGGAGATCGAGCCCGGGAGGTATTTGGTCGCCGAAAGTGGGTTTTTGATCGCGGAGATTCGGTCGGTCAAAAAGATGGGGCAAAACACCTTCTATCTACTGGATGCGGGTTTTAATGACCTTGCCCGCCCGATTCTTTACGGAGCGTACCATCCGATTTCGATATGCCATCGAGGCCATCAGCCTCCTGGCAACGAGTTGGTCGAAGTCGTCGTTGGGGGGCCACTATGCGAGAGCGGTGACATTTTCACCCAGGAAGAGGGTGGGTTTGTCGCTAAGCGGTCGTTGCCGGCGGCCAAAGTGGGAGATCTATTGGTTCTGGAAGTCGCTGGTGCTTATGGATTTGTGATGTCCAGCAATTACAACGGACGCTTCCGAGCACCGGAATTGCTCATTGAAGATGGTCAAATCCACTGCATTCGGTCCCGAGAAACCTATGAGGATCTGATTCGGGGCGAGAAAATCCCGCCCCCCCCTAAGGCTTGACGCTCTAGAATACTATTTCAGAGTTTGTAGTTCAGAAATCCATTTCGCTTCGTTAACCCGTCACTATTGGACAGGAGTTTAGCATGTCACCAAGAAATCTTTTTGGATCGCGTAAGTTGCTTGCAGGGATCGTTGCTATGGCGATGATGTCCTCAGGATTCGCCGAAGAGGCCGCACAACCTGCTCCCCCTGCGTTGGCTTTCAGCATGAAGAACATCGATGGCCAATCGGTGGATTTGAGCAAGTATGAGGGCAAGGTCGTACTGTTTGTGAATGTGGCCAGCAAGTGCGGATACACCAAGCAGTACACTGGTTTGCAAGAGCTTCATGACAAGTATGCAGAGAAGGGATTGGCGGTCGTTGGAGTACCGTGCAATCAGTTCGGAGGCCAGGAACCTGGCTCTAACGAAGAGATCAAGCAGTTTTGTTCGAGCAAGTACAAAGTGACCTTTGACATGCTCGACAAAGTGAATGTCAACGACGATGCCAAAGGCAAGGCATGTCCACTGTATGGGTATCTGACGAGCGTCGACACCAAGCCTGCGGCCAAAGGAAACATCAAATGGAACTTTGAGAAGTTTCTGCTGGATCGCAAGGGGAACGTTGTCGGGCGATTCGGATCGGGAGTCGAACCGACTTCGGCTGAGTTGACCGCAGCGATCGAGAAGGCTCTTGCAAGTAAGTAACCACATTGAGCAACAGCGATGTTGCTCGTGGATGAAATCGAATTGTCAGAAGGTGTCAGATCTTAGAGTTAGATCTGGCACCCCAGGTGGCATCTAGGTCGCACGAAGACGAATACAAGATGCCCGATTTTTCCTTAGGGCAAAAGTTTCTTGGATGAGAGTTGTTCTTGCCAACGGTCGGCAATCGCTTGAGCTCCATTAGATCGCATGAGATCGATCCCTTGTTGGAGTCTATGCCGCACGATTTTGTAATCGATGTTGGGATCTGGGATTAGGCTTGTTAGTTCCGTTGCTGCTTGAATCGACTGGTCGTAATAGGTTTCGATCTGATCTATCGGCGTGTTCCTGGCATGCAATTGAAACAGGTGCGAGAGCAGATCCATCTTATGGTAGAGAATCAATGCTGTTGTCATATCTTTCTCGATGGCTTGGTTGCAGATTCGAGTCGCGATGTCGTATTTTTCAGTAGCCGATTCGTATTGCTCAAGTTGTTCGTACATGTGGCCTGCGCAATGGTGGGCATTGATCAGTAAGTTCCAATGGGCATGGGTTGTCGTCGGCAGAGCGGTGAGAGTTTCGGCCATTGCGGTCCAGTCGTCCGAGAGCAGTTTTGCTCGTTGATGATTTCCCGTGCTTTGTAGCAACACTAGAAGGGATGTAGCGGTGTTTTCGTAGAGATCCACGAGGGTCGAGTTAAAGGGTGCTAGTCTGAGGGAATCGGACTCCTTGGTTAGCAGCTGGGTGAGGACGGGGATCGCATCGGGTGCTTTTTGGTTTGCGATCATGATCTGCGCACGTTGATGTGCAACACGAGCTCGATTGGTAATTAGTTCTATGGTTGGCAAGATGGATGAATCTTCGGTAGCAAAGCCGGCGGGGTTTTCATCGACCATTCCAAAGGCGTCCTCGATATCTTTGGCCGCGAGCGCAAGTTGCTTAAGCGCTTGGTCGGATTCTCCGGCTTTCTGATGGAGGATCGCCATATTGCCATGGATTTGCATCCGGGTAAGGGCTTCGTCGGTATTTCGGGGTGGTTCAGCACCGATCCAGTCTATCGCGTTTTGTTGTAGCCGTTTGGCTTGGTTGGGATCGCCATGATAAGCTTGGTACATGGACAGACCCGACCAAGCGTCCATCAAGACGATGCGTGCTTGGTGGGCATCTTGGGGATCCAGAACGGCTTGTTGCAAGAGGGGCTCGATGATCTCGACGACAGCTTGGAATTTCGGTTGGGATTCTGTGAATCTACCTTGTCGCATTTCCAGTGAGCCTTGGAGAGCTCGCAATCGTCCGTAGTTTAACCGCAGGGCAGTCAGAGTCGATTCGGCTGATTCACTTGGTTGGTTTGCATCTTCTAGTTGCTCTTTCATCCACAGGCAAGCTTGATCGATAACATCACTTGCTTGATTGTGTTTACCTAAGTTCGCATCTGAGGTTGCAACGCGTCGGGTCATGTACTCAAGTCGAGAGACGCTTTCAGGGCTTGGACGGAGATCTTGTTTGAGATCATCGAGGATGGCTTTGAAGGTTTCTCGCGACTGGTTTGAAAGCGTTTCGTTTAGCTTGACGAATTGAGGAGATTGAAAGATTTGTTGATTGGTAGCCAGTAGGTTTTGGAATTTCAGTAGGCCATCGAAGGCCAAGGACTCGCGTTTCTCGGCGAGGTTGCGATTTTTGACGGCTTCGACGCGTCTGGATTCTGCGATGAGGTTTGCTTTTTGAGTCTGTTTCAGGAGGCTTGAGGACTCATCCAAGGCGATTTGAAGATTTTTTGCTTGAGCTACGACGATCTGATTTTGTCGGGATTGGTTAGCAAGGAAGACCGATCCTGCCAGGAGGGTACAAGCAACAGCGGTGGCAAGTCCTGTTGCGGCCCTGGGGTATCGACCTGGCCATCGGGTGGCCTGCTGAATCCAGTTTTCGGGCATCGCTGATACCGGTTCGCCTGCGATCCACATGAGTAAGTCCGATCGAAAGTCTTCGACGTTAGCGTAGCGCTGTTGCCAATCCGGAGCGATGGCTTTCTGGGCGATGGCAATGAGCCCTCCAATGGATGGAATACCGTTTAGTTTAGAAGCAACCGCAGTCCCGGTGATTGGGGGTTGGTTGTTTAAGATGCAGACCAGGATAGCCCCAAGTGAGTAGATATCGGCGGATCGAAGGGATCCATGTGGTGAGCCGGCACTGGCATCTGGGGCTGCATAACCTGGAGTCCCCACGCCCGGGGTTGCTGGTTCGCCAGGACTGGAGTTGGAGGTATCTGACCAATCACTTGTTTGATCATAGATCGAATGGGACTGATCGATTCGTCGTGCCAACCCCCAGTCGGCGATGAGAGTTTCGCCGTAGGGTCCGATCAAGATATTGGAAGGCTTGAGGTCTCGGTGGACGATATTTTGATGGTGGGCATAAGCGACGGTGTCTGCGACATCGACGAGGCATCTGATGAGATCACGAAGTAGCCGGGATTGCTCGATGGTGCTTGAGAAGGATCGCTCGTGGAATTGCCGGATGGACAAGGCGAAAGTCCCTGAGTTTCCGCCGCTGATAAGCCGCATTGCGTAAAAATCGCGACCTTGTGAGTCGACACCCTGTCCGTAGATTGGGATCACACCGGGATGTTCCATCGAAGCAGTCAATGCGGCTTCGGCATGGAAACGACCTCGGGCTTGAACATCCCCTTGAAGTTCTCTGCGGATGACTTTAATTGCTACGGGTCGTTGGCATTGATGATCGAATCCCCGATAGATTTCGCCCATCCCACCGGTGCTGATCAACTCCAAGGTTTTGTAGCGTTGGATCTGGGTGGACGCAGATGAGTCTAGGGTTTTGTCGGATTCGAGTTCCTCTTGCAGGCGATGCAGTTCCGCGGTCAAAACTCTTTGAGTCTGCTGACTTTTGTTCATGGCAAGAGAGATTCCTCCCACAGCGATCGTATGAGTTGGACTTTATGCAAGATGTTGGTTTTCCGTTTATATAGAATTTTTGCTATTTCAGAAGCTGAGTGCTCATTCAGATAGAGCAAAGCGATTTGGCGCAGCTCCCCGGAGGAGTCTTCCTGGTCGAGTTTCACCAACAGGAATTCGATCAGATCATCGAGTTGGGATTGGGCCTCATGGCTGTTGAGTTCGGTTAGGAGTTCACCATCGATGCAATCGATGGACTCCTGTTGTGCGACAGTCCTTTTTTGGGCGTTGATACTTCGGTAGTGACTTCGGACACGGTTGATCATTGTCATCTTCTCCGCTGGTGGCAGGATCGGGATTCGTCAGGAGTCTTTTGTTAGCGGCCTGAACAAGTTTGGGGTAGAAATGTTGCCAGATGGGATGGGTTGCCGTGGGGTTGGCTCGATTTTAATCCCTAGGCCACAGAGGCGTAAATTTAATAATCTTGCGACCAAAACAATCTTTGGGAACCGGTTTGAAGCCCCTTTGCGCTAGATCCTATAGAGAGCAGAGCGAACCCTATTGGGGTGCGATTAAGCTGCTTTTGTGCGTGGCGGCTGGGAGGTGGAGCTTTTGGAGTCATCGGACTGGACTGGGGTCATTTCCAATCGGTTTCGACGTCGAAGCTCTAAGCGGGGTTGCAGGTCGGTCAGGATATGTTGGGCAACGGCCTGAGTTGCTCCGGTTTTGGCGGTGCGGCTAGCCAGTTCCCGCAGTCGTTGGCGCTGAAGGTGGCGATATTGAGGGTCACCCAAGAGCTTGACCATCTCTTGGGTGATCTCCTCGATCGATCGCCGTGCCGAACGCGAGTGGATCGACCCGTGCGAGAGAAATTCGGGCATCAAGGGAGCTTGAGCCATCAGATTTGGCAGTGACATGTACTGGCACTTGACGAGCAATTTACCCAAAGCGTACGTTCCGTTGCTCACATGGTACATAACGGCCGCGGGTTTGCCTCGAGCCATGACTTCCAGGGACACCGATCCACTCTTCATGAGCGTGCAATCGCACAGTTCGAGAATTTCGCTGGTTTTGCCTGAGAAGATGTGGATTGGGAGCCGTTGATCGGAGGCCGTCAGTTGGCTTTGGCACCAAAGAGCGTGTGAGTCTTTGAGGGTTGCGGCTAGGAATTCGACTTCGGGGAATTCGTGTGCAAGCTGCCTAATGATTTGCAATTGCATCGGCCAAATACGGTGGACTTCGTGCTCGCGTGAGCCTGGGAGTACCGCGACTTGCAATCGGCTGGAATCTCTCCAGCGAGTGACAAACTTGGTATCCAGGGGGGTATTTGCGATCGCGTCAAAGAAGGGATGGCCGACATAGGTCGACTCGACACCTCGGGCATCGAACCATTCCTTTTCGAATGGAAGGTTGCAAAAAACGCGATCGACATAGCGTTTCATTTTTTTGACACGCCAACCGCCCCAGGCCCATAGTTGAGGTGGTAGGTAGTAGAAGACCGGCAAGCCATATTTTTTGGCTCGTTTGGCGATATGCCAATTGAAGCCTGGGAAATCGACAAGCACGACACCGTCGACTTCCCCTCTTCTGAAACAGCCTTCGGCGATGTCGGCGATGCGAAAGAACTCGCGGAGTTTGGGGAGCACTTCGGTGATCCCGACGACGGCCATGCTGGTAAGATCGAAATCCAGATCCAATCCGGCTTGGATCATTCGCGAGCCGCCGAAGCCCCGCATGCGACATGTCGGGTCGATCGTTTTCATGCACTGGATCAGGCTCGCTGCGTGCAAGTCTCCGCTTGGTTCTCCGACCGAGAAGAAGATCCGCTGTCCCATAGGTTCGTCGAATGTATTGGCGAAGTTATCTGTCATGAAATGGAGGCTGACATTCACCGGTTCTTCGGCCAAAACGGACTTGCATTCAAACGATAAACGTAGGATATACGGGAAACCACACAGTTAGGGCAAGACGAAGGTCCGGCTGTATCGTTTAGCGGATCCTCTCCGAAGGACTTGTAATTTGCTAGCAAAACTCGATGATAACATCCTTGTGTCACCTAGAAATTCTTGTCGTTTGTAAACTAATGAATGCTAGCAAACTAGCTAACAGGTAGAGTTGTTGATGAAAGAGACGGATTCGAAGCCTGCCAAGAAAACTGAGCATGTGATTCGCTCGGCTCACTACGATGATTTGGACAACATTCAAGCGTTGCTCGAACCGTTTGTGCAGCAGCGTAAGCTTTTGCGGCGACTTGAATCGGAGTTGATTTTGCTCATGGCTAACGGCTTTGTGGCCGAGCTTATCGAAGATGGAAAACCGAAGATTGTTGGTTTTGCTGCCGTTGAAATTTACTCGCGTAAGCTTGGTGAAATCCAATGCTTAGCCGTCGACGATGGCTACCAGGGGCGGGGTATTGGCAGCGACTTGGTCAGGGCTTGTGTCGAGCGTGCGCGCAAGAAGGGAATTTTGGAGGTGATGGCCATCAGTGCATCGGATGAGTTTCTGCGCAAGCTCGGATTTGATTACTCACTGCCTGAGCAGAAGCGTGCGTTATTCTTTCAGCTTCATTCCCGCGATGATTTGTTCCGAGACACGCTCCAGGACGAATCCCCGTAGTGGATTTTCAAGGGCTTGCGATGAGCCCATGTCGGATCGCGTATTTAACCAACTCCGACGTGCTGTGGAGTCGCAACTGGGTCATGATACGGGCCTTGTGGTTCTCTGCCGTTCGGGCTGAGATTCCGAGTGTGGCGGCGACTTCTTTGGCCGATTTGCCTTCTGCGAAGAGCTGCAAGACCTCCCGTTGTCGGGTCGTTAGCATTTTGTGCTCTTCGATTTCGTTGAGTTGTTCTTGGGCGTTGCTTAAGCCATCGGCGATTTCCGGTGAAATGAACTTTTCGCCAGACAGTACTGATTGCAGGGCTCGGAGCAACTCTTCGCTGGCTGAGTGTTTGAGCACATAGCCGACGGCACCTTGCCGTATCGCTTTGGCCGCATAAGTGATGTCTTTGTGCATGGTCAAAAAGATGAACTTGGCTTTGCAGTCCTGCTTTTGGAGCATCTCCATGGCATCCAAACCGTTGAGCAATGGCATCGATATGTCAGCAACCACCACGTCAGGCTGAAGCTTGTTGGCTTGATCGACCAGCGTGCGGCCGTTTTCGGCGATGCCGACCAAGTCGTATTCGGGCTCTAGGATGGTTCTCAATCCATCGGCGACGATTCGATGGTCGTCGGCGATCAAGACTTTGATTCGATTCATAAAGGTCTCAGTAATTCGATAGCGGATCTTTGGATTCTGGGATGGGAACAACCACTGCGATGGCAACTCCTTGCAAAGGTGCCGTCTTGATCTTGATGGTGCCTCCGACTAGCCGAATGCGTTCGGTCATGCTCGCAAAGCCCAGGCCTCGGTTGGGATTCGTCACGCTGGGGTCAAATCCCTTGCCATCGTCATGGATATCCCAATAGACGAATTCCGGATCTGACTTTAGCTCCGCAGTGATTTTGGTGGCTCCAGAGTGGCGGATGGCATTCCAAAGAGATTCCTGGGCCACTCGATACACGCACAGTGCGATCGATTTGGGGATCTCAGGAAAGTCTTTGGTGTGATGGTATTCGATTGGAATCGACCACCTTTGTGTTAGTTCCTGGCACTCGGACTTCAGAGCATCCGACAATCCAAAATCATCCAAGACCGACGGGTGCATGTGTCGGCTCATCCGATGCAGATTATCGCAGATGCTGATCAGTGACTTTTTGAGCTTACCTAGGGACTCTCTGACGTCGCTGGAGTCAGCCATCTTGTTCTCTAAAGTCCCGGTTTCAATCGAGACGGCCGCTAAGCGTTGTGAGACTTCGTCGTGTAACTCTCTTGCCAGATATCTGCGTTCGTCTTCGCCTGCCGATAGAATTCTTCCAGCAAGCGAGCGAGCTTCGTTTTCCGCCGCGATTCGTTTTTTGCGATTGATGAGCAAACTAACGATGATTGCTGACTGGGCAAAAAGAGCTGCCAAACCTAGTCCGATGTATCGACCGTACAGACTCCATACACTGGGCTTGTGGTTGATCAACTTGGAACCTCTCGGAAGGCTCGATTCAGAGATTCCAAACTTGGCTAACCTCTGTGCATCAAAAGCAACTAGGTGATGCCGATCGAGAACCTCAGGGATTTCATCTGCGGACTCCCCGTTGAGAATCCTCGCAGCCAATTTTCCGGCCACCTGGCCTTGTTCGACAGGGGAAAAAAGAGCACCCCCGACAATCCCTTCACCAAGCACTGTATCGTAACAGCCAAAAATGGGAATCGTTGATAGTTTCTCAAGTTCCTGCAGGTACTCGGTGGTGGTGTAACGGTTGTTTTGTTGGTCGAGTTCGCACGTCAGTAGTAAAGCAGCGGTATTGGGCCCTGCTTTGGTAAACTCAACGGCCGCTTCCGAAGGGCTTAGTCCGGCTAAATCCACCAATTCCATTTTCTTTTCAGCACTGGACAATGCCCGTAGTACCACATCTCGCATCCAAGTATCGAGTTTGGAGTTCCCCGAGAGGACCATCAACTTCGATGTCTTGGGCAAAACCTGCTCGATCACTTGAAGTGTAGGATTGAAGTCCATGACGAATCCAACACCTGTAAGATTTGGCCGATTTGAAAGACTAACCCCCAACGATTCCGGTACGGCGCAAAAGACGATCGGACAACCTGGGAACAGTTCATGACGATTGGTAGCCAGAAAAGTCATCGCGGGAAAAAACACTGGGATAATCACATCTGGCGGATACTTGGAATACTTTCGCTTCAGTAACGCAGCCCAACCGTCAAAGTATTCAGGATCGCTCTGCAATACCACATCCATGTACTCGACATCGATGTCGATCGGCCCATGGTAATCCTTGCGGATCGCTTCGATGATTCCCGTGTGCCACTGGGTGTTGATCGGTGACATCTGGCGATGCGTATAGAGGATTAGGACCCGCTTGTTCGCAGAGCTCTTTTTGAGGGTCAATGGCTCTTCGGATCGCAACGAACCGCTCAAAGCGGTCAAGCAAGTCAAGACCAGGAAAATGCGGCTGGCGAATTCCCGCATCGCTTTGAATCGATCCTGATTCTTCATAAAAACCACTGAGCAACATCGCTACGGTCGTTCCGCAAAAATCCAACACCACGCTTACGAGCTCTATTCTAATCTCTCAGGGAAAACCGCACCTGTATTTCTACTTATTGGCCATTAGCAATCCCCGGACATGGGGACCATAGGGACTTTTCGACGCTTTAAAGCCCCTTTTAGGGCGTTTTTGATCCCAAATCGCTTGCAGCGGAACTTGGCACCAGCGAAGATAACAATCATGTCAGGATGCGCTCTTTAGCCAACCTGATTCCTTTTCGGGTTCCCGGTAAACCTATCCCTCCTCCGTTACCATGCCCAAAACTTCTTGGCTTGCTGGCCCGAAACAAGGCTCGCTGGCACTCCATAGCTCCAAAGCATTCATCAAAGGAAACCTCCAGGGGATAGTTCTAGCATGCTGCTGGGTTTGTTTAGCAGGTCTATTCCAAGGCTGTGAATCAAGTTCCAATTCGAACACTCCGTTGAAGCCAGAGGCACAGACCAAAGTCCAAACGCCTCCTGCGCCAGCGCAGCCCCAATCGATCAAACCCGACGACTTTCAAAAAGAGCTAAACTCCGCATCGAAACTCCTGGCGGAGAAGAAAACTCAGGAAGCTTGGGATGCGGTTAAGAAACTCTCTTTGGTGCGCCCCCAAGATCCGCAGCTTCTGTACCTGAGCGCTCTGGTGCTGGCGGCCAAAGACGATCTGCCAGGGGCAATTCAAACGATCGTTCGCATTCCTGCTGACGCTCCTCAAGCCATTCCAGCCGCAGGCCAGGCCGCCGAGTGGATGGCGACTCTTGGGAAACTGCCCGAGGCCGAGGCCGAACTCTTGAAAATCATCAAGCAATATCCAACAGCCGTTCCTGCGGTTCGACTCTTGGCCAAAATCTACAACGCACAAGGTCGGCGTTTCGAAGCCAGCCGATACATGGACCGACTTGTGCGATTAGGTGATTTCACACGCACGGAACTTCTAGGCACAGTCGATCCTCGCGATTACTTCGACGACGAAACCCTTCGCAATGCTTTTGCCCAAGCCAACCCGGATCACCCTTACGTCGCGTTTGCTCGTATTCGCACCCGTTTGATTCGAAATGGTTATGAAACCAACCTCGAAGAGCTCAAGCAAATTTCCAAGCAGAATCCCGAGTTGCTTGAACCCTGGGTATGGACAGCCACGAGCTTACTGCAGACGGATCGTTTAGTCGAGTTGCAAGATTGGCTGAGCTCGCGACCCAGTACTGCGGAAAAACATCCGGAGTACTGGTACGCACTTGGAGGCCTGTTGCTCCGACAAGATCAGGATCAATTGGCAGCAAGATGTTTTGTCCAAGCCATCCAGCTAGACCGTAGGCACGTGGCGGCTTACCAAGGTCTCTCGGACGCCTTGATCGAACTCAAACAGATCGAGCAAGCCCAACGTGTACGGCAATTCGGAAATGACTTGACCTCGATCAACGACTACGCCCAGCAGATTTCTTATGCGTATGGAGAGCCAAAGCTCTTCGACAAGATCGCTGATATTTATAAGAATCTTGGCGATGAGGTGGCCGCATTCGGTTGGGAAGCCCTGGCGGTTACTTTGGGACATCGTCCGATGACCGAAGCCTTGAAAGACAAGCAGGCGATCCTTCGTAAAGCTCCACCGGTTTCTCCCAAAGTGCTCGAGGGTTTGCCCTGGGAATCCTGGCCTCTGCCAACCGAGATTCCAGGTGCAGATCCAACTCAACTGGCCCAAAAAGATGGGTCCAGTGTCAAACCGACAGGCACAAGCGGAATCGCTATGGAGGATGTTGCCCTGGATCTAGGGATCAACAGCGCTTATGGAAATGGAGCCAAGCCAAACCGTAGCTGGTACACCATCGAAGGGGTTGGCGGTGGGGTCAACGCATTGGATTACGACAAAGACGGCTGGCCCGATCTTTACTTTTCCCAAGCCGGTGGTTCGCCTTTGGACGACGACCCAAAATACACTCCCAAGACGCTGTTTCGCTCCATCGGTGGTAAGCGTTTTGTCGAGGTCGCAGGTTTGGCCAACACCGCAGATATCGGCTACGGTCAGGGGATCGGTGTGTCAGACTTGGATCAAGACGGATTTCCCGATTTGCTGGTTGCCAACCTCGGGGTTTCACGCATCTATCGCAACAACGGAGACGGAACGTTTGAAGTCAGTGAAGTTCCCCAAGAGGACAAGAATTCGCTTTGGAACAGCTCGATCCACGCAGCCGACCTCAATGGAGATTCCCTGCCGGACTTGATAGATGCTTCGTATTTGTACGGGAGCGAAGCCATTTCACGGCGGTGTGAATCAACCAATTCGACTCGTATATCCTGCAACCCCAAGATGTTTCCGCCGGGTAAGAACCGTATTCTTTTTAGTCAAGGCGATGGGACGTGGAAAGCAGCCCCTACGGAGTTTCTTGAATCGATCAGGACAGGATATACCCTTGGGACCTTGGTCACCAATTTGGACCAGCGGCACGGCAACGACGTGTTCTTTGCAAACGATGTTTCGCCAAACAATCTTCTTCTGAGCGAACCCAGCAGCAGCGATATTGATCCGATGACTCGATGGGATCTGGTCGAGAAAGCCGCGGGTGCCGGTGTGGCCGTCGACAGCATCGGGCGAGCTCAAGCCTGCATGGGGATTTCCTGTGGAGATCAGAATCGAGACGGGCTGCTGGATATCATCGTGACGAACTTCTACAACGAAGTCAGCACGCTGTATTTGCAGACACTCCCAGGAGTTTTTGTCGATGGCACTCGCCGCAGCAAACTCGGTGCATGGACCCTGGATCAACTCAGCTTCGGTAGCCAACTATGCGACTTGGACAACGATGGATGGCTCGATTTTATCGCAGTCAATGGGCACATTGATGATTTAAGGACCGAGAACATTCCGTTTCAAATGCCCACGCAGATTCTCAAGAATGAAAAAGGTGAATTTCGCTGGCTCAGGACCCCTTATCCAGGCAAATATTTCGAAGGCAAGTGGATCGGACGCGGCTTGCAGATGGTCGATTACAACGTCGATGGCAAACCGGATTTGGTCGCCACTCACCTGGACCGCCCCGCTGCTGTTCTTGAGAATCGTTGTCCCAGCGACAACCACTTTGTCCAATGGGAATTGGTCGGTACTACCAGCGAGCGCGATGCGATCGGAGCCGTACTGCGCATCGAAGCCGACGACGAATTCTGGGTGACCTCCATGTGCGATGGCGAAGGATACTTCGGTTCCAACGAACACTTGATCCACGTCGGATTAGGTAGCAAAAAACGCCTGAGCAAAGTCCTTTGCCGCTGGCCTTCGGGCAACGAGGAACAAGTCGAGGGACTTGATGCAGACAGTCGTTACCGTTGGGTCGAAGGCCAAGGTGTCCACAAGATTCCACTCAATCGATGACGTGACGATTACTTCAGTAGCTCAGCGATCTTCTGCTCGATCTGTCGGTTCTGGATCGCAACTTGTTCGAGACTCTGCCCCTGAGGGATTCCTGGCCTAGTATGCTTGGTGATCGATAACCAACTGAGCTTGAGATTATTTTGCTTGTTGGCGACAAGATCGACCAGTTCGGAAGCTTTCGGATGTTTCGGAAGCCCTTGTGCATCCAACTCTAGCCCCCAATCTTCCGCAAGGGGTTTTGCTACGATCGCTTGGCCCAGTGCGTTGGGGTGTACTCCATCGCTAGCCAACGTGAAATTTGGATCGTTTTTGCGAGCTTCCAGAACAGCTGACTTCATCGCTGCGTGAACATCCAAGACCGTCCAGCCTCTGGAACGTTGATCCATAAGCCATTTCGAATAGGCCTCCAGGACGTCGTCATAGTTAGCATACGGCTGACGGTATTCCTGGAGCCCATCGGGCAAGAGTCGATCGCGAATTGGAAGTGCATCAAAAAATGCAGGGGTCAAATGAATGATCCTTGCACCCGCTTTCTCGACCTGTGCGTGCAGTCGTTCTATTCCAGATTTGAATTTCGCGAATCGATCTTCGCTCAGCGGATAATACATGCCGCAATTCATTCCATAACAGGCCACTACGATGTCGGGCTTGGTCTGTTCCAAGACCCGACCTAGGCGCTCATGAAGATCTGGACGAGGAAAAGCCCCCCCTGCATGACCGGGCTCTGATAGCCCACTGACGGTCTCGCTTGGAAGCCCGAGATTGAGAAACTCTGGGATAGTTTGATCTGGGTACTCGATTCGCAAAGCGGTTTCCAGGACTGCAACATAACGACCTGCATGGGTGATGCTATCGCCAAGAAACACGATCCGCTTGGCGGCGACTTGTCTTGTCTTATCGGTTTTTATGTCTGGCTTGGTGTCTTGAGCCACCGCCACCTGGCACCAACTCAAAGCAGACGCGACCAACAAAGCGCAGCGCAGGAAATGAGAGGACATGCCAGATCACCCTTTTGTCTTAGTGGGATTGCTTCTTGGGTTTGTAGATTTCCGTCGCGGTACCAAAGTGGACTTCGCCCGCGTTCATCAGCGTTTCGCTCAATGTCGGGTGCGGGTGAATCGACTCGGTCAAATCACGAACTTCGCACCCCATCTCGATGGCCAAAACGGCTTCGGCGATCAGCTCACCGGCACCTGAGCCAACGATGCCGCATCCGAGGACGCGATGGGTCTTGGGATCGACCAGCCATTTGGTCAGACCATCGGTGCATCCAAGGGCCTGGGCTCGACCGCTGGCTGCCCAAGGATAGACTTCCACATCCACGGCAATACCTTCCTTCTTGGCCCGATCCTCCGTCAGACCAGCCCAAGCGATTTCAGGATCGGTGAAAACCACTGCGGGAATGGCCTGCTTGTCAAATGAAACGTTTCGACCCAAGATCACTTCGATGGCAACCTTGGCTTCGTGACTTGCTTTATGGGCGAGCATCGGTTCGCCAGCGATATCGCCGATGGCTAAGATGTGTGGATCAGCCGTGCGTTGTTGTTTGTCGCAACCAACAAACCCTCGCTCATTGACCTGAACTTTGGTATTTTCCAAACCGATTCCACGGCTTGCAGGTCTTCGCCCTACACTGACCAAGACCCGATCAAATCGCTCGTGACCGAACTTGCCTGGCCCTTCGAAAGTGACTTCCACTTGATTGTCGACTTCTGCGACTGACCCGACTTTGGTGTTCAAGAAAATGCGATGATCAAAAAGCTGTTTCAACCGGCGTTGCAAAGGTGCAACTAGATCGCGGTCTGCTCCTGGTAGGAGTGTATCTGTCCATTCGACCACACTTACTTCAGAGCCCAAGTGTGCATAGACGGTACCCATTTCCAAACCGATGTAACCGCCTCCGATGACCAATAGTTTGCCGGGAATATCGGCAAGGTTCAGGGCTCCGGTGGAATCCATGACTCGGTCAGAACCGATCTGAAAACTTGGCGGCATCGCAGGAGTGCTACCGGTAGCAAGCACGCAGTAGTCGTAGGTCAGTTTACCTCCCTCGGGGATGCTTGGGTCGGAGCCTTCGAGGATCAAGGTAGTGGAGTTTTCAAATCGCCCTCGCGCTCGGATAACCTTCACGTTCCGACGCTTGGCCAATTGACCAAGTCCTCCGGTGAGGGTCTCGATGACTTTCTCTTTTCTTGCGCGGACTTTGTTGATATCGATTTTTGGTGCGCCGAACTCGACACCCCAACCGCTGGTCAGCTGATGGGCTTCTTCGATAACCTTCGCGACATGGAGGAGAGCTTTCGAGGGGATACAGCCTCTTAGGAGGCAAGTGCCACCGAGTTTAGGTTCGCTCTCGACGATCACTACCTCATGCCCTTCGTCGGCCGCGAGGAAAGCAGCAGCATATCCGCCGGGACCACCACCAAGGACAACGATTGGAACGTGCATTTGAGATCAGGCAAAAAGGGTTTGCGAAATGGAGGGGGGATTTAACGAACGAGGCTCGTTTCGACGAATCGAACGAGCCTCGTAGATTCACTTGGTGAATTATAGTCGGAAGAAAACCGGTCGGATGTTAACGCGACAGGAATTCAACCACGATGTTGGCATTGACTGGCAAGGAGATGTCCGAGGGGCCGGGAGAACCTAGCATGGTCGCTCGGAGTCCTTCGGTATCGAGAGTCACCCAGTCCAATGGTGCGGGGGGATTGTTGGCGATGATCCCTCGGTACAAGTTACGAACCGCATCGCTGCTTCGGACCTCGATCACATCACCGGGTCTTAGGGAGAACGAAGGACTCGTTACTTTGACCCCGTTGACTTTGAAGTGTCCGTGAACGATCCCCTGGCGAGCTTGTGGGCGGGTTTTGGCCAGCCCGAGCCTGCGTACGACGTTGTCCAGTCGTCGTTCGCACATGAGCAAGAGCGTTTCGCCGGTGTTACCTTTTTTGCGAACCGCATCATCGAAGTACCGGCGTAGTTGTCGCTCGCCGAGACCGTAGTAGTATTTGATCTTTTGCTTTTCAGCCAACGCGGTTCCGTAGTTACCGGTACGACGGCTGCGTGGATGCATCCCTGGCGGATTGTCTTTCCGCTTTTCGAAAGCTCGGACGCAACCTGCACTTTCATAAAGCAGTGCGCCGAAGCGACGGTTGACGCGCGCCTTGGGTCCTGTATATCGCGACATGCGAGTATCCTGATGTTGTGTGGGCTCAGTCAGCGCTCGGTGCTACGTCGCATCGGTCTGCTGGCCAGGGGATCTTGGGGATTAGGGTCCTGCCAAACATAGCACTTACGACCCAAGCAGATCCAACAGATCTGCTTGGGAATCGCCGTGGCAATTTAGCAGGACAAGGTAAAACTAGCCTTTGAAGATGCCTTCAAATGGCTTCAACGCATCGAACTATTTCAGTTCGACAGTCGCACCGACTTCGGTGAGTTCCTTCTTAATCTTCTCAGCGTCTTCCTTGGAGACTTGCTCCTTGATCTTGGCTGGTACGCCTTCTACCATCTTCTTGGCATCGATCAGGGAAGCACCGGTCAAGTTCTTGACAACCTTGACGACATCGAGCTTCTTGTCGCCGAAGGAGGTCAATACAACATCGAATTCGGTCTTCTCAACCACGGCAGCAGCAGCGCCACCACCTTCGGCTGGAGCAGCCATCACAACGGCGCCACCGGCAGCAGCCTCGATGCCGTGGACGTCCTTTAGGTAATCGCTGAGTTCTTTGGCTTGCTTGAGCGTCAGGCCGACGATCTTCTCGCCTAAGTTCTTAATATCTTCCGCGTAAGCGGTTGCTGACTCGGACATTCTAAAGTTCCTCTATAGTAAAAACGGACAAACTAAACGCACCGGCGAGAATGAAAAACCGGCTGTTTCAAACGAATTGTTTAGGAAACCGACGCACGCCGAAGGCTTCCTGCCCCCGGTCTTTCGACCGGGATTGTTCTCTTAGCCCTCGCTGCCTTCTCGGTCTTCGACCATCTTCTTGACTTGACCAGCGATCTTACGCGCTGGACCGACAAGTTGACCAGAAAGGGTACTTCCCGGCGAGAGTATTTGACCCAAGAGCATCGCGATCTGCTCTTGCCGATTCGGCCACTTGGCAACCTTCTTGACTTGCTCGGCATCCATGGCTTCTCCGTCCATGACGCCGCCTTTGATCTCAAGCTTTGGAAACGCCCCAGATCCAGTCAGCTTGGTCACTGTCTTGACCAACGAGACAAAATCCTCGCCACCCCAAATCACTGCCAAGCTTCCGGTTTGATCATCGAAGGCCGGACGAAGCGAAGAGCCATCGGTGGCCATCGCCGCAAGCGTTCGCTTGACAACCATCAGGCTCAGGCCCTTCTCACGCAACGCCTTACGCACCGCGTAATTTTCGTTTCCAGTCATCCCGACAATATTGGCAACCATGGCATCGTTGACCCCTTCGAGGCGGCCAGAGATGTCACGAGAGATCAGCCTTTTAACAAACTTGCTCATGTGCTCACCTGTTCCTTAAGCCGACACGCGGACGCTAGGGGTCATCGTTGCGCAAATTGCAATCGACTTGATGTAAGTACCTCGGACCGAGTTGGGTTTGATCGACTGGACATAGGAGATGAACGCTCCGATGTTGTCGACCAACTTCCCGGCATCGAAACTCATTTTGCCAACGACCGCATGGACGTTGGACCCCTTGTCGTTTCGAAACTCGACCTTACCTGCTTTGTATTCTTTAACGACGCGAGAAACGTCGGTGGTGACCGTACCGGCTCGTGGCGATGGCATCAACCCTCGCGGACCAAGAAGCTTACCCAACGGACCGACCAGTCCCATCATGTCTGGCGATGCAATGCAGACATCGAAATCCAGCCAACCGTCTTTGATCCTCTTGGATAACTCTTCGGCTCCGACGGCGTCGGCACCGGCTTGCTCGGCCTCTTTGGCCAAGTCGCCCTTGGCAAACACAATCACTCGCTGTGTTTTACCGATACCATGGGGCAGAACCAAAGAACCCCGAACGATCTGATCGTTCTGAGCCGGATCGATCCCCAAGTTAATATGAATTTCGACCGTTTGATCGAACTTGCGTCCGCTGAATTGCTTGAGCACATCAACGGCTTGCGGCAACGGCAAGGGATTCTTTCCCGGAGCCTTCGCCAGCATCGATTTCATCGCCTTTGTTGGTTTGACCATTTGAAAGTTCCCCTGGACTTAGCCTACGATCTCGATTCCCATGCTTCTCGCTGTCCCTTCGATCATGCGACGAGCATGCTCCAAATCGCGGGCGTTGAGGTCCGCCATTTTCTTGTTGCAAATATCATCGACCTGCGCCCGGGTCACCTTCCCGACCTTGGTCTTGTGCGGCTCTCCCGAACCACTTGCAATCCCCGCTGCCATCTTCAGCAGAGCCGAAGCAGGAGGACTCTTGGTGATAAACTCAAAGCTTCGGTCGGAGTACACGGTGACAACCACCGGAATGGGCGTGCCATTGAACTCCTTGGTCCGCTCGTTGAATTGCGATACGAACTGACCCAAATTGATCCCGAACTTGCCCAACGACGTTCCGACTGGTGGTGCCGGCGTCGCCTTGCCCCCCGGCACCTGAAACGCCGCCTTGCCTGTGACTTGCTTGGCCATGTTTAAAGAAACCTAAATGACAAATTCCAAACGACAGACGAACAGGAAGCCACAGCCCTAAGGACCACGTACCCTGCCCGCCAGGACTTACAACGACTCGATCTGCCAGTGATCTAGCTCGACCGGTGTGCTGCGCCCGAAAATATTAATAATGACCGTAACCCGACCGTTGGCTTCGTCGATCCGATCGACATCACCTTCAAGGCTCTGGAAGTTCCCCTCTTTGACCCTGACGCGATCCCCTGGACGAAACGGAATCGAAGTTTTTGGCCCTTGTTCTTGATCCACATCCGGATGCACAAGCTTAATAATCCGCTCGACATCCGCATCTGTCATCGGCGTGGGTTTGCCATACGTTCCTGTGAAATCGCCGATGCCCGGTGTCTCTCGCACAAGGAACCAAGTGTCATCATTAATGATCATCTGGATCATCAAATACCCAGGGTAAAGCTTGCGCTTAACAATGCGCTTCTTCCCCTCTCGGGTAAAAACCACGACGTCTTCGGTCGGAACTAAAATCTCGCCGAAGTACTCTTTAAGACTCGACAGCTTGATCCGCTTCTCAAGCGCTTCGCGTATGGTGTCTTCCCGGTTGAATGCAACCTTCAAGATGTACCACTGCGGCGCTGGCGCAAGACCCTCAGTTGTCGTATTGTTCGTGGAATTGCTCACTCGATATCCTGCGCCAGTACATGCGAATCATCAACCGATCCCTCGCGTAAGGAACCGCCGATCAATCTCCTGGCTGTTGGTCGACCTAAACCCCGGCTCGAAGACGTCTTGCCCTCAACACCCAAATCTAAGCGACGCTACCAAAAAACTAACTCACTCCAAGCGTGTCGAACAACAGTTGCCAAATCGCGTCGTAGCAAAACAGCAACAGTGCAAGGAATGCCATCGTGAATATAACAACCATCGAAGCTCTGTAAAGCTCACTTTTCTTGGGCCATGAAACCTTGTTCATCTCGGCTTCGACCGCGATCAAAAAATCGGCAAATCGAGGCCAATTGATCAATCGATACCCAAGCCACATGCCCAAAGCGGTCAAACCGACAGGCAACCAGTACCTGGCAGTGCCCCAAAACGGATTGACCTGCTGGTTTCCAAGTGGCGAGAACCAAGCCCCCATGGCCTCAAACAGCTGCCATCCACCGAGCCAACAGGCCAGCCAAATCGCTAAGCAGGTCAACTGCCTGACCAGCCGCCCCTGCTTGGACTTATACCGAGCATTGGTAAATAACTCGCTACCAAAGGATCGGTTCAAGGATTCGTCTGTAATCGTTGCCATACCTGAAGCAATCTTGCGTTGGACTTGATTCAACTCTACATCCCAGCATCACCAGAAAAACCAGCGATTGCCAACTTCTCTAGCCAGCAGGGGCGGCAGGAATCGAACCCGCAACCCCCGGTTTTGGAAACCGGTGCTCTGCCAATTGAGCTACACCCCTTTACGACAAATCGCGGGTCAACCAAGCCCCGCGACCGTCTTGAACTTATCTACCGACGAGCTTGCGAAAAACTACTCGACGATCTTGGCAACAACGCCTGAACCAACCGTCTTGCCCCCTTCGCGGATCGCAAAACGAACGCCTTCGTCAATCGCAACGGTCTTTTGAAGCGTCACGGTCACTCGGACGTTATCGCCAGGCATGCACATTTCTGCACCGATCAAATCGGCCGTTCCAGTCACGTCCGTGGTGCGGAAGTAGAACTGCGGGCGATAGCCGCTGAAAAACGGAGTGTGGCGACCACCTTCGTCTTTGCTCAAGCAATACACTTCGGCCTCGAACTTCGTGTGCGGGGTGATGCTGTTTGGCTTGGCCAAAACCTGACCACGCTCGATGTCATCCCGAGCCACACCGCGAAGCAAGCAACCGACGTTATCGCCAGCGCGACCTTCCTTCATTTCCTTGCGGAACTGCTCAACACCAGTGACGGTCGTCTTGCGCTTTTCCTTGGTCAAACCGATGATTTCGACTTCTTCACCCACCTTCACCACACCGCGCTCAATACGACCGGTGGCTACCGTACCACGACCTTCGATACTGAAGACGTCTTCGATCGCCATCAAAAATGGCTTGTCGTCTTCGCGAGTCGGTTGCGGGATGAACGAATCGACAGCATCAAGAAGATCCGAAATGCACTTGGATGCCACAGGATCCGCAGGCTTGTCATAAGCAGCCTTGGCATTGCCTCGAACGATCGGGGTCTCTTCCCCAGGAAAACCGTACTTGGAGAGCAATTCGCGGATTTCCAATTCCACCAACTCCAAAAGCTCTTCGTCGTCGACCAAGTCGCATTTGTTCAAGAATACGACGATCGCAGGAACGTTCACCTGACGAGCCAACAGAACGTGCTCTTTGGTCTGAGGCATCGGCCCGTCGGCTGCACTTACGACCAAGATCGCGCCGTCCATCTGAGCGGCACCGGTGATCATGTTTTTGATAAAGTCAGCGTGGCCGGGGCAGTCGATGTGAGCATAGTGACGATTCACTGTCTCATACTCCACGTGCGAAGCGGCGATTGTCACCGTCTTGGTCGCATCCCGAACCGTACCACCCTTGGCGATATCCGCATAAGTCTTCGGAGTCGCCAAACCCTTGGCTGCCTGCACCGCCAGCAACGCGCCGGTGGTGGTCGTCTTGCCGTGGTCGATGTGCCCAATCGTTCCAACGTTGCAGTGGGGTTTCTTGCGTTCAAATACCTCTTTGGCCATTTTTTGCTACAACACCTAAATTAAAAAACCCTGAAATCCACAGAACTACTACTCGTACGCTGTCTCCTGACCCAGCCCCCCTTGCTTAAAGGGCGACTCTCCTGACCGAAGTCCAAAAGCATAAGCAAATCCGATAAACATGCAATGCATAAATCGATTCTGCCGGCTCCCTGAGCCTTGGCCCTCGTCCAGCTAAAGCTGCTGATGGGACTTGAACCCATGACCTCTTCCTTACCAAGGAAGTGCTCTACCACTGAGCTACAGCAGCATGGACAGGAAAGCGGGTGAAGGGAATCGAACCCTCGTATTCAGCTTGGAAGGCTGCTGCTCTACCATTGAGCTACACCCGCAAAATCTACAAAACACAGATTCGCATACCGCAAATCCGCGCCATACGTCCTGCTTGGCAATCACCATGCCGCTCATGATACTGAGTCAGCCTGCAATCGACTAGGCAAGAAATGGGAGGTGTAGGATTCGAACCTACGTAGGCATAGCCAACGGATTTACAGTCCGTCCCCTTTAACCGCTCGGGCAACCTCCCCCGTTTTTTTCGACTCAAGCCATTTTCGGCAAATCTTACCTAGTTCCTATACTCCAACCGGCTAACTGCAAGAAAACTACCACAGCGTCGGCTTTCCTGGAATCAGAGCCGGCGATGGGACTCGAACCCGCAACCTGCTGATTACAAATCAGCTGCTCTGCCAATTGAGCTACGCCGGCCTTGTGCTCTTGAGTTTCCCCTGGCTCCCAGACAATTTCCGGCCAAGACCGGGATTTCTGAGTCGCACTAGTGTACAAATCGCCTGGGTGCCCGCAAGGCGAATTTTCCAAGGAGTTTAGACTCAGACACCCAAATACCCGGCTGAGTTCGCCTTGAAAAATCCGTTGGAAGCTGTTGCTCCGTGCGACCAATCGCTTGCTTTGACTAGCGCTTCTGGTTGAGGATCAAACCCAGAATCTCCGCCCTGCTTGATAGATTCTCGCGGAAAATCCCCCGCATGGCGCTGGTCGTGCAGGAAGCCCCCGCCTTGCGAATCCCACGCATGCTCATGCACGAGTGCGACGACTCTATGAGCACAACAACCCCCCGAGCCCCGAGCTCCTGCTCGACCATGTTGGCGATCGTCTCGGTCATCCGCTCTTGGACTTGAGGACGCCTGGCTACTTCGTCGACGACCCTGGCCAATTTGCTCAAACCTACCACCTTGCCGTTGGGCAAATAACCCACATGGGCCCTTCCGGAAAATGGCAATAAGTGGTGTTCGCACATGCTGTGGAACTCGATGTCTCGGACCAAGACAATCTCGTCGTAATTCTCTGTAAAAACCCGCTTTAAATGCACGCTGGGATCTTTGTGCAATCCCGAGAAAATCTCCGCGTACATCCGCGCCACTCGGGCGGGTGTTTCAAGCAACCCCTCCCGATCTGGATCCTCCCCGACGGCAATCAAGATCTCGCGGACGGCCCGCTCGATCCGAGCATGATCCACATTGGCTTCTTTTTTACTGGTCACAGACGTCTTTCGTTTGCTGGTTTTTGTCGATTCCCCCTTGGCACCCTCCATCGCCGCCTTGCCAAGCCCCTGGGTGATTCGCTTTCCGGTAATCATAATCGAACTTTCTGTGCTATGCGAAACGATGTGTCTTGGACTCCCAAAACCCGCGATATGTTAGCGACCTGCCAAGTGCACACGGCGTTGAAAGAATCCGATCGCAAAGAATCCGATCGCAACGATTTTGCCGATTCACCTGAATCGATCGGAGGCTATCGCCTTGCTTGTTTTCAATGGCCAGTGCCATTTCTTTGGGTTCCAGGTTCGGTACGATAAGGGCCACTTGCTAACCCGACCCTTTCCTGAAAACCCATCCATGAGCAGCCAACGGCCAACTCCAAGTGTCAGCGTTCGGGACTTCCAAGACCTGATCCACCAAATGTACTACCAGAAGGATCTTCAACGCGGAATCCCCGGCACCTTCATGTGGCTCATGGAAGAAATCGGCGAACTGGCTTCTGCATTGCAATCAGGAAACGATCGGGAAAACCTCGAAGAAGAATTCGCCGACGTGCTTGCCTGGCTTGCCACCATCGCGAACGTGGCCCAAGTCGACCTTGCTCAAGCCCTTCAGAAAAAGTACGGAAATGGATGCCCTGGATGCGGACTGTTTGTCTGCACCTGCGCGATCGATGAAAAACCCTAACTGCACGAAAACGACTACCACCATGATCGATGTCTCTATCGTCAATGAGTTTCACATTGCAAGCGTCTTGCGATGGCACAAAGAACCCATCGATCAACCCTACGGTGACCCGATGCTTGCTGTTGAATCCGTCGGCAACCCGCTTGCGATCATCTGCCAACAACACCAGTTCAATTACTTGTTGTGGCACGAAGAAGACATCGCTCGCTCGGTCGATGTTTCGGATGCTCAAATCGCTCAAGTCAAAAGGAACATCGATAAATACAACCAAGCTCGAAACGACTGGATCGAAAAAGTCGACGATTGGATCACTTCGGATCTTCAGCGCAGCAACATCGCACCTACGAGCCACGCCAAACTCAACACCGAAACCCCTGGCTCTGCGATCGATCGACTCTCGATCATGTCGCTGCGCATCTACCACCTCGAAGAACAACTCGATCGTCGCGATATCGATCAAGCTCACATCGACAAAGTCTCGCATCGCTTGGCCGTTTGCCGGATGCAATTTGCGGACTTATCAGCCTCCCTCAAGGAGCTTCTTCTGGACATCTATACCGGCCAGAAACGGCATAAAACCTACCGCCAAATGAAAATGTACAACGACCCGAGCCTCAACCCCTACCTGTACAATCGCCAAGCGAAAACGTCTTAGCAAGGTCATCACACACAAGGCCCCCTCAGTGTTTCATCGTCGAATCACTGAGCCAACTGCTGGATCTATTTTTACAAGGAACTTGCCGTGGAACGAACGATTCCCGCCTTTGGATTGTGCGTCCTGCTAGGGATCGCTTGGTTGCTAAGTTCCCATCGGCATCGGATTTCGATGCGGATCGTCGTCGGCGGTATGCTGATGCAATTTCTGATGGCATTGCTGGTCCTACGCTCGGATGTCGGACAATCGATCTTTCAATCCATCGGAGATCTGTTTACCAAATTGCTCGATTGCGTCGACCAAGGCGCAGGCTTTGTCTTTGGTAACGGTGCGGTCCAGACCCCGACCAAAGAGGACCCCGCAGCAACGACCGCAGCCTACAAAGTTCACTTCGTGGCCTTCAAAGTCCTCCCGACAATCATCTTCTTCTCTTCGCTGATGTCGGTGCTGTACTATTTGGGACTGATGCAAAAGCTCGTCGGTGCCATCGCGCTACTGATGCAAAAAACGCTCGGGACCAGCGGTGCAGAAACCCTGTCGGCTGCCGGCAATATTTTCGTCGGGCAGACCGAAGCTCCCTTGTTGGTCAAACCCTACCTCAATGCGATGACTCGATCGGAACTCATGGCCGTGATGGTCGGTGGATTTGCAACCATCGCAGGTGGTGTTATGGCCGCCTATGTCGGGATGGGAATCGACCCGGTTCACCTGCTGACAGCCAGTTTGATGTCCGCCCCTGCGGCCTTGGTCGTCGCCAAAATCATGCAACCCGAAGTCGAACTACCCTCGACCTTGGGAACCGTCGAAATGACCCCTCCGATGGAAGCGACCAACCTGATCGATGCGGCCGCCCAAGGGGCTAGCGATGGGATGAAATTGGCTTTGAACGTCGGTGCGATGCTCATCGCCTTCCTTGGCCTGATCTACATGCTCGATTCGATCTTCGCTGCCACCATCCAATGGATCACCTTCAAAGCCACCGGAGAAGGCTACCCGATTACTTTCACCCAGATCATCGGCTGGCTGTCTCAACCCTTCGCATGGCTTATGGGGATCGAATACCAAGACCTGCCTTTTGCAGGCCAAGTCCTAGGGAAACGGATCGTCGGCAACGAATTTATCGCTTACTTGGAAATGGACCCCAAGTTCAATCGCGAGCTTGCTATCTCCGATCGCACCAAGACGATCCTGACATACGCGCTGTGTGGTTTTGCGAATGTTGGCTCGATAGGCATTCAGCTTGGCGGCCTTGGTCCCCTTGCCCCGGATCGCAGAGCGGATTTGGTAAGCCTAGGCGTTCGGGCCATGATCGGCGGCTTGCTGGCTTGCTACATGACTGCTTGCGTGGCAAGCCTCCTGATTCCCTAAAGCCCCCGTGCGAGCCCTTGCCCCAGAGAGTCGACCGATGAGTGATTTGGACCGCGCACAAATCTTGGGTTACCTGAATCGAGCTCGCGCGCTAGCCAAACACGCCTATTGTCCCTACAGCAACTTCCATGTCGGCTGCGTGCTGGTCGATCATCAAGGCCGTATCTTCGAAGGTTGCAACGTCGAGAACGCCTCTTACTCGGTGACCCTGTGCGCCGAAAGAACCGCTGGCTCCCAAGCCATCGCGCAAGGCTCGCGGGACTGGAAAGCCATCTACATCGTCTCACCCACTGGCGTTAGCCCCTGCGGCACCTGCAGGCAGTTCCTCTTCGAACTGGCCCCCGACTTGGTGATCTACCTAAGCGACCTGGAATCGAGCGAATTCACCGGTCCGATCCGCATCCAAGACATGCTTCCGATGGGAATGAAATTGCAGCAAACCAAGCTTCCAATCCCAACGCCCCCAGAGACATAGACTTCTCAAAACCGTTTTTCGTTTATAGTATTCCCTCTGCCCTTCCTCTTCCAGTTTTTTTGGAGCACCACTCATGAGCCTATCGCAATCGAATTCCCGACGGCACTTTCTGATGGGAGTTGCCGGAGCCTCCGTCTTGGCCAGTTCCCCATTCCGCGCCTCGGGCTATCAGTCTCCTAACGACCGACCTGTCTTTGCCACCATCGGACTTAGGAACCAAGGCTGGGCGATCACCAGCAAGTCTTTCAAGTTCGCAAACTTTGCCGCTTTGGCTGACGTGGACTCCAAAGTCCTCGAGGACAACGTCGGCAAGGTCGAAAAAGCGCAAGGCAAAAAACCAGATGCTTACAAAGACTATCGCAAGATCCTCGATCGCAAAGACATCGATGCGGTGATGATCGCGACCCCCGATCATTGGCATACCAAGATCTGCATCGAAGCCATGCGCGCCGGCAAAGATGTCTACTGCGAGAAACCCCTGACCCTGACGATCGACGAAGGCAAGTTGATCGAAAAAGTCGTCAAGGAGACCGGACGCGTCTTCCAAGTCGGAACGATGCAACGGACCGAATTCAACAACCAATTCCTAACGGCCGTTGCGCTGGTCAAGCATGGGCGGATCGGAAAGATCAAAAAAGTGACCTGCGGTATCGATGCCATGGAAGCTTCGCCAATGATCCCAGAAGCCCCCGTGCCCGAAGGACTCGATTACGATTTCTGGCTCGGTCCAGCCCCCAAAGTCCCTTATCGCGCGTTGGCAGAAATGCGCAAAGGCTATGGCGGTGGTGTTCCGCTCTACAGCAACGCTCACTACTCGTTCCGCAACTGGCACGAATACTCCGGTGGCAAACTCACCGACTGGGGCGCTCACCACGTCGATATCGCTTGCTGGGCTATCGGGGCCAGCCAAACAGGACCGAGCAAGATCACTCCTGTCAATTACAAACTGCCCGTCGAATACAAAGATGGCCACCCGTTGGTATCGGATCGGTACAACGCAGCAACCAACTTTGAAATCCACGCAGCCATGCCCAACGATGTCCTGATGGTCATCACCAGCGAAGGGGACAATGGGATCTTGTTCGAAGGAACCGAAGGTCGATTCTTTGTCAATCGAGGCAAGATCACCGGCAAACCCGTCGAAGAGCTCAAAGAGAAGCCATTGCCAGAAGGTGCCATCGAGGAAATTTACGGTGGCAAAGTCAGCGAGAACCACACGGAGAACTTCACCGCCGCGATGAAGTCTCGCAAGCAACCGATCTCTGATGTCTGGACTCACAACCGCATGCTTGAGATCTGCCACCTATCGAACATCGCCATGCGACTTGGCCGAGCCGTCGCCTGGGATGCCGAAAAACGAGTCATCGTCGGAGACCAACAAGCCAACTCGTTCCTGAGCCGCGAAAGCCGCAAAGGCTACGAGACACAGGCTTAACGAAACTCCCAACGAGCCTCGTCGGATTTTTCCGACAAGAAAATGGAACCACTGCACCGGTTTTTGATCATTCCGGGATCAAAATTCTCGGTGCAGTGTACGCGTCAGGGAACCAGCCGATCACATACGTGTTTTGGCCATCGATCACCGTGACTTGCTCCTGCAATCCCCGCGAAACCACTAACCCCGTCTCTTTCTGCCCCCCATCTTTCTGCCCTCCATTTTTCTGCCCTCCATTTTTCTGCCCCCCATTTTTTTGCCGGGGCTGTTCTTGCCAGGGCTGTTCTTGCCAGGGCCCTCTTTCCCCATAGAAAGCTGGCCTTAGGTACTGGGGCGCAAACGACAGGGTATGAGTTCCTGCGGGGACTTCGATTCTCAAGACTTGGATGTTCCGGGGCAGCAGACCCCAGCAGCGTGTATCAGCTTTTTCTAACGCTTCCCAAGCCACACCTGCAGCATCGAATCCCAGAGACGCCAAGCTGTTCGATGAGGTTTGTTTCTTCACCGCAGCGACGGTTGCTTTCTTGATAACACGTCTTGCCACTGCCCTTGCGATCAGCTGGTTTCTTGCGGCTTGCGAAGTCTCGATCGCCAGTTGGTCGATATCGGCAATCGAAACGGTGGTGCCGCGAGCTTGCCCCTTGACGGTGACTTCAACGGATTGGATATCCGACTCTGGAACGACCACTTTGGGAACTTTGATCGGCGCGATGGTCGGGGGGAGTTTGTAGGGTCCCAAGGCAGAGACGATTCGATCTGCGATCAGGAGTGCATCGCTGGTGGGCTGCTCGACCGATTCGACTTTGTAGGGTCCTCTGCCAACCATGGCAAAGACGTAGATCACCCCGCAACCGGGTTGAGAGTGGACCCCTTGGGTGACCCTCTGGATGTCTTGGAGAATCCAAGGGCTATTAGGAAGCAATTGAGCTACTTGGTTGTAGCTTCGAAGCGCATCATCGTAATCGATATGGGTTTGTTCTCGCAGCAATCCTCGCAAGTAAAACCCGATCGGCAATCCACTAAATCTGTCGGTTTTTGCATCGATAGGCTTTTCACCCCAGAGACGTTGCATGACTTGGTCGTGTTTATCCTGGATCTGAAGCGTATAGCTTTGGGCATCCACTCGATCATCCATCAAGCTTGCAAGAGCCAAGTAGACTCGAATGAGAATCTTTTCATAATCCTCGCCCGCGTAAGACCGAGCTGTGTCGTCGGTCCACATCGAAACCGTTTTTTCGCTCAGGGATTCCTGCTCCAAATGATCGAATCGATCTCGAACTTCTTTCAGGCGTTTTTGAGCCTGAGCGCTTCGGCCTTCCAGCAGATCCACAACCGCCAGATCAAGGTTGGTCACATCGCGGTCATGCCGATGGCTCTTGTGGAGCTTCTCAAGACGGTCTCGGCAAGCATCGAGTTGGCCTTCGTAAAAGAGCGATCGCGACAACGAGATGCGCTTTGCGTGCGTGGAACAGCCGGCGACCGCAAGCAGGCCAAAGCACCAACATAACAATGCACCTAGAAAGCGCGGTGTCATTTCAGGGGATTGTAATTCCAGACCCCACCCAGAGCGGTTTTATGGTAGCCTTTGCGGATCTCTGCCGACTCTTTGGAATATTCGCCAGAATGGACGTTGGTCAATTCGAGTGTCAGCAGATAATCGCGCTGCTTGGACGTGTTGCGCTGAGTCGTTCCGCTGGTCAGTTTGGCATACAGAAGATAATCGATCGGAGCTCCTTGACGCTGAAGCACCGACGTAAAGAGTTGCATATTATCGGGAACCATCAGCGAATCAGGACGCAAGCGAGTCTCGTGCAAAGCGGCGTCGACCATGCGCCGGCTGATAGGCCGAAAAACATCCGATTCCAAGATCTTGCTGTCGATCTGTTCGTAAAGCTGGTCCTTAAAGTCCCCGATATCCTCCGACATCTTGTTCTCGACACAGACAAAACAAATCGTCTTCTTTTGCGCAATTCCATCGGGACCGATGTGGCATTGCTCCTGCTGTCGGGTAAGCAACTTGGCAACCGACTCATCGACCAGAGGATGGAAAACTTCCGATCCGGCTTCGTGACTCCCTACCAAATCCTTGTCGGTAGGCTTTAAAAGCTGGCCATAGGAATAACCGCGACAGCCTGTGGCAAGGGGGCTGATCGAGACCAAGCCTAAAATCCAAGTGCGTCGTTTCCAGAGCATGGCAGTGGTACCCTTGTCAAAATCGCCAACCGGGAGAATGCCGGAATTCTTCAAAAACGCCCCGTCGGGCACAAGAGGAACTTTTTTCACCCCAACGGGCCATGCTAGCAATTGCCCACTGTTTGCAAGTTACATCGGAAACCTCGACTGCGGTTGCTATCGCAGGAACACGCTTTCGGCTACGATTCTCCTTCCATTAACAACGATTCCCATGTCCAACGCCGGTCTGCTCGAAATGACCTCCACCACCAATCCATCCCAGCCGACTCTCATCCGCGTCGGACACAGCCCCGACGCCGACGACGCGTTCATGTTCTACGGCCTAGCCAAAGACTGCTTCGACACACGCCATTACCGATTCGAGCACGAACTGGTAGACATCGAAACTCTAAATCGCAGGGCATTCCAAGGCGAATTGGAGCTGACGGCTCTGAGTCTCCATGCCTATGCCTACCTCAACGACCGTTACATGCTCTGCTCATGCGGTGCGAGCATGGGGGACAACTACGGTCCGATGATCGTCACCCGAACGCCGTCGAGCCGGGATGATTTGCGAGGCAAGACGATTGCAGTCCCGGGCACCCTGACGACAGCTTACCTTTCTTGCCGCATGTGGCTCAAAGAGTTCGATCATGTCGTCGTTCCATTTGACCAGATTCTCGATGTGGTCGAGCAAGGAACCTTCGAAGGCAAGAGCATCGACGCAGGCTTGGTGATTCACGAAGGTCAGTTGACTTATGAATCCCAGAAGCTGCATTTGGTGGTGGATTTGGGCAAATGGTGGATGGAGCAAACCGGATTACCGCTGCCGCTTGGTGCCAACGGAATCCGCAAGGATCTTGGATCTGAGGTCATCCGAGATGTGAATCGCTATTTGTATTTGAGTATCAAGCATGGGCTTGAGCATCGCGGCAAAGCCCTCGATTACGCGCTGGGTTGGGGACGCGGGCTCGAGCGAGACAAAGCCGACACATTTGTCGGCATGTACGTCAACGATTGGACCTTGGACTTTACCGATCGGGGTCGCGAGGCTGTCCGACAACTGCTCAAGCGAGGATACCAAGCCGGTGTGATCACCAAGCTTGTTGTTCCAGAGTTCGTCGATCCTCCTTCGGACGTTGGATAATTTAATCCCAGTTCTTTTTGAGCCACTGGGCCAGTTGCTCTCGGAAGATCTTGGAGTTGTGGCGAATGTCGGTCGGTAGACGGCCTGGGTAGATCTTGAAGGATTCTACATCGACTCCCGGGTGGTGGGCCGCGAGCAACTCAAGCCACTGATGCTTGTGAGCCTCGAAGTTTACTTTTACATCGCGGCGGTGCTCGGGCCATGGTTCGACGATGACAACGGGCCTTTGGCAGTCTCCATCGCCGTAGGGAACCAGTGCGCTGCGATAGACACTCGGGTGGGTGTTGACGACCGCTTCGATCGGTTCGGTAAAGACCGGTCCGCGAGGCGTCTTGATGCGGTGGCTTTTTCGTCCGCAGAACCAAAACCGGTCGGTATTGTCCAGGTAACCGACATCCCCCATCCGGTGCCAGATCTCGGGATTTCCGTTGGCGTCCAGACCGAGGACTTTATGGAATTGGTTTTGATCCGTGCGTGTGACATAACGTTGCGTTACGCTGGGGCTACAGACCATCAACTCACCGATCTGGCCTGGTTCGACTAGGCGGGCTTGATCAAGCGTGTGGATCGGCAGGTCGGTGATCTGGATCACTTTCCAGCGGACCTGGGCGAATCTCTTTCCCACGCACGTACCAAATCCTTGCCTGGTGCGTTGTGCGGTCTCTTGCAAAACTTCGCGAGACTCGATCGAGGCGATCGGTAACGCTTCGGTTGCCCCGTAGGGCGTAAACATCTGACCCGAGTCATGGATCGCGCTGCGGATGTGTTCAAGAACACGGCTAGGGACAGGGGCACCAGCGCTCAAAACGAGCTTCAGACTCTCGATGCGTCGTTGGGACTGCTGGCAATACAAACCGACTTTGGTCCACAGGGCCGGAGACCCAAAGGATTGATTGATTTGCCATTGATCGATCGCATCGAGGAGTCTAACAGGATCGACGTCAGCAGGACGAGTCGGGTCCATATCGGGCAAGATCGTGCTAGTGCCCATCACGGCGTTGAAGAGCCCGAAAAGCGGGAATCCGCTGAGGTCTTTACCGCCGGGCTGAATGTTGTAGTGCTGCGCGATCATATCGATCTGCGAAAGGAACGTTTGATGGGTGTACTGGACTCCTTTAGGGGGTCCGGTGCTCCCGGTGGTAAAAATGATCGCGGCGGAATCTTCGGCTTGTGTTTTCGGTGCAACGAATCGATTCAGCCCATTGGCTTCCAGTTGCGATAGACTCGGTGCTGGCAGGATCCCAAAGCGTCGACCGACCGTGACATGAAACTTGGCGTCGGGGAACAAACTTCGCTTGGCCTTGAGGATCGCTTGAGCGATCGGGATTGCAATGAATCCGTCGGGGCGGGTTTCGGCAAGGCAGTTCAGAAGATTTCTGCGGCCCATCCCAGGATCGACCAAAACGAGCGTCGCGCCGGTTTTCAAGACGGCAAACACCAACGCGATGAAATCTTCGCCAAATCGAACCAGCAATGCGATGCGATGCCCCGGGCCGATCCCCATGGCCTGCAATCCACCTGCTATCGCTGTCGAGCGAGCATCCAAATCGCCAAGCGAGATCGTTCTGTAACGACGCGATGTGCCTTGGCGGTGCGATCCGACTGGCGTTGCGATCCCAAGCTGATCTGGATGCAGTTGCGCTTGCAGAGTCAACCTTGCGCCGACATTGGATCGAAGGCAGTCTTGCATCATTGGAGCTTGATCTTAATGCGTGTGGTCTGCTGGTCTTGCAGGGACGGGATCTTGAAGGAAACCTCGTCGAATTTCGGGGGCCCAAAGCCACGCTTGGGATTGTTGGAGAAACCGTAAGGCTCGGTGGGTATGCCCAAAGCATTTTTGTCGAGTTTGTCGTTGCCGTTTCGGTCCTGGTGCGCCGAGATCGCCCAGCGGGTTTGAGGGTCATTTAAGGCCGGGTCATTCGATTCGATCGCCCAGACCAAAACATCTCCGGCGGGGATATCCAAGGTCTCTTTTGCCCAAGCCTTCTGAGGTTGATTGAATCCCTCGGCCTCTCGGTACAGAGCAATTCGGCAGCGTCCTTGTCGGTCGCTAAAGCCTTCGACGTCAACGAACAGTCTTGGCGGCTCTGGCGTGGCATCTGCCTTTGGAGATGCCACGGGTGGCGATGTTTGGTCCTCTGAAGCGATTTGGGTTGGCATTTTGGACCGCGTCTCTGCCTGACATCCTGCCATCGCAAGGGTACAGACCAGGAGCCCATGGATCGCAGTCGCTGGGCAGAAACTTTTGGAGAACGAGAACATGCCTGAGTGCAATGCGGTCATTTGGATCCAGATCCGGCTCGGATTTTCGCTGAAAGGCTTACGGAAACTGATTTTTACCCTGCAAACGGAAATTCACCAGACCGCAGGAATTAAAAGAGTACTGAGATTTAGAGAGTACACCGGGGGTATTGGAACTGCTAAGATGGTGTCGGATTTTCGGTGCAAATCGAGTCCTCGAAACGCCCCTCTTTCTCCTCTTGTCCCCCGACCGTTTGCCTAGGTGGCGCATGTCGAATTCCAATCAAAAAAACGATCGCGACGATCTCAACCGATTGAACCTTGGATTGCCTGAATTCCAGACCAAAGATTCCTCCAAAAAGGATGCTGGCAAACCGGTCGTTGAACCGATGGCCAAAGCGACCTCTTCGGCTAGTACTTCAACGAAGGTCTCGAGCGGTTCGCCGGTCACGAAAAGCCAATCCAATAGCCAATCGGTCGATTCTGCCGATGCTCAAACCGACCAGAGTGTCCGTGCGAAACGAAGCGGTTTTTGGAGTGCGGCCCCAAGCTGGCTGATCAGCACCCTGATCCACGTGGCAGCCATCCTGGGATTGGCCGCTTGGAACATCGAACCGATCAAAAAAGAGATCAATCTGCTGCTGAATATCGGCGAGCAATCCGGCACGGAGTCCGATGCCCTCGAAGAGTTCTCGATGGACAACGCTTCGGCCGAAATGCAATCCGACAGTACCGAAGACACCCCTTCGGATGTGCCGACCGTAGAACCTGCGGCGGTCGATGCCAAAGTCGAGGTCGACATGAGTTCGTTGGTGGCCGATGCTCCTGATGTTTCCGTTTCGGGACTCAGTGAATCGCTAGCACCTGCATCTGGAATCGCAGCCCAAAGCAATGCTGCTATGCGAGCGGGTTTGAACAGTCGTTCGAGCGAAACCAAACGAGATTTGCTTAAAAAGTTCGGCGGAACCACCGAGACCGAACGAGCCGTATCGATGGCCTTGAAGTGGCTGGCGCAGCACCAGAACCCTCAAACCGGAGCTTGGACCTGGTCCCACTCGATCGTTTGCTCGGGACAATGCGATCGTCCGGGTAACAAAACAACATCTCTCAATGGTGCAACCGGTATGGCCCTGATGTGCTTTCTAGGTGCAGGTCAAACGCACATGGAAGGCGAATACAAAGAGACCGTCTTCAAAGGCTTAAGTTTCTTGATCCAAAGCATGAAAGTCCAGGGAGGCTATGGCGCATGGTGGGCCGGTGGCTCTGCCGACGACATGTATGGTCATGGTATCGCCGCGATCGCCATGTGCGAAGCTTACGGCATGACCCGAGACCCTCGGTTGCGCGAAGCCGCACAGCTTAGCATCAACTACCTGACGCCCGCTCAGAACCCGCAGACTGGCGGGTGGCATTACACCCCGTATATCCAACAGAAAATGCCCGGAGATACTTCGGTTGTCGGCTGGCAAATGATGGCCATCAAAAGCGCTGCGATGTCGGGTTTGCAGTACGACATCGACACGATCCGCCGAGCGAATTTTTTCCTCGACACCATGATGGTCCCAGGCGGCTTTGGGTACCACTACAGCATGGATTCCAAACAAAAAAATCCACTGGACTATCGCCCCGCCATGACCGCCTGCGGAGTCTTATGCCGCATGTATTCGGGCTGGAAAAAAGATGAACCTTCGATCAAAGCCGCGGCAGAGAAATTTGCGGCCGATGGACCGAGCAAGTCTGATATTTACTACAACTACTATGCCACCCAGGTCATGAAGCAATACGGGGGAGCCGAGTGGGAGTCTTGGAACAATCGAATGAGAGACCAAATCGTCTCGAGCCAAGTCCAAACCGGCCACGGTGCAGGAAGTTGGTACATCGACAGCGGCCACTCATCGGACGCCGGCGGCAGACTCTACAGCACGTGCATGTCGACCATGATGCTGGAAGTCTATTACCGCTACATGCCACTGTATGCCGAACAAGCCGAGGAAGACGCTTTCCAACTGTAAGTCGCCGCAGTAGAGCTACCAAACTCCGCTCTTGCTCATTAGGAATTATCGGTTTTTCACCGCAGGCTTACTGAAGTGGACCCCATGATTCGGACCACGGGTTTAGATAGAAATCCGTGTGTTTTTTGAGCCGAAAAAGTCTATGTTTTCGGGGTGGCACCAAGCGAACTTATCGGTGCCTGCCACTCACTTATCGGTGCCTGCCACTTACCGGTCCGTCCTATCGGTGCCAGGTGAGTGCCTGGCACCCCGAAACCGTCCGATTGCCGCACAAGTACCAGGCACCCTAGGCATTTGAGTTTTTTTAATCAAGCCAGCTTGACAGCTTCGTAATATTCGCAGATTGCATCGACGTTTAATCCTATGAGGACCGATGCCCAGCGCGATCGCAAAAGAATTTGCGCAAAAGAATTTGCAGCCATTTACGCTTAGAACATATGCGCTTAGAACTCACCCAGGCTCGATGGATCCTTGCATCAGTTTTCAATCGGAATTAGTGGAAATATGCAAAGGTCTTTCGTAATGCAAATCCACCTTCGTTTGCCAGACGCACTGGATATTCCCGCAATAAGAGCCAAAGCCAAGACAGATCTAACTCCACCGAACCTGGGTTACAAGCCCTTTAGAAGCTCGCTTGATGTTGCCGATTACCGCGCCGAAGTACTCTTGCATCCCCGCAAAAGCCCTCAAGGGCGACTAATTGAAATTTTTTGACATTCATCGATATGTATGGGTGTCTAGGACGCCGTCGATGGCTCTTGCGTTTTGACCGACTTTGACTCGGATATTGCTTTGCGGTATCGCTTGGTTTGCTCGTCATACACTATCGGATTTTCACTGAAAAAAAGCCTGCATTTCACGCTGTGCAAGGTTCGTTTACGCTCATTCCGCTGGGTCTCCTTGCGCAATGTCTCCGGACTTCCGACAAAATATCCGTGGCGAAATATATTCTGAAAGTCTTGAATCATCCAACTTATATTTTCTGGTGTTGATCCTAGCGATTTAGCTACTTCCCTGAACTCCTGGGAAGCAGTTTCCAGCGATGCTCGGCCAGGCCTAAACTGGAGCGCCTCATGCAGGATTTTGATGTATTGCTCCAGAGTTACTTCGAGAAATCCTTTGTCGGATGCTCGAAGCCCACCTTTACTCAGGTGAGAGTCATTGGGGTGGACCGATTGTTCAGGATCAATCGTTAGTTTAGCAAGCCAAGCATCCTTTAGAACCATCCGACGCTGCGCGATGACTCGTGCGGCTTCTATCCGTCTTCGAATCTCGACTCGAGGCACTTTCCTGATCCGCATCGCAGCTTCTTCGTTGGAAATCGAAACTTTTGATAATGCAAGACTTGGTGCCATCTGATTTTGACTCGCTAGAATTCTCGCTTGGATCGAAGAATAGTTGGATTCTCCGAGTGTTTTTGCCATTCCAGCACGCAACTGATTTAAGTCGACGTAGGCAACGCAAACTAAAATAGCAAGCATATCTAAGAGCCTCTTGCCTTTGAATCGCCCCTCCCAAAAGTGACCACTACGCCCGTCCTCCTTATTTGCACGTTTGGAAATAGGCTCGCAAAGATCCTTCATAAAGCTTGACGGAGAAGATAGCCTTGCACGTACCTTCCCAAGTTGTTCTGTATCAGCTAAGAGTTCACTTATCTGAGATTCGGTCGGATCAGCACAAATAAATTCGTCGAGTTCTCTCCCAGGGTGTAGCGACAGCCAACGGATCGCGATGTCTCGATCCGATAGTTTCTCAACTTCATCAGGCAGTGTCAGCACAACCAAATGCAAGTGATTATCCAAAACATTGTGTGCAAGGATGTTGATCAGGTAGATTGAAGCCAGTTGTTCGAGTCGATCGGCAATCCATTTTCTGCGATAAGAATAATCTTTTCCCGTCCTTGGATCATTGCCGCAAAGGTAGGCTCCATCGATACAGCGATTGTACAGGTGGGCAAAACAGTTCTCATCTGGTGGAAAAACTTTGTCCCGCAAGTCACGTGGCATAATGCACCTCCATGTTGGGTGATGCGTCGCCGTCGAAAACTGGCCGAGAGCAACGCAAAAAAGGGAAATTTCATCAATCGATCCTGTGTGTGAATATGGATTTGGAGTTGAGGCAACTCCCAGTAAACATCGAGTTGGACATCCTGGGTAACGCCGGGGCGATTGGAAGTTTCAACGACTCGAGTGACACGTCTGGTCAAACGCATCGAAAAAACTGACAAAAAATGGGCCCACTTCACTTACCAAGTAATCCGTACCTTCGGTGCCAGGCACGCGTCAGGGGGCACCTTCGTTGCCAGCGAGGTTAAGGTGCCAGGCACTGGGGACTCCGTTGAAAACTAGCTGAATCATCGGTGCCAGGCACCTAGTCAGGAGGCAACTGCAGGTTAGGGCACCAGGTTAAAGTGCCAGGCACTGGACTTTGCCAGGCACTGGACTTTGCCTCGTAAGGTGCCAGGCACGGGGACTCCGCCCCTCGTAAGGTGCCAGGCACGGGGACTCCCAGGCACGGGGACTCCGCCTCTCGCCTCTCGCCTGCCTGACGGCGGACGCTCTTTTTGACTTCATTGACAGCGGACCTTGTTGACCCTGTTGACCTCAGTGACAGGCTTACACCTTACACCTTGGTTCTTAAGCCTCTTCCGCCTTGCGCGATACGCAAAGCCTAGTGCACCGAGCCCAAAGATCGCCATCGAAGTCGGTTCGGGGACAGGTGCGCTATAATTCAAAATCAGGTCGTTGCCGCTTCGCGACCACGAGAAGAATGCAGTGGCCCGAGCCGCCGCCAACGAAACACCATTGCTGTCGTTGGTTACATTGATCGTGTCAAAGAAGGGCGATCCTGCCGTGATCCCTGCTGCACTGCTAAAGACAAGCCAACTCTGGTTCATCCCCCATAACGCATCGGTCCAGTCAACCGTTGAACCCGTCCCGTTGAAAACCAACGATGAAGTGACTCCCGATTGAATCAATAACGGACTGCCACTGACATTCACTGCATCAAAAATCGTTCCACGACCAGTGGTTGTATTGCTGGTCAACTCCCACTCGAACGTCGAGCCAGTGTTGTAAGTTAAACCGCTGGTGAAGGTCTGAAGCCCTGGCGAATTACCAGGTGTGTGTATCGAGCCACTCAGGAAGGTCGTCGATCCATTAAGTGTACCGGTTCCACCCAAAGACGCGCTATTTTGTACGGTCACCGCTCCGCCAGCGGTGCTGCCATTGACAAGCAACTTGCCAGCCGCCACGTCGGTCGTTCCAGTGTAGGCGTTGGCTCCCGAGAGGTCGAACGTACCGGTCCCAACCTTCGACACACCACCAGTCCCAGAGAGGTTGCCTGAATAAGTGGTGGAGTTGTTGTTTGCGCCAACACTCAGTGTATTGCTCCCGATCGCTAAATCTCTGGATCCTTGAAGCCCCGCCACGTTGTAGGTCTGGCCCGATTGAGTCAGAGCGACCGTACCATTGTTTGCCGAGTTCATGTCGAGCGTGGAAGACTGAAGGGCATTGGCATGCCCTAGATTCAAAGTTCCCGCCAAGGCTCGCGTGAACCCCGTATGGGTATTGGCCGCATTGAGCGTTAGCTGTCCAGGGCCACTGAATGAAAGGTCGCCAGACCCGGAGATGACCCCATTTTGCACAACCCCAAGCCGTGCGTTCATGTCGACACCCGACATGTCGAAACTCGAGTTGCCGACGGTAGAAAATTGGTGCACGGTGAAACCCGACCCTGTGGTCACGCTACCTCCGATCGCCCCGAGGGATGCCCCTTGGTAGCGGACGATCACCACTCCGGAACCCCCATTGCCCCCAATTGATAGGCCGCCACCACCTCCTCCACCGCCTAAACCATTCGTACCGCTGATGGCCCAGCCACCGCCGCCACCGCCCTGTCCGCCTCCACCTGCCCCACCAAGGGGCCCCATGAATCCGGTGTTCATGCCAGCGCCACCACCTCCGGCATAAGTGACCGCGACTCCGGTGATCGAACTGACTTTTCCCGCACCGCCAACCGCTGATGATCCGCCAAATAAAGGGCTTGCACCTGCGGCCCCCGCACCACCTCCACCGCCGCCGGCACCGTTTCCACCGCTGCCGCCATTGTTTCCTTGCCCAGCTTGGGCTAAACCGCCTTGACTACCGAAAATAGCGCTGCCCCCACCGCCGCCGGACCCGCCGCTAGAGCCTGCGGAATTATTGATTCCGCCACCGCCGCTACCGCCCGTTACCTGAGTGGCAGTGGGAGACCCACCACTGCCCCCTCCACCGACAACGAGATAGTCGACAAAGAAACCGTTTTGCAGTTCGGTTCCACTTCCGGTGTTGATTGCAGTTGAGTTCTGATTCGAGCCGCTGGTGCCATCGAGTTTCACGACACCGGCTACTGCGGAGCTGGATGATAGGCCCACGGCCATCAACGAGAGTGACAAACAGCGACGAAGCAACTTCCTCTTTCGCGAAATCATCCGTCGCGTGCACTCTGCTTGCTTGCAACGACGACGCCACTATTGCTTCAGATGCTTCAGAGTCGTTGGCAAAAAGAGCGTTATCGAGTGTCCGAGAAAAGAAAAATGCTGTCTCATCGATGCGTAGGCCTTGTGAAGATCGTTTTTTGGGCACCCTCCTTTGGCTCCACCATGCGTCCTTACAACCATAAGAAGCCCGTTTTGCCGATCAAGGGTTCCCAAAAAACTGTTCGCGGATTTGCCCTCCGAGGATGACATGCTTAAGAAAAAAACTGCGTTTTTTTGACATAGATACCGTCAACGCCGCCCAAACCCTCGCGGTTTTATCGCATTGTGGTCATAGTCCATGAATGCGTATCATTCAAAAACCAAGACGCAGCGACTATTCCCCGATCTAATGTGAGAGCAAGAACGAAAGCACCTGCCATGAGCGACTCAAATCTTCAGAAACTAACCCTGCTTGATCTCGAAGCGATCGAGCCTGCCACAGGCCGAGCGATTCAGCAGATCGCTTCAAAGATTGTTGCGGCCAAAGTGCTCAAAACGCGGCTTACCAAGGAGGTCTTCGCTCCGCTGGGAGAACTGGCTGAGCACTACGTCTACGGCTGCTTTACCACACTCAAACGTGGAGCAACTCTCCGAGGCTGTTGTGGCTTTCTGGGCCGGCCAACGCGCCTGTGCGACGCGATCCTCGAGTCGGCTCAAAAGACCGCCAAGGAAGACCCTCGCATGCCGGCAATCTCAACCATAGAGCTTCCGTACCTGACCTGCGATGTGACCCTACTGGCAGACCCTCATGCCATCGATGCGCAACCCGCCAAACGTCCTGAACACATCCAAGTCGGCAAACACGGACTGCGTATCACAACGAGCTTAACGAGTCCCTATGGGCAACGCGCCGGGTTGCTCTTGCCCAATGTGCCGGTCCAACAAGGATGGGATGTCCAAGCCTATTTAGCTGGCGTATGTCGCAAGGCAGGTTTGCCTCAGGACGCATGGCAGGACAATTCGGTGATGCTCGAGACCTTCGAAGGTCTCGAAATTACCGGTGGGATCGACGCGATGGAGTTGCCAGACCCGATGCCAATCGAAGGACCTCCAGGTGACCTGGACAGCTTGCAAAAGCTCAAAGCTGCAACGATCCAAAACATGATCAATCTTTCGCACGGCGCTACCCCTAACTATTACGTCCTTGACGCGATGGATGGTACTGTGCATACGATCGTATTGTCGGCCATCGACGTTGAATCCAAAGTCCCAATGGCCCACTGGATTCAAACGTCCTTTAGACCGGGTATACCTCTGCAGTCGAGCGTCTTTGAACTGAGTCGTATCGCCGAGCAGACACTTCGCAAGACACGATTCGATCGAGCTGTCGATGTCGACCTGGCCTTGAGCGCCATGTACGATCCGGCGCATCATGGGATGGTCCATGCCAGCGACTGGCGATCAGGCAAGCTCGACGCATCGCTCCCCGATTGCGATCTTGCCGGTGTCGAATCAAACCAGCGAGCGATCGTCGCTCTGTGCGGACAACGCGTCGCGGTCGCCTTTGCCCCCGATCAATCGCCGCACGAACTGCTCGAATCCGCCGCATCGATGATTCGCTCGCGCACAGAGCCCATCACCGTTATGTCCCTGGGTTGTATTTCGACAGCAAGCTCTTTGCTGGCCTCGAACATTCCTGGAATCGATTCGAGCGATCGGCCTCGCAACCCTGCATTGGCTGGCACTTTCTATCCATCGGACCATGAGCCTTTGGGCCAAATGCTCAAGGGCTTGGACCAAAAATCGAGCGCCCAGAACATTCAGGGCGTCAAGGCGATCATGACTCCGCATGCCGGACTGCGATACAGCGGTCAGCAAGCCATGGACGCTTGGAAGAGTTGCTCGATCCCCGAAACGGTGATCCTCATCGGGCCAAAACATACGCAACTTGGGGCCGACTGGGCCGTTTCTCCTGCAACAAGCTGGACCGTTCCATCGGGCCATGGCCCAGAACCTACCCGATTTGAAATCGATACAAAGCTGAGCCAGCAGATTGCCCAGAGCGTCCAAGGAATGGAGCTCGACGCAGCCGCGCATTTCAAAGAACACGGGATCGAAGTGCAACTGCCTATCGTCGATTGGCTCTGCGGATCCCAACGGGCTAGGCCCAAGCTCGTATGCATCGCGATGGGTGATGCGACCTGGGAGGATATCCATTCAGCGGCCAACCAACTTGCAGAAGTACTGCGGCCAATCATCGACAAGGTGCTCCTTGCGATCTCCAGCGACATGAATCATTTTGCCAACGACCAAGAGAATCGTCGATTGGATCGACTGGCCCTCGATGCGCTGATGACTGGCGATCCTGAGCATCTCTTGGATGTATGCCGATCGAACTCGATCAGCATGTGCGGAGTCGTTCCCGCAGCGCTGGTCATGCAGACACTCAAGGTGCTTGGCCTGAAGCCTCAAGTCGAGCAAATCAGTTACGACACCAGCGCAGCGGTCACAGCAGATCCCAGTCGCGTCGTCGGATACGCCGCAGCCCGATGGAAGTGCTAAGCCTGCTTGAGTTAGCGCTGTCGATGCCAAGCGGAATCGTTGTATCGACGCTCCAACCACAAGGGCATCATCGCTGGATACTCCCGTGCAAACGGATGTTCTTCCCATCGCTCGTTGGCATCCCATTGGGATTGGCAAGCACGATGGAATTCGCGGACAAACCTGCTTGGATCCGGCAGGTTCGGGCCGAGACTTTCTACGAATTCACGGTGCTCGCGGTGCGCCCGATACTCCGGTTGTTTAGGAGGTTCCAGCAGATACCGATGGATCCACTCCAGTGGCATGTCTACAAGCAAGGTGCCGTGGTACATCAACCAATGACGTTTCAGTCGGAGCGCATTGCCTGAGATCTTGCGTCCATCGATCGTCAAATCGCAAACGCCTTGAATGCTCACTTGGCAGTTGGATCCAACGTTGCCCAAGGCCGATTGCACGGCGCGTTGGATCCGGGACATCACGCACTGGTGGGCACCATCGAGTCCCCGGCACTCTGGCCGTTGCTTCAGGGACAATAAAACCGAGAACATCTGGCAGCCCGGTCCGGCTACGATCGATGCTCCGCCGCTCATGCGTCGAAAGATCGGAATACCGTCTTGCTGGCAAGCCTCTTGGTTGACCTCCAGCGATAGTTTGGAGGATCTTCCGACGACCACGCAGGGGCTGGGCATTTCCCAGAGCCTAAGCAATTCCCAGTCGCCTGCTTCGAGCGAATCGACGTATTCCAGGATCGCTTCGTCGAAGGCGAGGTTGGCTTGCGGGGTGTCGAACGAGTAGTCCCAAAAATACATCAGGCGACTTCGATGATGGCCTTGAGCACACCGTTTTCAGGACGTGTAAAGCTGTCAAAATCATCGATCACGTGGTCCAAATCGGTTCGGTGAGTGATCCAAGGATCGGTTTTGATCGTGCCGTTTTCGATCAGCTCGATGATGGCAGGGAAATCGCTCGGTAGTGCATTTCGCGAGGCAAGCAGTGTGACTTCCGGACGATGCAGCGCCGGATGCTTGAACACGATTTCATCCTGCGTGATCCCGACGTAGACGAGTCGTCCGGTAGGAGCGACGAATTGCAAAGCTCCGGACATGGAAAAGCGATTTCCTGTCGCATCGATGACGACTGAGAAAAGATCTCCGCCGGTGTGAAGTTTCGCGGCATCGACCCCCGAGTCTTCGGGAGAAACCTGGATACATTGCTGGATCCCGTACGTTCGTCGTACGAATTCCAAACGAGGTGCGCTGATATCCATAACGCTGATCTGGGCACCTGTGAGCCGCACAAACTCTAACGTCGCAATGCCTATGGGACCGGCTCCAATGATCAAGACGTGGTCTTGGGACGACGCTCCTGATCGCTCATTGGCATGGCATCCGATGGCGAGCGTCTCGACCAATGCGAGTTGATCCATGGTGAGCTTTTTCGATGGATGAAGTTTGTCGGCACGGATCAGAAAACTCTCGCACAGGCCTCCATCGGTCATCACGCCGATGACTTTCAAATTCGCGCAACAATTGCTGGCCCCTTTTCGGCATGCATAGCATTGTCCACAGTGCATGTAGGGCTCTACACTGCATGCATCGCCAGGCTTAACATGCTGCACTTCTGGACCGACCTCGAGCACCTCGACGCCCAGCTCATGACCTGGGATACGAGGGAATGCAAAGAAGGGGAATTTGCCCAAGTAGCAACTGACATCGGTCCCGCAGACGCCCATCCGATGGGTTCGAACCAACGCTTGGCCAGCCCCTGGTGCACCGGGCCGATCGATCGAGATTTCCCGGAGCCTTTTTGGTTCGACGATTTGAATTGCGCGCATGGATTCAGCAAGTCTATCAG
>JAGWZB010000510.1 GCA_018969045.1 Planctomycetota bacterium | reverse complement strand
TCATTCATCAAAAGGGACGATGGTCATCCATGGTCGCTCGATTTGAAACTTGCGCCTGGGCTACACTTGGGGTACTTTTGCCCTGGGTGATCCTCTTATCGCAATCGGCCCAAGCCCAAAGCACCTACGCTCAAAACTTGCCAAGTTCGAATTCACCGCTGAACTTTTATGGTGAAGGCTGTGTGCTGCTCCAGCATGGTGCTGTGATCCAAGGCTTTATCAAACCTCAGGCCGACTCGGTCACCGTGGTGATGGACAAGGGCAAGCAAGTCACACTGATCAAAAAGCAAATCCTTTTTATCGGCCCCACCATCGATTCGCTTTATAAGTACCAAACCCGAGCCGTCCGCAAATGGGGGACAGGCGAACACTGGCACCTGGCGCAATGGTGCATCCAAAATGGTCTGCTCGACCAAGCCATCGAGCATTACCTAGAGCTTGAAAAACAAGCAGGGGACAATCCCAAGTTCAAGCAATTGGATCTTCAGCTCAAGCAGGCTCTATTAGCCGACGAGGGCGTTCGTCGTGCGATGGCCCAGCAGGGAATCGAGCCACCCAAGCATGATTTCGACGACAAGACCTCTGAACCCCCCGCGGCAAAAAGCGAAGTTATCCAGGCAAGTGCCATCGAGCCAGCTTTCCCGGTCCATACCGTACCGGGCTACTTACGAAGAAGCTTCCAAACCGAGATCACTCCCATCGTTGTATCCAGGTGTGGCCAATCTGGATGCCATGGCATCTTGACCAAAAACACATTCCAAGTCTTCCAACCTGTTGGCCAGCAGGCCGCTTCGATCAACGAACGGAATCTCGAGAACTTCCTCCGATTTGTCGATGCCACGCGGCCCGAAGACTCCGACCTTCTTCATTACGCAGCCCGCCCCCATGGTGCCCAGCGAAACGCAAGCTTCAACCTACAGCGTGAAGAGGATCGGCTTCACCTAGAACGGCTTGCTAAGTGGATCCAATCGCTAGATACCATCAAGCCCAAGTTGCCGACCACAGACCAATCCAATCCTGTAGTCCATGCAGCGAACTTGACCAAACCCCAAGAGTCTCCCACGGTCCAACAAGCCCTTGCGACTTCCCCCAAGCTTTCGAAATCTCCCAAGAGTGGTCATGGCGCGATCGCAGTCGATGCAGCCGACTTGGCTGAGATCCAGGAAGAAATACGCAAACTAGAAAAGGCGGCTAAGAGCAAACCACGGGTGGTCGATCCGTTCGATGCAAAAATCTTCAATTCGAAACACCGAGAAGCAGGCACAACGAATGAACCGGCTTCAAAAACCCCTTAACGGGCCGGCCGTTCCCGATTTTGCAGCAGCACTATCGGGCTGTAGCAAGCCATTCCTATTTCGATTTAGATCGTATTGGGACAATCCCTAGTCGTGACCCGCGAATCGTTCGGATCGCTGTCACCTTTGGAGCAGCTTGGTTGGATTCGGCGAAAGTAGCCAGCAAGGCTTGCATCTCCTCGACGGTCATCGACTGATCGGATTCGTCTTGGACCTCATGATTGATCTCTTCATCCGTCAACTCCTGCTCGGTTTCTCCGCGAGGTACACCCAAAGCGATTCGCCCCAGTGCCTCAACATCCGTGTGATCAGCAAGATCAGCGCCGGACAACTCAGCCGAATTGGTGATCTGATGGTCTTCAGGATTTCTCAATGCTAATGATAAAACCCCTTCTTTCTGGCCTAACCCCAAAACAGCCGCTTGCTTTGGCGTTACCAGCAGTGTCACCGTCGATGATTTGGAATCGCCTTTATCCGAGGCAGCGCCCGTGTTCTTACTCGCAACATTTTCTACCACGCGGTCAACCGCCAATACCTCAACATCTTGAAGCAAAGTCTCCGCAACAGTGGCGTTGGAATGGCTGCCTGTCGTCGAGGATCTCGTCAATAGCACATCCACGTGATCTCCCACATTCATCAATCCCGAAACACGATTGGCTGCCGCGCCCGACGTGATACTGTAAGCCCTAAAACCTGGTGGAATCAGTGTCGCCAAGCCTGATTTTGCACTCGTGCTGGTAAGCTTGTTGCTCATGACATACTCACCCTCATACATCATCACAGTCGCAACCCGGCCAACCACTTGGTCAAGTGAGGTTGCCATAGACTTGTGCGCAAAATCCACCGGAACCTGCCTAGCCTCGACAGAGTCTTGCTGGATCTGGTAGCCGCGACCAATCGGTTTCTTAACGACGACCACTGTGGTCATCTCCCGCGCCAATTGGCTTGAACGCATTTGAGATACCCCAACTATCGCCGAAACTCCACTAGCAATCGCCAGCAAGAAAACCAACCAAGTCCGTAGCGTCATGATCCAACCCTCCAGGAATCCAAACTAAAACCTACAACCCTCTGAATGCATCAACCTCAAAGAACTCGCGATTATCAGGGGGGATACGCGATCAACGCGCCCCCCGGTCGCCCTTCTCAACCACTAGACTTTGTTGAGTTCTGCGGTCGTGTCGGTGAAGAACGTGCTCAGGCTGCCACCCAAGGCTCCGATCGCAGCAATCGCAACAATCGCAATGAGACCTACGAGCAATCCGTACTCAAGCATGGTGGCTCCACGCTCATCACGAACAAATCGGCTAACTACCTTCG
>JAGWZB010000509.1 GCA_018969045.1 Planctomycetota bacterium | reverse complement strand
GCTGATTGCCTTCGCAGGTGTGATTAAAGACCACATCGAGGATGACTTCGATGCCCGCGCGATGAAGCGCTTTGACCAGCGTTTTGAATTCATGGACTTGCGCACCTGGCTTTTTGCTGTCGGCATATCCCCTGTGAGGAGCCAATAAGGCCAGCGGATCGTATCCCCAGTAGTTTGGGTGTTTCCAAGGTTGACCATGAAAGTCCAAGATCGGGAACTCATGGACAGGCAGAAGTTCTACGGCCGTGATGCCCAGCGATTGAAGGTAGGGGATTTTGTCGATCGCTCCGAGATAAGTACCTGGTTTGGATACACCGCTTGATGGGTGTTTGGTAAATCCAGCCACATGCATTTCATAGATGATCGAGTCTTGGATGGGGTGTCTAAGTGGACGATCGCCTTGCCAATCGAAAGCATGGTCGACGACAACGCATTTGGGAGGACGAATCACGCCATCGGTCGAAGATTGAAAGTCACCCGACAAGGCTTGGCAATAGGGATCGATCAAGCGGGCTTTGTTGTCGAACCACCAGCCCGATTCGGGTCGATACAGACCGTCGGCTTGGAAGTGATAGAGTTGCCCTGCCTTTAGCCCCGGAACGAATTTGGTCCAGATGTCTCCGATTTTGTCCGATTGTGCAGATAGCTCAATCTTGTCGGTCGGTTCGCGGTCCTGGGTGGTCGAGTACAACAGGATCCGCATGGCCGATGCCGATCGGCTGAATACAGAAAAATGGACCCCTTCAGCATCGATCGACGCGCCGAAGGGGGGTTGGTAGGTGTAGGAGTCCTTGAGCCGACCGTTCCGCTTGAGCATTCAGGGAATTTTCTGGGTTTTCGAGTATCGATCGATCATCTGGCGGTGATCATTTTAGTCGCAGAGAGCTTGTCAAGCGAATCGTGCTCAACGAAGATACTCTGCGGTTGCCCAAGTATTTCGGGCGACACCTACCGATTTGTAATCCTTACAAGTGGAATCTGGAATTCATGAAACGAAGAAACACAGTGGTGCTCAGCGCAGTCCTTGGATCGACGGCTCTCTCGATGGCTCTTTCGTGCAGTATCCAAGCCTGCTACGCCCAACAAACAGTCGCGGCAACCAAGAGTGCAGATAGCCAAGCGATCGCTGCGATTAAGGCGATGCCTGGCATTGCGGTTCAGGAAAAGGATGGCGAAGTCATCGGCGTTGACTTTCGCAAATGCGGCGATGACTGGGTCAAAACGTTTCCCAGAGTGCTAGAGATCCCCACGGTCCAGACGATTTCTGTCAGCGGACCGGCAGCAACTCACGACTTGATCGTGACCCTTAAATCGCTTCCGAACCTCCGAGCGCTCAAGATGGAGCAAGCTTCCATCACCGATGAGACCATCGCACAAATTGCGAAATTCCCCAAGGTTGACGATTTGCTTTTAGATCGATGCGGGATCACTGATGAGTGTTTGAAGAGCCTGGGGCAATCCAAGACCATCAAACGGATTCGAGCCCCTAGGACCAAACTGTCCGATGCCGGGTTGGCTTATCTAAAAGAGACAGTTCAATTGGAGTTGCTGGATTTGTCGGATTGCAACCAGATCAGTGATGCTGGACTTGCGCACCTGAAGGGACTTAGCAAACTGCGCAATTTAAGTCTTTGGGGACCGAGGATTACCGATGATGGGATGCAGTATCTTTCGGGAATGACCAACATGGTAGCGATCTCGTTCCAGGACTGCGGAGTGACCGACCAGAGTTTCACGGCGCTCTCGGGCATGACCAAACTCAAAGAGTTCGACATCTTCCGAACCCGTGTTGGCAACGATGCCTTGGGCGCGATCGCTGGAGCCAAAGAGATGTCCAAAATGAAGCTCAGAGACTGCGCGATCACCACCAAAGGGATCGTCGAGCATATTGGCAAGTTCCCGAACTTGACCGCTTTGGATCTGAGCGAGACGACCATTAAGGATGCTGCGTTGGTAGAGATAGGAAAGCTTGCGAAGCTTGAGGATTTGAATCTATGGCATACGCGAGTGACCGATGCAGGACTCAGTGCGTTGACCAGCAGCAAGCTCAAGCGATTGAATTTGGACGACACCAATATTGGAGATGGTGCGATCGAGCACCTTTCGAAAATCGAGAGTCTTGAGTTTCTTCATATCGGAAAGACTGCGGTTACCGATGATAAAATAGGGGAATTGGCAAAGCTGAAGAATCTTAAAGACTTGATTCTCACCAACACGACGCTGAGCAAAAAAGCGGTGGCCCAATTGCAAGAAAAATTACCCAAAACAAGCATCAAGTATTGATCAAAAACCCTGTTGACACCGCTGGTGGATTTCAAGTAATCGTTGAGTGTCTTGATGATTCACAAATAAAGCTCTGCTGGCGGTTGGGTTTTGCGGGAAGACTCAACCGGCCTTCCTCCTGGGTTGGAGCAGCATATAGCCGCAGACTTGGCAGTTACTGGGTCAATTGCCTGTCGGTGGTGCTTCACAGTAGAGCTTACGACTGTGCGTCGGGGGTCCGCAAGGGTCCCCGACGCCAGGGAACAAGAGCGACAGGTCGGTAGATTTCCTACCGGCCTGTCGTTTTTTTACCTACAGCCGATCGATCGCGACTTGGACGCTTGAGATCTCAGGCCGAT
>JAGWZB010000508.1 GCA_018969045.1 Planctomycetota bacterium | reverse complement strand
GAGAATTCCAGCTTCGACCAACTCCGGTTGTTGGTTCTTCACGCGAATGATTCCATATCCAGTGATGGACAACCCAGGATCGAAACCCAGAATCAAGCCTCCGGGCGTGCCGATCGGATCTGTCTTTGGCGCTGGTTCTGATTTCACGGAATCGATTTCTCTCTACTGGGGAACAGGCGAAGCCAAACAAACGGCTTCGGTCCCATTTCGCACTAAAAGATAAGGGCCAGCCACCGCAGAGGTGTTCCAAGTGACTCCTTCTAGAACACTCATTTCGCCCATGGGTTTTCCAGTCTCCCGATCGACAGCGATGATCCTGCCATCCTCGGAGTTGATCAGCAAAGCTCCATTGACCATCAGCGCCTGACCTTGACCATACCGTTGACCTCGCCAAATCCTCGAACCATCGGCAGGATCAACGCATTCAAGGATCCCATCGCTTAACCCAAACAACTTACCGTCGAAGTATATCGCACTGGTAAACTTGGTTTTGAGTGTCTTGCTGTTGGCCCAAATCTCTTTGGTAGCCCAACTGGCTCTATCTACACTTTCCAGCTTCTGTACTTCTGCATCGAGCGTGACTTCGAATACCTTGGAGCCTTGACTGTATCCTTTACCCAAGAGGATTTTGTTGCCATCGATTTGGACCGGTTGCGAAGCACATGCGGCCCCATTGGAACTACTTGGCCAAGCCGTCGTCCAAAGGACTCGTCCATCCTCCCATGCATGCCCTGTGACATCCCCTTGGTTGACACTCACGATTTGTTCTAAACCGTGGATATTCATCAGTACAGGAGAAGAATAGCTGACTTGCGAAGTGCCCTGAGTCCAAAGGACACTACCATCTTCCAGCGAAAAGGCCATCAAGGAACCTTGAATGCTCCCGGGTGCACCACCCAATGGAACAACAACACGGTCCCTGTGCACCAATGGCGATGCGGCACGTCCCCAATTGACTGCAACTTCGAAGTCCTTCTGATTGGTGTTCGACAACTCCAACAACTGCTGCTCCCATCGCACCGCACCGGTGCTTAGATCCACGCACAGCAGGTGCCCGGTCGCCGTCAATGCAATCGCAATCCAGTGGTCGCCATCGAGAACCAACGTGGGAGTCGATCGAGGGCCAAGTCCGCCTAGAGCATGAAAATGCTTACCAGGACGCTTGACCCGCCATAGCGTCTGGCCGTTGACCAGCGACAGAGCCGTAAGCGACTCTTCCTCGTCGATTTGTTCCAGTGTCACTGCAATTCCATCAGCAATTGCAAAGCCCGACCAACCTGCCCCAATGGGCCTTCGCCAAACCTCCGCAGGAAGCTTTTGATCCCAAGCCATTGAAAACAGGGGCTCAGTGACGATTCCTGTGCGCTGGTTCCCAAGGTACTGTGTGAACTGATACGCTTTCATCGAATCTGGAATTAGAGATTCGTCGGATTCAGGTCGCTGAGGTCTTACCGGCGGTTTGCTCCGCAAGAAACTTCGCATCCGATAGCTGGGCAATACCTCGCCCGTTACCCCAACATACTCAAAACACACGTTGAACAATCCAGCCAGAAAAACCGGCAAGGCCGTATAAGCCAGCTTCCATTTCAGAGCGATCGATCGACTAAACCAAAGAGCGAGAAAACCGAGTAATAGGCTCAGCAAGCCAAACACAATCCCCGCAAGATTCGCGATCTGATGATCGGTTTCGTAGATCACTGCGCGACTTACCAAGACCATGACAGCGGCCAGCAAGGCCAAGCCAACTAGCCAGCGACTTAGATTCAGACGGCGTTTCTCAGATGTACCCATTAAACTTGGTTCTTCAGGAAGGATTCATGTAGGTCAGAAGATGACGGCTCTTGGTTGCAACCGACAATCGAGTCGAGGAAAGTCTCTAAAGTTGAGTTCCCAAAAACCAATCGGCGGTGTTCCATGGACTGGAGGACACCGCCGAAGTGGATTGAATAAAGGCTACCGATGGCGATTACTTGGTCACAAGCAGATTGGCGGCAGCTAGCGACTTGACGTAATCGACAGCGACATTGAGGATTTCTTCATTGTAGAAATCGCTCAAGAAGATCTTGTCCCGCTCTGCCTTGTTATCGAACTGCTTTTCCTCTTCTTTCTCCATGCTTGTCTCTTTGCGACGAGCCATGTAGTCGGATTCCTTGAGTGGGATCAGCTTTTCGTTTTTCTGCTTGCGATAAGCTTCAATTCGTCCGAGCAGTTTACCAAAGTCGGTGTTCTTGGCGATCCGCTCTGCCGAAAGGCTCTGCAGCGTCGACTTAATGGCACTATCGACCATCGAATAGTGTTTGTGCGGCTGCGCTTTGACGGTATCCATGGGCAAAGGGTAGTCCAAGTCGGTTTCAGAGATATCCATCTCTGCGGTCATCGATGGCAGAATCACATCCGAGGACACGCCTTCAAGCTGCGTCGAGCGACCGTCGGGCAAATAGAACTGTTGAATCGTCAACTTCAATGCACCTTGAGGCTTTGCAGCACCGATGCCGAAGGCAGCTGGGGCTAGATCCAGCAGGGTTTGCACCGTTCCTTTGCCGTGAGATTTCGGATCGCCTACGATCAAGCCGCGTTCATAGTCCTGGATGGCCCCAGCGAAGATCTCGCTGGCACTGGCGCTC
>JAGWZB010000507.1 GCA_018969045.1 Planctomycetota bacterium | reverse complement strand
ACAGTTGCCCAGGCTCGACGCGGTCCGACTCACCGGTGGCGAGCCGTTCGTTCGTCAGGATCTCCTGGATATTACAAAATTAGCAATCGACCACCTAAAACCGCTGGGAATTCATATCACGACCAATGGATTCCTTACCGATCGAATCATCGATCTATGCTCGAATCGCCCAAGAAAAACTCCTTTGCAAATCATGGTCAGTCTCGATGGTCTTAAGGAGAAACACAACCACATTCGTGGCAGTAGTATCGCCTTTTCCAGCGCAATCAAAACCGTCGAAGAACTGGCAAAAGTTCAAAAGAAATGGAATCTGGATTTGGCTGTCAATCAGACGGTCGTCGACGAGGAAGGAATCGAGCAGTATGTGCTACTGAGCGAGCAACTAAAGCCTCTGGGAGTGCGACACCAAATGGTGATGGCCTATGACTCCAGTGCAACCTATTCGATCCAAAGAGACCGCGATATATCCCCAAAACAAGTAGGGCAATTCACGACCTTCGGACAGATCGCTTCACCCAAACTGAAGCAACTCTTTGAGTGTGTTAGAAGGGACCTGATGCAACTGCCGTGGTGGGCACGTTTGTCCAAGGCGTACTACTTGCAAGGGATCCAAGAGCGATTACTCAATGACTCCCCGGACGCAAAATATACCAATCCAACTTGCGTGGCTTTGAATTCCCATCTGCGTCTGTTTCCTAACGGCGATGTCCCTACTTGCCAGTTCAATAGCAACATTATTGGCAATTTGAGAAACTCCAGTTTTCAAGAAGTCTGGAACTCGGCGTCCGCCCAATCCCAACGCCGGTGGGTCGGAAAGTGTCCAGGTTGCTGGGCTGAATGCGAAGTCTTACCCAGCGCCATCTACTCACTCGACCTTTTGAAACCCTCTATCGTTGGTAAACCTTGACCCAATCGACCAATACCTGTGCCGGGAAATCAGTATCTGGATCGACCGCACCCACGAATTGACCACCGACGGCTAGGTTCAACACGATATGAAATGGTTGGTTGAATGGCTCAGGATACTTGCCATTCTCGGTTCCCCATTCCTTTTGTACCTGCCAAACTTTGCCGTCGAGCAACCAACGGAACTCACCTGACTCCCACTCGACGCCAAAGACATGGAAGTCTTCGGTGAAGTCGATGCCGTCGAACTTTTTTGTTAAACCCGTGTGCTTGTTTCGCGGCCAACTACCCCCGTGGTGGAGAGTCCCCCAAAGGGTATCGACCTGCTGACCCTTGAACTCCATAATGTCGACTTCACCACTGGCAGCCCAAGTCCCATATTTTTCGTCCGTGGGCAATAGCCAGAAGGCTGGCCATAAACCTTGACCTTTGGGCAATTTCATCCTTGCCTCAAAACGTCCATATTTCCAATCGCCACGACGCTTGCTGCGAATTCGTCCCGAGGAAAAATCTCGCTCGGTCCCTGCGATTCCAGTGATCTGGCGATGGGCTTCGATGACCAGCAGACCGTTCTCCACCCGAACGTTCTCCGACCGATCGGTGTAGATCTGGAGCTCCTGATTGCCACCTCCAAACGCGTTGACCTCAATCTCCCACTTGGTAAAGTCCAGTGACATGCCATCAAAATCGTCGCTCCAGACCTGCCGCCATTCTTGCGCGTGCAGGCTGATAAAACTCATCGCAATCACCCAACCAACAATCAAACTCTTGAACATATCTTGATCGCCTTCTGAAATATCCGTTTACAAATGTACTTTGCTCAGTGATCGATTGCGTTCCAACCCTAGCTTACCCTCTCAGCCGCGTAGATCTCCGATCGGCTAAGGATCTGATGAAGGGTCTTTGCAAGCCAGTTCAGTTCGTTGGCTGTTGCGTTGACTGCCGGAAGAATGGGTATGACATCCCCAAGCGGCCGTAACCAAAGCCCTTCCTGAGTAGTCGCTTGACAGAGTCGGTTACCGACGCGAAGTCTCGCGTCAAAGCGGCTCTTTTTCTTTTTATCTGCAACCAGTTCGACCGCAGACATCATTCCAAGCTGCTTGATGTCCCCGACAAATGGCAGTTCCTTGAGCCCCTCCAAGGCAGCTTGGAGTCGTTGAGCGTTCCTTGCAATCGCAGTCAAGCTCGATCGACCTTGGTCGCTTCGTCCCTCCAAGAGATCTAGCACGGCAAGTCCGGCGGCTGCTGCCAAGGGGTTCCCACCATAGGTGTGCCCATGGTAGAAGGTTTTATGCTCTGCAAAGTCCCCTAAGAAGGCTTCCCATATCCGATCGGTAGTGAGCGTTGCGCTCATGGCCAAGTAGCCACCAGTAAGCCCCTTACCTAAACAAACCAAGTCGGGCGTAATGGCGTGTCCAGCAATCTGTTCTTCGTGCTCAAAGGCGACCATGCGTCCTGTACGCCCCATACCCACGGCAATCTCATCGAGGATCAAAAGCACTCCATACTCTTTGCATAGCTTATCAAGTCCCGCGATGAACCCAGGTGGCTGCATCACAAAGCCCGCTGCCCCCTGGATGCAACTCTCGGCAATCACAGCCACAAGCCTGTTGCTGTGCTCCTCGAGCAACGACCGATAGGCATCCAAGTAATACTCGCACGCCTGTGCTTGAGTCATACCCTCGGGACAACGGTAACTGTCCGGACATGGACCGCGAACGACTTCAA
>JAGWZB010000506.1 GCA_018969045.1 Planctomycetota bacterium | reverse complement strand
AACTCTCCCCTTGCTTGTTACCTCCCGATGTGGGCATGAACCCATCGAGTCGATTCGCTGCATCCTTCGAGAAACTAGTCCAAGCCAGAAAGCCAAGAGCACCTAGCCCCATGATCCCCAAAATCGATAGCCGCAGTGGCAAGACCGGGACTGTCTGTGAAACCAAAAAGCCCTCTTCGATCGAGTCCCAATAGCGAGCCATGAGCCACCAACTCGCAAGGATCGTAAACGGAGCCGCGATCTGGATCATGTCACCGCGGTCCGAGGATGCCAGACCAAACAAGACAAGAAAGCAACTGATCAAAAACGACAACCAATCCTCTCGGGACGTTCTTGCGATGGCCGCTTGCCAAAGTCCTGCCATCTGCAACATCGCAAGGGCCACCAGTTCGGTCGCCTCCCCCGAACTACCAAAAAGCCCCATCAGCACCCAGCGTGAAAACCATGGTGTGAGAATCAGACAAGCACCGATCCCCCAAACCCATAGCTTTGATGAACTCGGATGCCCTGTGAAAAAACGAGCCCCAAATCTTGGCATCCAAACCAATCGAACCAAACAACAAAAGCCCGATAATAGCAACACTTCACCAACCAACCATATCGGATCGGCGCTGCCTGCAAAACGCAAAAGTGAAATGCACCAAGTTGCAAGCAACGCCAACAGCAGCGTGCCAAGTGTCGGCCTGAGGTTACTGGTTCTATTAGCAATGGCGTTCGATGGCATCTTAATCAACCCCTTGTACTCATCTGGCTGCGACAAAACCCTTGCCATCGATGCTCAAGTTGCTCATCCCAAACAGAACCCAACGAAGCTTCCGGGACCACATCGAAACGGTATTCCAACCGATCTTCGCAATGGGCATCGATACTGCTTGGATCGGACCCTTGGGCCTGAGAATCCTTCCAACCAATCGTCAAAACCACATTGGGTTGGACCTTGCGTAGCGCCCGTCGAGTTCTCAATTCAGACTCCATCGATTCGACCGACGGCAAGCTCGGATTCCATGTTGCCAATCGATCCATCCATGCGATCCGTTGAGATTGCTGAAATCCCTGAGCCATCCCAGAAGATCTGTAAAGTCCTTCCAAGTCCACATACACAGTCCAATGATGACGCTGAAATTGATGCACGATCGATGCAAAGAGCCTGAGCATCGCCGAAAGAGTCGTCTCAGAGGCCTCGGCTGCACTGCTAGGATCGATCTGAACCACGACACTTTGGCTTGCACTTGCTTGACGTTCGAACACTACCAACGCATCGCGCCGGGCCGTCTGCGCCCAATGCACCTGACGAAGTGAATCGCCTGGCCGGTAAGGGCGAACTCCGGTCCAATCCCCATCGTCTCCAACCCGATCCGATAAACTACCTGTGCCATACTGCTGGCTTGCCAAATCGGTCGGTGCATCGATCAACCGTGTGATGCGAGGCCAAACGATCAGATTCTCAGAGACTTCGACGCGGCGACTACTGGTCCAAATCCCAAATGGAAATCCGCTGCTAAGGTGAACTTGTCCTCTAGGATACTGCCCCCTCGTTTGCGGAACGGTAGACCACTGAAATGTGCTTTTAGAAAAGCCTGCGATCCGCTGCAAACTCACACGCTGCTTGTCCCATCCCTCAGGCAGCAAACCCGCGTCCAGATCAAGTGTCAGTCCCACCACCGGCCATGGCCATCGATTGGTAATTACCAGCGTCGTTTGGATCGAATCAAGTTCCTGGCATCGCAGCGTGTCCCAATTCAATTCACCCCGCACCCCGATCATCGAGATCCAGGGCCAAATCGAACCTATGATCGCAACCATCGCAATCCCAGCCGTCGCCAAAAACGCTTGCGGAGAGACATAGATCCCCAGAACCATCGACGAAAGCAAAGCCAAAAGGACCCAACCAATCGGGCGCTTGAGCCAATACACATAGCGATTTGCCCAAGGGCAAAAATCGTGGTTCAATGCTCCTGATAATTGATTCAACATTCAAGTACTCATGCAATCGATGAAAGCTAGTTTGGCAGTCGGTCCAGAATGCTAACGACAGCAAGAACTTCGCCCAGATTGCCTGAACCGATCCTGAACCGATCCTGAACCGATTCGGACGATCCATGACGCCAGATACGTTGCGTCAAAGGGGTAAAGTTCCCTCGGGAGCGTAGCTGTCTTGCTGCGGAAAAACGATCAGCCGATTACCGGCGGTCCGCGCGAGTGCCAAGCGACAAGAGAGTCGCCAAAAAGAAAAAGTGCTCGACATACTGCGAGCTCACCTGCTCGATCCTCTGAGATCCTCTGGGCAATAACCCATGCTTGTGAGGCTTGAGAGATCGAACTCCAATGCTCGCAACCTTCGCACAAAGAAGCTCCGGAACCTATCGACTCTAAGGTTCGAGCAGACGATTTCGAAACCGACCGTTCTGGCTCTTGGGAGGACCCATGAGCATGACAACAGTGATCGTGCCCATCACCCTGGTGTTCATCGACGTGATGCTCTTGTGAACAGGACGTGCCGTGGGCATGCCGGTGAGAGCCGCTCCAATGGTGAAATCCCAAGCCGAAAAAGGCAAAGAAGGCGTAAGTCGCAAGGACTGACGCTCGAAGCCAATTGGTCGAGTTTGCTCGGGAAAGGGCTGATGTCATGAAGATGGGTGGAT
>JAGWZB010000067.1 GCA_018969045.1 Planctomycetota bacterium | reverse complement strand
GTCTAGGAGGGCCAAGGCGTCCTCTTTTTTGCCATCTTCGATTTTGGCTTTGATACGTGCGTCGAGGATTTTTCGGCGGACGACCAAATCGAGGACTTCGCCTTGCAATCCCTTGAGGAACGCTTCGGCTTGCAGTCGACGTCGATCGTCGGGCAGGTCGGCTTTTTCTTGGGTTTTGTAGCCGGTGACGACTGGAAGGCGGGCCAGGAGGGTTTCTCCGTTTTTGATGTAGTACAGATACAGTGGGAGTTTGATTTGCATGGTGCGGGTTGGAGCTCGCTCGCGATTCTTGGCTGCTTGAGCCGCCGCTTCGATGGCAGCTTCGTCGGCTGCAGCGGCCGCGACGGCTGGATCGTCGGCACCTTGGGTGTTGCCGCCTGCTGTTTCGGACTGGTTCTCTTGCAAGCTTTTGAGTCGGATGGCGGTCGCACGAGCGCGAGCGATCATATCGACGGAGCTTGAAGTGGGTTGGTCGTAGGTGATGGTAGGGTTTTCGATTTTGGTCAGATCGATCATCCCTCTCCAGTCGGTTCGTCCTACCATTTGCAAGTCGTCCGAACCGGGCGTGCGCAGATAGACTTCGGCTCCCGGAACGGCGCTATTGGCTTGGGCTCGAATACCGAGTTTCAGCTCGGTGGTTGGGTAGTGTGGCTGAACTTTGAGGGCTACTCGCCGGGTGCGTCTGTTTTTGGCGGCGACCAAGGCACCGCGGCTTGCAGCGAAGATAGCTCCGTAGTAGCGAGCACCATCGATTGGTTCGGTAACAGCGATGTAGGTGAATGCGAGGTTTTGGAGTTGGGTTGGGTTGCCGTTTAGGTCATCTCGGCGAATGTAGGGGGCCAGGATATCTCCGGGACCGATCAGGACTGGGGAGTCTGGCGAGGTGGCCAGTCCGGTGGCTCGCACGCGGACCACTGCGGTCTTGTTGTCGTTGTCTTCGATACGAGCCATCGGTGTAAAGCAACGACGTTGCAAGAAGGCGACGGTTTGGGGGATTTCCTGTACGCTTGCGACGGTGGTAGACTCCATGAGTCCGATCCTGCGAACAAACGCATCGAGTTCTTTGACTTGGATTCGGATCCGTTCCCCTTCTTGCTCGACGGCGACGAGGTAGATCTTGTCTTTGTCCCGTAGCATGGCTTCGGGTTGCCAAGGGAAACGTGTGGGCAAGGATCTTGCGACTTCTTTGAAGCGATTGGCTTCATTCTTGGGGATCAATGCGGCGAAGGACTTGCCGGTTTTGAGGTTCTCGAGGATCGTTTCTGGGTTGGCTTCGGAGGGATCTAGTTTCGACTGCATTTTGTTCCATTTTTGATCGTTCAGATAAGGAACGATATCCCGTTTCATGGCGGAATACTGGAGTGGAAACATGGAGATCGATGGGATACGTTCGATGACCGAATCGAGGGTTCGCACGCTATTGAGGCTTGCGGCTCGGGCATCGGCATCGAGTTTGGCTTTGATTTCTTCCTCTTGCTGTTTGGTCAGTTTTTTGTTTTTTCGGAGTTCTTCGATGGCCGGATCTGCGACAGGTTTGGGTTGCATCGCCATGAAGGCGTCTTTGGCCTGTTCGCTTTTGGCGAGCATGAGAACCAGTTCGCGGGAGAGCAATTGATCGATTGTCAGATCATCGAGGTGATAGAGGACGGATCCAAAGAGGGCATCGGGAGTTTCGACCACATCGCATTGCATGGTGGAACCGAATTCAATTTCTGAGCATTGAGCGATTTTTTGCTGGATCAGTTGTTTGGTGTTTTCGCTCAGTCCCAGTGTTGGCGAGATGCTCAGCCACACGCGTGCTTTGTAGGCCGAATATTCCCAAACTTCGACCGGTTCGTTTCTGCGAGCATCTTGTGGTTTGGGGTCCGAAGGTGCTGCTGCGGCAGGGGCGGTGTTTGCGGTTTTATCTTGAGCCAGTGCAAGGCCGAGCCATCCTGAGAGGATGAGCAAACTGGCTGGTAGAATATGCAATCTCATAGCTTGGATCACGGTGCTCGGACCCTCCATTTCTGAAGATCCTGGTAGAGCCCCAACGGTTTTTTGGTCACTCCGTTGATCTCACCACGGTAAGCGAACGATTCGCCGACTTGCCACAGGGGTAAGACGGGCAAGTGGGCGGCAACCAGGGCATGTAGGTCTTGGCAGCTTTGTCTAACTTCGCGCCAGTTTCTCGAAGCGCTTAGGCCACCGAGGACTTGAACGATGAATTGATTGTTTGACTGGGCGGGTCCACCGATTCCAAAGAGTCGTTCTGCATCGGTGGCAGGTTCCCAGATGGAGGCAGTCAGGTAAAGAATATCGATGTTGGGCATTTCTCCCGGAGCGGGGACTTTGTCCAGTACGGCCAGATCGGCCTGGATGCCGATGATTTTCCATTGCTCGATGATGGCTTGTCCGGCCACGCGAGCGGCTTCGTAGTTTGGGACGCCCAGGGTCATTTTTGGGATTGGGGGTAATGCCTCTTTGCGTTTCTCGTACTGAACTTTCAGTTTGCTATTGGTGATGAGCATGAGGACTTTAGCAAGCCGGGGGTCGTAGGCTTGATTGTCGACGCTGGTGTTGTAGGCGTACGCGATTGGATCGTTTTCGGTGGCTCCACGGGGGAATGGTCCGCTGATGACTCGCGACTGCTCGGCATCGGCTCCTCCGAGGATTTCTCCTTTGAGGATCCCTTCGCGGTTGATCGCGTACAAAAGGGCTCGTCGAAACTCGCGGTCGTCCAGGTAGGGATTGGAGGTTCTGGGAACGAGCATGTGAACTGTCGGCAACGCGTAGCCTTCGACATTGATGGTTTTCGAGACGATCGACGCTTGGAGTTTTCTGGCATCTGCTGGGAAGAGTCTATCGATGGCTTCGATTTCTCCTCGGAGCAGGTCGTTGATCGCTTGGGATGGATCTTCGTAGAGGACTTCGTGGATTTCCATCGGTTGGAAATCGGCTGGTTTGGAGCTTGAGGCCCACTCGAAGCGTTGTAAGTTCTGTTCTTTGGATTTGGGTTTATAGAGAACCCCCATTGGCAAGTTCCCTTCACCGATGGCTTCGATGGGCCATTGCAAGAAGGCTTGAGGGAGGACGTGGGGTCTTCGGAACCGCATTTTGAGTTTTTCGGGCCCTGCGACTGAGACCGAATCGAAGATCGCGGCCCATCCGGGGACGTATTCAGGTTTGCCGATGGTGGCGCGTCTGAGGAACGACTGCGAGAGGTCCAGGCTATTTGGGACACCGGTTTGGCCTGGGTTTTGGATTGTCATATCGAGTTCTAGTCGATCGTCGCTTTGTTGGAACGAGCCTAGAGAGAAACGGTACTGGCCACCTTCTGGACCGGTGCTTCGAAACTCGAATAGCGGTCGGGAGATCAATTGCCCGGAGCGGAAAGCGGGCCAGTTGGCGATGGCGGCCGTATCGGGTTTCTCGGCGGTTTGAAAGACACCGACACGGACGATTGGGTATTCTTTGAGCAGATCGCGGAGCAGTTCTTTGCCACCTTCGATGTCTGGTTCGATATCGAGCATTTTGGTCGCTTCACGGCGGGCGGCCAAGTAGTCTTTTTTGTCTCTGTATTCGACGGCTTTGGCTTTGTACTCGTTGGCTAAATCGAGGAATTTGCCTTTCCACTCTTGGACCACTGGCAGCGGGTCATCTTGGTATTGTTTTGCCAGTCGGTTGATCATGGTCCGTGCTGAGGAGAGATCTTTCTTTTGGAAGTAGGAATCGATGAGTTTTCCGGAGACATCTGTGATCAGCCCCCGCACGCGTTCCTTCTGAAAGTTCGGGAAGGACTTTTGCAGTTCTTCCAAGACCGCCATGGTATGAGCGAGTCGATTTTGGCGAGACATTTCTTCGGCGCTTTTGAAGAGAAACTCTTGTCGCAGAATCTGCAGACCTGGCGTTTGCGGATAATTGACAAACAGGAAGTTCAGGTGCTCGAAGGCTTCGCCAAAATTCTTCTCGTCGACGAGTTTTTTGGCGCGGGCCAAGATCATCTGTTCATAGAGCCATATTTTGCCGACATCTTTCCAGAGGACTTCGTAGCGCCTTGTCGGGAACAGCAAGATGGTGACTTGGAGTTTATCGGTTTCTTTGACATTGGTTGGAATTCTGCGATCGGGGAATTCGATCGGTGCGACTTTGACGCTCCGGCCCGTGGCCTCGGGCTTCAGGGTTACGACGTCAAAAGGTACATCGTCCATGAGCGATCCGACGAATTCGATCTCTTCGAGGACTTTGTCCAAGTCGGCTTGTGCCCAGAGAGCGCAGGGGGACCAGAGGGCCAGTACGATTGCGGTGGCCAAGGCACGCATGAGCGATTGGATCGATCGTGCTTTCATCGCTACGTTTCTCATCGATTCGCCTCGGTGCTTGCAGAATTGTTGCCAAGCGTATTTTCCAGTGGAAGCGAAACACGCAGCAGGGTCCCTTCGTCACCTGGGACCAGAAGTCCCTTGGGGGTGATCAAAGGAGTACCGCTGATGGGTTCGCCTGCGGTGGTTTTGGCGATGAGTTTCCCGTCGGTGGCTGAGACCCGAATCAACTCGCCAGTGGTGCTGGCCAGTAGAATGTCGGACTCATCGAAGATCGGTTTACCGACCAAGACTGTTTGAGGCATGGGTTGACTCCAAAGCAACTTGCCTTCGCTGCTAAAGGCCACGAGTCCTTCGATGTCGCTAAGGGCCAGTCCGATTGACTGGTTGGAGTTGGAGGCTGCGTAGGGTCCCCAAGCGAATCGACCTTCGAAATTCAGGCTTGAGATCTTCTTGAATTCTCCGCATTCGTAGAAGTCCAGGAAGTCTCCTGATGGACCTGGAGAGAGGCCTACGGCAACATCGTTGATCACATCGATACGACCTTTGATACCCCGTTCGAGTGGTTGTGCGTTGAGGAGTCGAAGTTGTTTTCCGGTGGAGAGCTTGTAGAGGTTTCTTCGTTGGTCAGCGATGACGACGGATTGTTTGTCGCTGAGCAAGACAGGATTGACCCAAACGGGTCGTTCGCCTGCGGAGATGGTCGGTTGGAATGCGGGCCCTATTTGTTTTCCATTTTCTGGGTCTAGCAGTACCAGTTGGGCGTTTTCTAGTGGGACAAGGATCGAATTTCCCACGGTGATCGACTCGGCGCTTGGGAAGGATCCAGCCAAGTCCAGGACGACCAGCTTGGACGTGGAGTTGGTTTTGCGAGCCGGATCGATCAGGAGCATTTGGCTGCCTTGGGCTGAGTTCAGCAGCAGGCTGCGACCGTCGGCAAGTGGGACCGGGTTGGCAAAGGTCATTGAGCGTTGGTTGCGTCCCATGTTTTCGATCGACATGGTTGCTTTGAGGGAAGCGTTGTCTGAGGCGAAAGCATCGTCAGCGACGTTGAACGTGGCGGCTTGGCTGGTCACGGCGACGATGCCTTGAGGGCTTTGGCTCAGTGCTGCAACGGGGCTGCCGATGTCGGCTTCCCAGTAGGCATCACCGGTTTTGGGATTGATTGCAGCGACGCGGACTCCGGAGTTACCTCGGACGACGCGGGAGTGAAGGATGACGTCACCGAGTTTCATCGGTCTTGCGGTGAATTCATCGAGGTCTTCTTTGAGCCAAATCGAGTTGAGTTTTTGGCCGGTGATTTGGATTTGGAAGTAGGCCAAACGGTTCGAGGCCAACCACAGGTCGGTACCGGACATCAGGGGCCAGGTTGCTTTGGGAGCCGATTCGTTGGATACCAAGTTGACCATTTTGAAGACTTTGTCTTTTGGATTGGTCACTTCAACGTCCAGGATTGCGATTTCACCCAGGTTGGTCGCGACGGCCAATCGGCGTCCTTCGACTTGAGGTTCGACTACGACGTGTCCTTTGAAGCGGACGGGAGCCTGAGCTTGTTTGAGTTCGGTTCCATCGTCGTTGGTCGAGTAGACCTTCATGAGGCTATGGTCGGGACCGGCGTTTTCGAACAGGATCAATTGATTCAGAACCCAGATCGGAGGGACGGCGATGGTTCCTGGGTTATGACCGATGTAGACGACTTCATCGCACTCACCGTTACCGCGACTGAGCACGTAGAGGTTCGAGTGGTTACCGACCAAGTAGCGTTTCCGTTTTCCTGGGGCACCGCCGGTAGTGACATCGATGGGCTGAGGGATTTTCTTGGACCAGCGGGGTTGACCGCTGATGGCGTCTAGGCAGTGGATGGAACCGCCGGTGGTGGTCACGAAAACATCGTCCCCATCGATCGAAGGTTCATGGATCGTTTCTGGAAACTTCGATTCCCAGACGACCGATCCGTCTTTGGCAGCTAGTCTTGAGACGGTTCCCCGCGAAGCCACCGAAACGATCGTATCGGAGTCGGCGGTGGCTGCAAGTCGTTTGGGTTCGCCGGTCCAATCCCTTCCCATGAATTTTCGCCAAACAACACGCCCGTCGGCAACTGCGATAGCCACCACGGAGCCTTTGACTCTCAAAAAGGCGATGTCTTCGGGGTTCGAATCGATGGGGTTTCCGACGCGGCTTGTGAGCAATGCTGTGGGGGCGGCCAAGGAGGTCACAGAGTCTTGGATCATCGGTACTGCGTTGGATTTGGCGACGAGTCCTTTTTGAATCTCGGTGGCTTGAAGCATCAGGTCTCGCAGTTTGCTGTTTTGGTCGAGCACCGGATATTTTTTGACGAGGTCTTTGCGCAGTTCGTAAGTCTTGTTGACATCTTTTTCGCCGAGGGTTGTTGTCATCGAGGCGACGGTCGAATCGAGATCTTGGCTTTGTTGGATTTCCCGAACGACACGTTGTTGGTCTTCTTCGATTCGCCGGATGCGCAGTTCGTTCTGAGTTCGTTCTTGGGTTCCGACGTAGCGAGGATCTCGGATCAGATCCATTTGTTGGTTCATGGCAGCGACGAGATTTTTTCGGTCTTCGATTCCGGCGGTGTTGTCGGCTCGGGCGATGAATTTCTCGGCGATTCTAAGGAGCACGTCGGTGATTTCGACGCGCATGTTGGACATGCCTGCTTCGTTGACGATCTTGGGGAGTTCTTCTTGGGCTGCTTTGAGACCCACCGCTGGGTCTGCGTTTTTCTCGGAGGCTTCGCGAACTTTGGACATCGTCGCTTTGACTTTGGCCAGGCTTGCGTTCTCATCGGTTGGGAAGTCTGCGGCAAACTTTTCGAATTGTTTGCTTGCTCGCTCGTAGTCGCGGTTTTTGTAGAAGCTGTCAGCGATTTCCCAGGCTTCTTTTGCGTTGCCTGCGGAGAACCAGATGTAGAGAGGGACCAGCAGGGTTAGCAGCAGCAGGACGATGAACCCCATGCCGATGATGCCAAAGCTTTCCCAGGGGCTTTTTTCGGGTTTGGACTTCACGACGGGCGCTTTGGCCATCGCGACGTCTTTGAGGGACTCGTCGGCAAAGGAGTCTACCGACTTGGATTTTCTGCTTTTGGATTTGCCTGCCGAGGAACTGGCTTGCTGGGTGACTTCGACGACATCAACCAGGGGGGCTTCGATGACTTCTTCGACGACATCGACGACATCGACCACTTCGACATCGTCGGTAGGGAGTAGATCTTCGACCGAGTCGTTGTCGGATTTCTTCTGTGCATTGGATGCACTTGAGGCCGCTTTACTGTTTGCTTGAGCTTCTTGCAACTCTTTGAGTTCGGTGACCAGTTTGGTGGCTTGGAAGCGAGTCAGTTGGCCGTTTTCGACGAGGATGCGAGCGAGGGCTTCGGGGGTGACCCGAACTTTGGATTGCTCGACCATTTTCTGGAGTTCCAGGATACTCTCAGGATCGAGTAGACCTTTGCTTTCGAGCATTTGAATGAACTGCGATGCGCTCATGGACTACTCAAACTCCTCCACAACCGACACACTGAAACTACCAAAACCGGCTTCTCTTCCGGCGTCCAACGCAGCGACGATCGATGCGTGGATGCACTCTTCGTGCGCGTCAATTAACAATTTTAGAACTTCGTCTTCTTTGCCGCTGGTGGCCTCTGCGCGGGCTTCGCCTAGAGCCAGCAGGAGATCTTGTTTGCTGCTGGCTTCGCGCTCATCCCCGGTGGAAAAGATGATGGTATAAGCGTTGAATTCATCGATTTGGACCCGAACCGTATCGGATTGATCCGGTGGGGTATCGGGTGGTTTGTTGCTCGATTCGGCCATCGGGGGTGGCTTTTCGAAGACTTTTTCGCTGGAAAACGAAGCGGTGATCATGAAGAAGATCAGGAGCAGGAACGTCACGTCGACCATGGGGGTCATGTCCATGTCGTCTTTGGGCAGCTCTTTTTTTGCGAAGGTAACTTGTTCGAGTTCTTCTTCTTGTTCGAACGTGGATCCGCTCATTTGCCTACCTCCGAGACAGCCAAATTGATCATTTTGCCTTCTTCGAGGACTTCTGCGATCGCAAGTTCGACGCGTTTGAGTTGTTTGGCAGTGACGTTTCCTTCGGCCCGAATCAGGACTTCGGTTTTGCCTCCGTTTTCGAGCTGCAGTTGGATGTATTCGGTGATTTCGGCGGCTTGCTGTTCGGGATCGTCTGAGAAGATACCACCGTCTTCTTTGGACACCAGAGGCGTATCCCCATTGCCGCGTTGGATTGTGATCATGACGCAATTCTTTGTCGCGATCGAGCTGCCGTTTTTAGCCGGGGGGACTTCGTAGGATTTCTCCCCGGTCATTTTCGAGGTCAGGATGAAGAAGATTAAGAGCAAGAAGGTCATGTCGATCATCGGGGTGATATCCATCTCATCGTCCATGGGGGGACGCGGAGGCAAAGACACTTCTTCAGGTTCATCGTCGATGGGCATGACCAACGCGCCTGAGCTGGGAGCACCGATTTGTTCAGGATTGTCTTGGGTGTCTTCCATGGGAACTATCGCATTGATGGTTTAGCGGAGATTCTGTTTTCCAAATCCAATCGATGATCTGGCTGGCCGGCGGGCCAGGGTTTACAAAGCCTTGGCCAGTGCTCATTTAGGAGCCGTCGGGAGAGAGGAATTTTCCGCTGCTGGTTAAGCACTCTGACGGGAGCCTCGTTGCTCTTCGCGAGCAACACCGACCTTGAAGGCTTCCAGGACTTGGGCTAACCCGGAACCCACAAGATCTTGCATCTGTCGGATGCGATTGGTGATGGTCGCCATGGCCATCACCAAAGGGATAGCGATGGTAAGGCCGATGGCGGTCGTTTCCAGAGCCACACGGATGTCCCCTGCAAGGTCCGTCGGGTTGACGTTGGTGGCCGAGGCCAGTTTTCCGAACGCACCCATCATGCCCACGACCGTACCGAAGAGTCCGAGCATCGGAGCGGTTTTAATCACGGTGACAATCCAAGCGATGCTGTAGTCGAGATCTGCGATGACATCCCTTTGGAATCGGTCGAGGGTCATTTGTCGGGCTTTTGAAAATCCAAAGGATCGGTGTTTGCAAAGGTAAGAGACCATCATGGGGAGGGCTTTTTTGCTGCCTTCGCATTTCCCGATCACCGCATCGAAATTGCCTCTTCGGAGGTCCTCTTCGACCGATGCGATGAATTCATCTTGCATTGCTTCATTCTTGAACCGCTTGGCATTGACCCGATTCAAAACCAGGAAGACGTAGTAAATACCCCACAGGGCCACGGCTGCCAAGGCAACATAGGACAACTGACCGACGATGTTGAAAACTTCGGATGCGTCCCCAAGAACCATTGGGAACGAGGGGATCAAACTCAGTACTTCCGCACGGATATGCATGAGAATAGCGGTGCTTTCGACGAAAAGAGAAACAAGACCAACGGCGGGACCAGACCGCATCAGTGCCACGGTCCGAGTTCCACCACCGGCCATCCAATATAATCAAAAAACGAGCCAGTGAGGACTAAGTATTTAACAGAATTGCAAAACCAGCTCAGGCTAACTTACGGGATGTAGGGGATGGTCTCACCCCCAGCGTAGGTCATCATCGCCTCGAGCAATTCCAGATCGATGCTGGAACTCAGGAACCGAACGCTCCCATCGAAAAATCCGACATTGGAGCCTTCGAATCTCAGCAGGTTTAAAAGGTCGACTTGGTTGATGTCAAAATCGTCAGGTTTGGTCCATGGGACACCAAGTTCTGGATTGACATCGACCACAGCGATGGTGTTGGAAGTTCCGTCGGTCATGTTGCGGAAACTGATCCCGGAGGAACCCAGGCCGACCCCTTCGCCCATCGGGACAAGGTACGTGGTCATTCCTGGGGCGGGAGGGTTCGAGGGGTTTTGGAAAAAGCTGGGCATTCGATCCAAGAGTTTTATGTTGTGCGGACTGTCCCATGGCTCATCGAGGTGAAATTCGTTGTAGAGTTGTTGCTGGTCCAAAAAAGGCAGGATGGCCACTCGCCAACTCAGCAGAGGCTTGTCATCGGCGTCGAGGATGGCTTGGGCCGGAAGTTTTCTGTAAGCGGCTTCGTAGTTATGCATCGCCAACATGATTTGTTTGAGGTTGTTGGACGATTCCATACGGCGAGCGGCTTCTCGTGCGGATTGGACCGCAGGCAGGAGCAGTCCGACCATCGCACCGATGACTTGATAGCTCGAGGCCATGGTCTTGTCGACTTTGACGACGACGCGTTCCTGGGCGATTTCCCAAAACGATTCGTTGTCGATGGTTTTTCGCATGCGAGTGACGTATTTGGTGATCGCTTGTTGCATCGGTTCGGAAACTCCGCTGCCGGCTTCCATGTCTTGCAGGAGTGCATCGGCAAAGATACCCACGAGTTGTTTGCGGATGCGAAAGAGGGATTTGCTTAGAAGCTCTGCTTGGTCGGCACCGCTGGTGCCTATCGATAGGCTCAGTGCGCTGGATTCATCGGGGAAGAGTTCTAGCAAAGCGTTGTCGGACGTGTCGATGATGCGCTCGAGGTCTTCGACGATTTCTGCAGGAATTTGGTTTTCTTCGGTAAGGGCAAAGGCGGAAATCAGATCCCGAAGGGTTTCAAGGTTTACTGCGAGTTTGAGCATTGCTGGGCTATTTTGGACCAAGCCGACGAACTGGCCACCGGGCTGCAATCGCGAGGAAGTCATCCGGCGTAGTGCTCCTTGGGTTCCCACCAGCACGCGATTCGGCTCGCGCTGCATGACCCGCATCATGGGGTTGGGTTCCAGGACTCGGAACCTCAAGCTCTCGTCCTTGGGGGATCTCTCGACTGGTGCGAGCATATCGACTTGGAGCTGAGCGATATCGAAAGGATCCTTGGTGCGGATGGAGATTCCGAATTCGGGTTCGGGGCTGGGCATGAGCACCATGCCATCGATCGCATCGATCCTTGAAAGGTCGATTCCTAATTGCTCTTTGGCGGCCACATCGAGAACTTCCCATGGCCACAGTTCAAAGTCCTTACTGCCTCGCATCTTGGCAAACTCGAGCGAAAAGACGCCGACGGAGTCTTTTGGGATGTCGGCAAACCGCTCAGGCGGCGCGGGTTCTTGGGCCAGAGTTTGGATTCGAAAGCCCAGCAACCCAATAGCGAACCAAAAAAGCATCGAGCATGCACAGAAACGTCGTAGGCGACTCATGGCGATCAAGCCCTATGAAAAATGGATGGGATCTCTATCAGACGGATCCAAGTTCACGTTTATAACACAAAGCAAGTGTTCGGGGAGGTTTTTTAACCAAATCCTTACCATCGAGGGTGTTAGGTTCGTCAGAAATCCTACGGACCGAATCGGGGAGAATTTTCCAGAGACTTGTTGGGGATTTTTCTAAAGTCTCTTGGGGCGGATCGTTTCTCGTCGGGCATCTTTAGCGAGTCGGTAAAACCCGACGGTTGTGTCGATCGCACTGCCAGTAACTTCGCAATCCATCTTTTTTCCTACGACTTGCCACTTTGGCTGTCCCTGCACAAGGTATCACGAATGTTCAAAGCCTCTCCGAATCGTACTTACCATAAATCGACCAAGCGTAAACAAATTGATCCGACGACCTGCGAGAGGGATTATTCGTCTGATGAGATCGAGTTCATGCAGGCGTTGGAAAGCTACAAAAAGTCCAATGGTCGCAAATTTCCAACCCTCAGCGAGATCCTCGAAGTCGTCCGATCGCTCGGTTACCAAAAGCAGCAACCACTTGAAACTCATGCGACGCAAGCCTACCCTGCCTTGGGTACTGACACGGTCATTGCGTCCGCCGAAGCGACACTCGATGGCATCGATGCGACGTTGCGCAGTTTGGACTAGAGGTAATGGTTATGAATCGATGCAAGGCTCCGAAACAGACCACGATCGGTTTGTGGATTCTGGTGATGGCAAGCGTACATGCATGCATGTCGAATTGCTCTGCGCAAGACACCAAGGAATCGGAAGTGGCTGGAGAGTTGCTGCTGGTCGATTTCGATCCAAACGATACTCCATCCGTTGATACGTTGCTTGGACCTTTTCGCGAAAAATCGCAGAAGTGGAACCAGGACGTTGATAAGCTTTCCTCGGGAAATCACAATGACGGTGGATCTGAGCATGTTGTGTTCTTAGGGAGTTCTTCGATTCGTCTGTGGGAATCGATCCAGCAGGATCTAGCACCGCTAAAAGTGGTGCGCCGAGGGTATGGAGGTGCCCGTTATCGGGATCTTGCGATCCACACGCCGAAATTGATTCAAGGGCTCAAGTTTTCCAAGGCGGTAGTGTTCATCGCCAATGACATCACGGGAAGCCAGCAAGAGGATGTCGATCCCGAAACGGTATCGAAACTGGCTCGACTGGTGATCAAGCAATTGCGAGACGAACAACCAGACTGCCAGATTCATTTGCTGGCAGTCACCCCGACACCCTTACGGTACAAGCACTGGCCAAAAATTCAGATCACCAATCAAATGCTCAAGAAGATTTCTGAGACGACTTCGGGCGTCTATTACATACCAACTGCCTACGCATTTTTGGATCGGGACGGACAACCCAGACCAGAGCTATTCAAAGACGATAGGCTTCATCTGAACCAAACCGGCTATCAGATTTGGTCCAAGATCATTTTGGGTGCTATTGAAACGGCAGATCAAGGGACCAGATAACCGTAACAGCGAGCGTAATTGGCCCAATGTTCTAGCACCATCGCTTCTTGCTCGGGGTTGATGTCGAGTTTGTTGGTCTGATACCCCTGCTCCTGAGCCGACTTGGACTCCCACAAGCCACGGACTTCACTGCGATCCTCAAGGCTTAGATGGCCGTAGATCGCATCGAGCGTTTCGACCGGTTTGGCAACAAATTCTTCGTAGCGAATATCGATGATTTGACTCTTGGGAATCTGTTTTCGGTCCCGTTCGAACGCGTGGTACATCGATTTGAGTGACTCGAGCACGAAGGCTTGAAGCGTGCTTTGATCGGTGGGAGCCTGGAGAGCCTGATGTTCATCCAGCGAGTTCCACAGTTTCATCGTCGATGGGTAGAGTTTACGAGGATCCCTGACAATATGAATGAACTTTGCTTGCGGGTACATCTGGTGCAAAAGGCCGATGCGACCTGTATGCGGAGGGCTCTTAAGGAGCAACTGCTTGCCGGTTTTGTAAGTAATCGCTTTTAAGAACCATTCGAATAGACGTTTCCAGTCTCGCAGTTGGTCAGGTGAAAATCGCTCGGAGTCCAAGGTGTCGGTGTGGGGTACCGCTTTGTTGGGAAACATCAGGCGCAGGTAAGGGGTCGGAGCCCCTAGGTTCATCAACGCAAATTCGTCTTCCTGTGGCAGTGCCCATCCTGCTTTCATGTTGTCCATCGGACGCCGATCCGGAAGAAGCGAATTGCCAAACCGCGTTACGATGCCCTCGGTGAGCAGAAAGTGCCAAGGTGCAAAACACTGGTAGGTCGTCGGCGAGGCAAACTTGGGGTCCAACCCCAAATACTCGTGCAGAAGTGTCGTACCGCTGCGCCAATGGCCAAGAATAAAGACCGGAGGCTTTTGGATTGTCGTGTTTGCAATCGAGCGACCAAGACTCCAGTGCTGAGCCATAGCTAGCAAAGCAGTGATTGGACAGAAGGCCGAGACGCCTAAGGCGTGGTGCAATCGCGACAGGGAGATTGAGAACCCGTTTCGTGCCAGCATGGACAACCAGACATGCGGGGGCATTCCATGCCATATTCTGGGCATGAAAATCGAATATTTCACCGGTTTGCTAGGTTCTGCTTTGACCATGCTGACCATTGTAGCGGACTGAATCGGTCTGGACTTTGAGTTGGTCGGAAGGTTAGTTTTCCATCGGTTTCAAAGCAAGATACGAATTGGAAATCGGCTACCTATGGATAAACTCATCGCATTGTTCCTTCGATACCGGAGTCTTATGGTGCCCGCAGGAATCCTTGCATGCATCGCGGTGGTCCTTGTGCCGCTACCACCGGGACTGGTAGATCTACTCTTGGTGGCCAATATCGCAGTGTCGGTGATGGTGTTGCTGACGACTCTTTCGGTCGGTGTTCCTTTGGAATTCAGCGTTTTTCCATCGATCCTTTTGGCGACGACTCTTGGGCGACTGGCTCTGAACATTGCAACAACCCGTTTGATCCTGACTCAGGATTCGAACTCCTCGACGGCCGTGGCAGGCCGGGTCGTGGAATCCTTCGGAGCTTTCGTAGCTGGGGACAAAATCGAAGTTGGTATCCTTTTGTTTTTGATCATTTTCTTGATCAATTTCGCGGTGATTACCAAGGGGGCGACTCGGATCGGTGAAGTCGCAGCGAGGTTTGCTTTGGATGCTATGCCTGGCCGTCAACTGGCCATCGATGCCGATCTTGCTGCTGGTGCTATCGACAACCAACAGGCTCAGAGGCTTCGTGCCGAGGTCACCCAGCAGGCGGATTTTTACGGATCGATGGATGGTGCGAGCAAATTTGTCCGGGGTGATGCCATCGCTGGCTTGGTGATCACCGCGCTGAATCTCATCGGTGGGATCTATATGGGTGTGGTCCATTTTGGGCTTTCGATCCCCCAGGCTGCTGCGACTTATAGCAAGCTAACCATCGGCGATGGGCTGGCGACCCAACTCCCAGCCCTTCTTGTCTCGATCGCAGCGGCGATGCTCACGACGCGATCGACTCAGCGTTCGGATTTGTCCAAGGATTTGCTTGGGCAGGTTTTTTCGAATCCTACACCACTGTGGATCGCAGGGGCTTTCCTGGGATTGCTCCTCTTTACGTCGATGCCACCGGTCCCGATCCTTGCCTTGGGCGGTGGCTTAGTGGGACTTGCGTTTATCCTCAATAACCAGCAAAAACAGGACTCGCAAAAGAACCTGCGACGGCAAGAAGAGGAACTCTCCTTGAGGGCTAAAGAGCCCGAGCGAAAGATCGAAGATTACCTTCAAGAAGATCCACTTAGGCTCGAACTTGGAGCCAAACTGATTCCCTTGGTCGACCCCAAAAACGCGAGCTCTCCGGGGATCGCTTCCAATCAAGGGATCGACATCATGAAACGCATCGCAGCGGTTCGAGCTCAGCTGGCTGCCGAACTAGGGATTCTACTGCCGATGGTCCGGATCAAGGATCGGTTGAGTTTACAGGACTACCGCTATGAGTTCTCGCTCTACGGCAATCCGATCGCTTCAGGAACCTTGGTCCCTGAAAGACTCTTGGCCGTCCGATCCGATCGCAACCAGGGCAACAAACCAACTACCCTCCAAGGGGACCTGGGTGTCGATCCTGCTACGGGAAAAAAAGCGCTTTGGATCGATCCGACCGACAAGTCTCTTGCCGAAAGCCAAGGATACCGAGTGTGGGATTGCGGCCAACTGATCGCAAACCATTTGCTCATTGTCGCCAACAACTATGCTTCAGAACTGCTGACTAGAGAGGTCTCCAAACAACTGATCGATCAGTTGCATAAAACCAATCCAGCGACGGTCGATGAACTGATCCCCGCCGTCATGAAACTTGCCGAAGTCCAACAAGTGCTTAGAAATTTGCTGCAGGAACAAGTCCCTATTCGACCGCTGAATCTGGTCCTTGAAAGCCTTGGGGATCACGCCTGCGAGAGCAAAGACCCTGAGTTTCTCACGGAGAAAGTTCGCCAAAGAATGGCTCGCACTCTTTGCCAAAGACTTAGGGATCCCCGAGGACGTATCCTCGCGGTGACCCTCGATCCATGGATCGAAGATGCCATGGAGTCCCAGGACGCTTATTCGCCAAGTCTTGTAAGATCGTTGATCGAACAACTCAAGGTTTATTCGGCAGAGTTCGAAAATCACTCGCGCTCAGTGGTCTTGCTGGTCAATCCGCAAATCCGGCGTAAAGTACGTCAAGCCGTCGTTGGTTCGCTTCCAAACCTTCATGTCCTCTCTACCAGCGAAATATCCAGCGACACGCATATCGAGTCGATCGGAATGATCGAACTGGGTGAAACCGGACCGCTCATGGAAGCTCATGGACGCTGATGGGAGCAGCCACAAGTGGTGCTGCTAGCGGTCGAGAAACCGGACCGCTCATGGACGCTCATGGACGCTGATGGGAGCAGCCAAGGGTGGTGCTGCTGGCGGTCGAGAAACCGGACCGCTCATGGACGCTCATGGACGCTGATGGGAGCAGCCAAGGGTGGTGCTGCTGGCG
>JAGWZB010000505.1 GCA_018969045.1 Planctomycetota bacterium | reverse complement strand
TCATCCTCATCTCCCCCAAAAAACAGATAATCTTCACGGGCTGCCTTTGAAACAACCCAAAGTTCCCCAGCGATGCCTTATGCTCTAGTAGCTAAGCTCGTTACAATAGAGCCCAGACGACATGGATGACGACTCGATGGATGCCAAACAACCTATGCAAAAACCACTTGCCAATCTCGTTGGCTTAGCCGTTTCTGCGATTGCAATCACCCTGATTTTGCCAATCGATTTGTGGGCTCAGGACGATGCGTTTTCAGCCGTTGCGGGAATTCTCGAGCGCAAGTGCTTAAATTGCCATGCTGGTGACAAACCCAAAGGTGCACTCGGACTCGATGTGCTTTCCGCAATCCAAAAAGGTGGAGACAGTGGGCCTGCGATCGCCCCAGGAAATCCCGATGCAAGCTTGCTGATCGAATATGTCGTCGGTCCAAACCCCCAGATGCCTAAGTCGGGCAGTCCGTTATCGCCGCAGGAGATCGAAGTCCTACGAAGCTGGATCGCTCAAGGGGCTAAATGGCCAGCAGACCGAAAACTCGAAGATCGCCATATACCGGACTCCAATTGGTGGTCGCTTAAGCCTCTAGTCCGACCCACGATTCCCAACGTCAAATCCGACTCGTACCTCATCTACAACGCGATCGATGCGTTCGTGGTCGCAAAGCTGATTGAAAAGGGCTTGCCTCAGTCCTCTCTTGCTGACCGTCGTACACTGATCCGACGGTTGTGCTTTGATCTGACCGGATTGCCTCCCACCCCAGAACAAGTTGCTGAGTTTCTTGCAGATCCCAAGAGCGATATCCAAGCCTACAGCGACTTAGTCGACAAACTTCTGGACTCACCCCGATATGGAGAACGCTGGGCTAGGCATTGGCTCGATGTAGTGCACTTCGGAGAAACGCATGGTTATGACAAGGACAAGCTTCGGCCAAACGCATGGCCTTATCGCGATTACGTCATTCGCGCTTTTAACTCCGATAAACCATACCATCGCTTCATCGAAGAGCAGATTGCTGGCGATTTGTTGCACCCTGAAACCGTCGATGGAATCGAAGCCCTCGGATTTATCTCCGCCGGCCCATGGGATTTCATCGGGCATGCAGAAGTCCCCGAAACAAAGATTGATGGCAAGGTAGCAAGACACTTGGATCGCGACGACATGGTGGCCACCGCCATGGGTACCTTCAACAGCTTGACCGTCGGTTGCGCTCAATGCCACAACCACAAGTTCGATCCCATTCCACAAAAAGACTACTATCGATTGCAAGCCGTCTTTGCTGCAGTGGATCGAGCCGATCGAACTTATGATCGCGATCCGCAAGTAGCTATCCAACGTCAAAACATCGAATTGCAAATTGCTGATGTCAACAAGCAACTCCAGCAAATCGATACACAGATCATTCAATTAGGCGGCAAGCCATTAGAGGACTTAGACCAACGCATCGCCGAATCGACCAAAGCCTTGAACACCCAAGAGGCACCCGAGTTTGGTTATCATAGCCAAATCGCTGAGAAAGAAGACTCGGCCAAGTGGGTTCAAGTAGATTTAGGTCAATCTCAAGTGCTCGAGTCTGTGGAGCTTGTGGCATGTCATGATAACTTTAACAACATCGGTGCAGGTTTTGGGTTTCCGGTCCGATTTGTGATCCAAGCAAGCGATGATCCCGAATTTAACACAGATGTGGTTGTATTGTGGGACCAGCGCGCAGAGGACTTTGCCAACCCGGGTGTGGTGCCTGTTAGAACCAAGCCACGGTCTGAGAAGGCACCTATCAAAGCACGCTACGTGCGAGTCACGGCAACGAAACTTGTTCATCGTTTGCCAACCGATTACATCTTTGCACTCTCAGAGCTTTCGGTATTCAGCAGCGAAGGCAAGAATGTTGCAGCCCGGGCTCCGGTGATTTCGTTAGACTCGATCGAAGCTCCCCCTCGATGGCAAAAGAAGAACCTGACCGACGGGTACTACTACGGAAAGGCAACTCTTGCGAATACCGATTTGGCGCTCTTGCGAGCCGATCGCGAGAAAATGATCGATGGAATTCTAGATCTCAGCTCAAAGCAAAAGCGAGCGGAACTGCAAAAATCCGCACTGCAACTTCAGAAAGCTAAACAAGAACTACCTCCACAACAGACGGTCTACTCGGGCGTGGTGCATCATGGCAGCGGTGCGTTTGCAGGGACCGGATCCAATGGAGGTAAACCTCGCCCCATCTTTGTTCTGGATCGAGGGAATGTCACGATGCCTAAAGAAGAGGTGACTCCAGGTGGGCTTGCGTGTCTCGAGGATCTGAACACTTGGTTCGAATTGCCATCAGAGCACACCGAAGCACAACGTCGAGGTGCGCTCGCTCATTGGCTTTCCGATAAGCGTAACCCGTTAACATGGCGCAGCATCGTGAATCGCGTTTGGCAATATCATTTTGGAAACGGGATTGTTCTGACCGCCAATGATCTAGGACGAATGGGAGCCGAACCAACCCATCCTGAATTGCTGGATTGGTTGGCCATCGAGTTTAGGGATTCGGGGCAATCCCTCAAGCAATTGCACAAATGGATCGTTATGAGTCATACGTATCGTCAGGTCTCTAGTGCGCCGATAAGCTCCGATGGCATAGGACCGGAGAAACTAGATGCCGACAATCGTTATCTTTGGCGCGCCAACCGACGGCGATTGG
>JAGWZB010000504.1 GCA_018969045.1 Planctomycetota bacterium | reverse complement strand
TGAAGGGGAGGCTTCCAAGCGTAAGAGCACGGTGTATCAATTGAAGAATTCGCCCGCGATTGATGTAGCTACTGCCATCAATCAGTTCTTGCAAAGCAAACGGATTGTCGAGTTAGCCGCACCGGGCGTGAACAACCCCTTTGATCAGCTAGAGCGCGAAGTGGTTGTGGTTCCCGAACCGGTTCAAAACAAGTTGATATTGAGTGCAACACCTCGGTATTACGATGAAATTGCGCAGTTGATACAGCGGCTCGATGAGCAACCGCCTCAAGTGATGATTCAAGTCATGATTGCTGAGATTTTGCTTGGGAATACCGATGAATTCGGGATCGAAATGGGGATTCAGGATTCGGTGCTTTTCGATCGCAGTCTGCTTGGCAATCTCGTCACGACCACAGCAACGACCACAACTTCGACTCCGGCAGGTGTGGTGACCGAGACGACTCAGGATATCGTTGCGGCCAGCAATGATCCTGGGTTTAACTTCAACAACACCAATCCGCTGGGTAATAGCGGATCGTCCAAGGCGCTTCAAAACTCGAAGATTGTCGGGGGGCAAGGCATTTCGAATTTCTCGGTGGGCCGTGGGAACGACGAGCTTGGGTTCGGTGGATTGGTGCTCTCGGCAAGCAGTGAAAACGTGAGTTTTTTGCTTCGGGCCCTTCAGGAGACCAGGCGGTTAGAGATCCTCTCGCGACCTCAAGTATTGACCTTAGACAACCAGCAGGCGTTTATCCAAGTTGGCCAGAGAGTGCCTCGGATTGCCGCCACAAGCGTCAATCAGTTTGGTGTACAGAACCAATTGGCTTTAGAAAACGTTGGTTTGATCATCGGGGTAACACCGCGTATCAGCCCTGAGGGGAATGTGGTGATGGAGATCGACGCGGAGAAGTCCAAGCTTGGGCCCGAAGCAGAGGGGATCCCAATTTTTATCTCGCAGGATGGGACTGTGGTCCGTTCGCCTAGGATCGATACGATCACCGCGCAGGCTACGGTCAGTGCTGCAGATGGCGAGACCATTATTCTAGGTGGCTTGATCGCCAGATCGACTCGCACTCGGCATCGACAAGTTCCTTGGTTGGGTGATATCCCGATTTTGAAGTACTTGTTTAGCTACGACTACTTCGATGAGAATCGGACTGAGTTGCTGATCATCATGACCCCGCATATCGTGCGAAATCCTGGAGATATGGAGAGGCTCAAGCAGGCCGAGTTTGCACGGGTCAGTTGGTGCGAAGCCGACATCTTTGCGATGCATGGAGACGTGTTTCCAAAGACGGGTTTGATCCAGGAGTGGCAAGAAGAGGACGAGTCGGTTCCGGTGATCTATCCCGACGTGGATCCTCGCGGCAGTTTGCAACCGAGCGACATCAATACTCAGAATCCTACGGTGTATTCTGGCGAGTTGCCCGCTCCGGTGGTGGTCAATCCACCGCAAACGGCCCCAACCGCTGCACCGAAATCTTCTGCGGGACTACTTCGTTTACCTAGAACGATCAAACCGAGCCCGAATTGATCTTCCGATCGATCGCTAGTAAAGAGTATTCAGTACGGGACCTAAACCAACTCGATTTCGAGGAATCTGCGATGAATCCAAGACCGTCTTTTGCAATGAAGAAGAGCTTCTTTTTGCTCTTGTTTGCAACGGCCTTGTCGATCGGTTGTCAGTTTGCCCCCAAGAAAGTCCCTTCGGGCTGGGATTGGGGAGAGCAAGAAAAACCGGTAGTCCCGGATCGAATCCTTGCGATCTGGACCGATACGATCTTGCGCCAACCGAATCAACCTGGTGTCCGGGGCTTCGGCGGCCGGGTCTTTTTCTACCAAAAGGAACAAAACGATCCGATCGAAATCGATGGCAAGTTGGTGGTGTTTGTGTTCGATGCAGACGATCAGGATCCAGAGAATCAGAAGCCCTTGCGCAAGTACGTGATCGAAGCCGATGATTTTGCTAAACACATGAGCAAGACATCGATTGGGCCAGCTTACAGCGTTTGGTTGCCCTGGGGGGATACCAAGGGACCCACGATGAAACTGAGCATCATCGCTAAATTCGAAGGTCGCCAAGGGGGTACAACGTTGTCGGATCCGACCATCAAGCTTTTGCCTGGGGTCGAGTCAAAGCTTCGAAAACCCCAGGGTTCGCCTAGTGATAAGCCGCAGGTTGAGAGTGCGATGGCACAAACAACCGGTGGTGTTCAGCCCGCAAACCACATCGAGCGCAGAGAGTCAGAAGCGGTGGTAAGTGCCGTGATTGCCGAACCAGCCAAGATCAATCAGCCCAATCGCGCGACTCAAACGATTGAATTGCCACCGTCTTTCCAGAGGCATTTCCAACAAGTGGATCCTCAATTAGGGATCAACGACGAATCCGTCCAGCGTTCCCCACAGATATCTCGTTCGCAGGTGACCACCGAAGTCATTGATGCTCGCAGTCAAAAACTCGGGACATTCAAAAAGGTTTATGCGGATCCGAAAGAGTCCAAGCAGATGTTCAGCAGATCCTCGGCAAGTAGGCTCGAGAGTCTTCGCAGCGGCAAGTCAATTAGCAAGCAAGGGACCGGGGCATCAGGATCCGCTGAAGCATCAGGATCCGCCGAGGGGCAGCTGAACCAATCGCCTTAGCATCTACTAGGATCGATATTTAGTAGTATCAGGACCTAAGAGCCTTTGGCGAAG
>JAGWZB010000503.1 GCA_018969045.1 Planctomycetota bacterium | reverse complement strand
TAAGAACGGCACATGGAATGTGCCTACTACCTTGGGGCACAAGCCAAAGTAAAAGGCACACTCCGCTGTGCCGTCGGTAATGGGGCGATGCGCGATTGATTCTGTCTTAAGAACGGCACATGGAATGTGCCTACTACCTTGGGGCACAAGCCAAGGTAAAAGGCACACTCGGCTGTGCCGTCAGTAATGGGGCGATGTGCATTTGATTCTATCCTAAGAACGGCACATGGAATGTGCCTACTACCTTGGGGCACAAGCCAAAGTAAAAGGCACACTCCGCTGTGCCGTCGGTAATGGGGCGATGCGCGATTGATTCTATCCTAAGAACGGCACATGGAATGTGCCTACTACCTTGGTGTAACTACCTTGGGCAACCAATCCCCAGGGCCTCGCTTGGCTTTGCCCTGGGCTATCTCATTGAGCCCGGTGGGGCGACGATCAACCCAACGGAGCCCGGTTACTGCAGTTCTCTTGCGTCGCTGGTTCCGACGACTTGCTGGAGCACGATTGGGCCCAAGGCTACGGTGTGAAGGACGATTACTAGAACCACTGAGAGCACTCCGGCAAAAATCAACCAGTTGTTCCTGAAGATCACAAAGGCAATCATCGCTAGCAGGAAGGGGACTGCGGCAAGGGTGAACATGCCTGTTCGAGACACGAGAAAATTCTGTAGCGGGCTACCAAGCTGCTGATAACGCAAGTAATAGTCTGAAATCTTCTCACCGGTATCGCTCCAGGCAAACTGATCGATCGGGAAAACCTCTTCGCATCCTGCGCAGTAGGTAGCTACCATCTGCGCAAGTGGGTCCGCGAGGGCTTGGAACTCTGGACCATCGATCGTCGTGGCAGTACCACATCGAATATGCGTATAGTCTCTTTGCTTCTACCAGGTACCCTGCCACTTGGACCTTTCGGACCGCTTGGAACCGCGGGCCGTTGGACGCTGTCCTCTACATAGAATTCCTGTACCAAGACAGGAACGACAACGATCTCTTTGCAGGATGGGCAGCGTATCTTCTTACCCGAAACGTCCTCTTTGACTCGGTACGTTTTGCGGCATGCTTGACAAGTTACTTCGATGGACATCGTTTAAATCGTTCCGGCAAACAAAGCAAACAATTGTTAGTACACTCGGCTGTTGGTCTGTGATTGTAACCGAAAACAGCTTGAGGGTTCTTCTGGAATGTTGACGAATATCCGACATTAACCCCGTGATTCGTATCTTTCTGGTACTCTAATCACATCGGTTTCTGACGGACCTTTTTCTTGGCAACCTACACACTTGGATACTCCTACTATGTCCGATCAATGGGATTTCTATTTTGCAAATGTGAATGACAAGCTTGCTTCATTGTTTTTAGATGTTGGAATTCGGGATAGGGTCCCCGACCCGAGTAGGCCTTGGTTGTTATGGGTATGGGTAACCTTTCAGTCACCACGCGACGATGGGCTTTCAGACGCTGGAGAATCCAAGGCACTTGCAGACATTGAGGATGCGATCACCGAGACTATCACTTCGAGCCTCGATGGGGTTTTTGTCGGGCGCATTACGACCGATGGACGACGTGAATTTTATTCATACGCAACTGACTTCGTTGGTTTTGAAGATGCCATCGCCAGTTGCATGTCGAAATTCCCATCCTATCAGTGGGATTCTGGAAGTCTTCAGGACCCAAACTGGAGTCAGTACCTGGATGTTTTGTATCCCACACCTCGGGACTGGCAACGTATTCAAAATCGGCATGTGATCGAGCACTTGCAATCTCTGGGCGATAGACTCCAGAAAAAAAGGCTCGTGTCTCATTGGGCTTACTTTCCCGACGAAGCTACAAGAGGTCGTTTTGTAGCTAGCATCGAGGATCTGGGTTTTAGCATCCTGCAGCAGCAAGTCGATTCGGATTCTCAGGCAGCAAATCCCATGAGCGTAAGTTTTGAAAGGGTCGATGATGTGGACTGGGACTCCATCAACCAAGTGACGCTTGAGCTATTTGAGCTTGCCGATTCTTGCTCAGGCCAGTACGACGGCTGGGAGACTTCCGTGGAAAAGGATGACTAGAGCCACTTGCCGATAGATTCCTTGACAAAGACTTGATTTTTACGACCGATCGGATAGTTTCATTGCTAGGTCGAAAGAACCTCCTTGCGGGTGTAACTCAGCGGCTAGAGTGCTAGCTTCCCAAGCTGGAAGTCGTGGGTTCGAATCCCATCACCCGCTTTGTCTATGGGAGGGCTACCAGATTGAGGGCTATCAGATTGTCGAGCGTTTGCGACGGTCGGACTTCCGCCTCGATGCTTGAGCTAGTTCATGCCGAGACTTTTTCTTTGGGCACAGTTTCGTCGGCGTTTTTTTTGCGAGGTTTCCGAGGGGGTTTGGCTGGTGCGGCCTCAATGACTCGTAATTCCATGGGCATGAGGATTTCATGAGCGGGAACCAATTCGATGTGGCTGCAGCGATCGAGTTCAAAGCGGCGTGGGTTCTCGCGGCACAAGCATAGTGCCAACAACGATCGCGAGTCGGCCATCTTGATCGGGCTGATGACTCGTTCTGTCAACTCCCCGTTTTGGCTGCGGTACCTGAGCCGTACGGCAAAGTCATCGGGTGCAACCATCGCTTGATGTAGGATTGTAAATTCGCTGTTTCCCATCGTTTGGTTCTCGCGGTGTGCGGTTAGGGCCAAAGAA